>DASYQM010000147.1:0-2747 GCA_036005525.1 Streptosporangiaceae bacterium
GCACCGTCGCCGGCGACCGGCCAGCCACCTCATGCAGCACCGCCTTCGAGACCTCGGCAACACTCAACTCGTGCAGGCTGCTCGCATCGCCACGACACGCGAGAAACCGGCGAACATCCGCCACATAGGCATCGACCGTCGTAACTGGTCAGGTGCCGAGGCTTGCCATTTAAGCTCTGGCCCTCTCGTCATGAGGGCCTGACGGCTGGATGCGGGTGGCAGTGAGAAATCCGCCGTGGGCCTGGGCGGGGACCGGTCGCTGGTAGGCGGCGGCGAGGATGGCGAGTTCGTGGAGTTCTGGCTGCCATCCGTGGCTGGTGAGCCAGCGCAGGGCGTCGTTGCCGAGTCCGCCTTTCCATAGCTTGGTGTAGTGCCGCATGGCGGGCATTTGGCGGGCCTGGTCCGTCAGGGTGGCAGCGGCCATGGGGCTGTGCTCGAACGCGAGCTGGCTGCCTGGTGCGGACAGCTCGCTGATGCCGTCGAGCAGCCGTTCAGCTTCGGCCGCGGACAGGTAGATGAGCAGTCCTTCGGCCAGCCACCCCGCTGGGCTGGTGCGGTCGAATCCCGCTTCGGTCAGCGCCGCTGTCCAGTCGGCGCGCAGGTCGGCTGGCACGGTGGTACGCTCGCAGCGGGGCACGGCGCCCTGGGTGGCGAGCACGGTGTCTTTGAAGGCCAGCACGTCGGGCAGGTCGACCTCGAACACGCGCGTGCGCTGTGGCCAGGGCAGCCGGAACGCCCGGGTGTCCAGGCCCGCGGCCAGCAGTACCACCTGGGAGCATCCGGCGGCGGTGGCGGCGGTCAGGTAGTCATCGAAGAACCGGGTGCGGATGGCGCCGTGAACGTAGAACACCGCGCCCAGCGAGGCCATCGGGCCCAGGGCAGCCAGCTCCTCCGGGGTCTTGGGCTCTTCGGGGAACGCCCCGGGGGCGGCGTCCACGAACGCCTGCGCGTACGGGTCGTCAAACAGCCGGTCGTCACGGTGGCTCTCCCGGGCCCGGACCATCGCGACCCCCAGCGCGGTCTTCTCCACGCCGCGCAGCGGCTCATCCGGCTGCACCATCGGCCTCCTGGCCTTGTTCGTGGTATCTCTGCCGCCGACGATAGAGCGCCGGGGACTGCCTTGCCGGGCCAGCCGGTCAGATCACGCAGCAGTAGGCATCCAGGGCCGGCCTTCGGTGAGCATGACCAGGGCATCGAAGAAGCTCAGGCCATGCTTGGCGGCGGTGGACAGGTAGCTGCGGATGGCGCAAAAGTGGCGGGCACCGGCGAGGGTGCGCAGGCAGCCGGATACCTTCTGCCTGAGTTTGGTCATCCGGATATCGCGCTCGCAGCCGTTGTTGTCAGGCGCCACCGCGAAGCGCCAGGTGAACCGCAGGTAATCGTCCTGGCGCTCCAGCAGGCGGCGCGCCAGCGCGTGATGCTTGCGGGTCAGCGCGCCGGGGCGGTCCCGGGTCTGGCTGATCCCGATCAAAGCGGCGGAACGGTAGCGGGTGACCTGCTCGGCGAGGATGGCCGGGTCGACGGAATCCCGGCCCGCGGCGATCGCCTCGTTCACCAGCGCCTGCATCGTGGTGAGCGCTTCGGCGGCCTGGGTGGCCCAGCACCATCCGCCCGCCGGGGCGGCGTCGGTGACGGCCTGCAGTTCGCGCAGCGCATGCGCGCAGCAAAGCTGGTGGCCCGCCTCCGTGTAGGTGTCATACGGCGCCCAGGCGTCATGGATGGCGACCCCGGCGAACGAAGGCAACACGCCCATCGCGTCCATGGCCTGCTTTCCCCGCCGGGAATGCACCATCAGCAGGGTGTACTTGCCGGTCCGGGCGCAGTGCACCCAGGCCAGCTTCCCCTCCACCCGGAACCCGGTCTCATCGAACCCCGCCACGCCGCTGGCGGCGATCTGCCCGCGCACCCAATCCAGGAAGCCATCGAGCTTCCCGGCGGCACGGGCGGTCAGCGCGGCAACCGTGCCGGGCGAGACCGGGACGCCGAACAGTTCGGCCAGCGCCTGCGCGGTCCGCTTCTTGGACAAGAACTGGCCGACATACAGGTAGATGATCACCGCGGCGATCCGCGGCCCGTACTGGACCGGCGCCTCCGCGCCCTCCGGCGCCCTGCCCTTGGTGCGGTGCCCGCAGACACATTCCCGCTCGATCAGCTGATGCTCGGTCACCATCACCTTCACCGGCGGCAGGTCGAACACCTGGCGGCGCTCCACCCCGGTGACTGGCCGGCCCGCCAGGGCCGCCCCGCACCGGCCACAGCAGCCCGGCTCATGCCGCCGTTCCCGGTCCGGCCGGGCCGCCTGCGCCAGCGTCGTCCCCTCATGCCCAGCCTGGCCACCAGGCCTGCGCCCGCTCTTCTTCCGCAGCGACCGCGGCGCGGGCTTACCCAGCCCTTCACTGGACGGAGGCTTGGAAGAGTTCCGGGAGTTCTGCTTCAGCCGCGCCTCAAGCTCAGCGATCCGCTCCCAGGCCCGCTCAAGTTCGGCCCGCGTCTCCGCCAGCTCATGGCGCAGCGACACAACCAGCGCCGCCAGCACCTCAGACGGCGGCAGACCTTGATTAGCAGGCACACCCGGACACTACGGGTCAAGATCACCCAGCGCACGCATCCGCTATCACCAGCGTGTCGACCCAACCCGCCCAGTCACCCACACGTAAAAGGACCTGACCAGTTACCATTCCGGCAGCTGTCCCTGATGCGGCCGGGAGGCTTAACGCGACTTAACCGGTGAGCCAGTCTCAGCGTTT
>DASYQM010000148.1:0-1723 GCA_036005525.1 Streptosporangiaceae bacterium
CCCGGCCGGGACCGGCATGGTGCGCTACCGCAGCGTCACCCCGGTGCTGACCGAGATCCCCACGGGCGCCTACGGGGTCGACGCCTTCGGCGACACCTACGAGACCTACGGCGACGACGTCTACTACGCCGAGGACGGCACCGCCTACCAGGTCCCGGTCGATGGTGGCAGCGAAGCCGACGGCGAGCTGGTCGACGTGGACGCCGGCGCCTACACCGGCGACGAGTACCAGACCTTCGAGGACACCCAGCAGCCCCAGTAGCCTCACGGCGCACGAACGGCCCGGGCCCTCCAGGGCCCGGGCCGTTCCGCGTTCCCGGCGATCGGCCGAGGGTCAGCCGGTCGGCAGGGCGGCGCGCAGGGGCTCGATGACCTCGTCGGCCACCCACTGCGCGGGCCGGACGGGCGGCTGCAGCGCCAGGATCACCTGCTGCACACCGGCGTCGATCAGCTCCGCGGCCATCGCGCGGGTGGCGGCGGGGTCGTCGCCGGAGAGGAAGATCTGCACCGAGCGGGTGATCTCCCCCGGGTCGCGCCCCATGGCGGCGCAGTGCTCGTCGAGGACGGCGCGCTTGCGGCGGAAGTCCTCGACGCTGAGGAAGGGCGGGCCGGGCATGTTCCAGATGTCCGCGTGCTCCGCGATCACCCGGAGCGTCCGCTCGCCGTAGCCGCCGATCAGGATCGCCGGGTGCGGCCGCTGCAGCGGCTTGGGCTCGCAGATGGCGCCCTTGAGCTGGTAGAAGCGCCCGTCGAAATCGAACGGGCTCGCCTCGGTCCACATGCGCCGGATGATGGTGCACGACTCCGCCAGCGCCGCGATGCCCTCCACCGGCGCCACCAGCGGCACCCCGTAGGCCTCGAATTCCCGGATGGCGGGGTTCTGCCCGCCCCAGTGCCGCAAGTCGCCCCGGACGCGGGTGCCACCCACGCCGATCCCGAAGATCAGCCGCCCGCGCGAGATCAGGTCGGTGGTCGCCGCCATCTTGGCCAGGACCGCCGGCGGGCGGGTGCGGTTGCTGCTCACCAGCAGGCCCAGCCGCAGCCGCTCGGTCTGCGCGGCCAGCGCCGCCAGCAGCGTCCACCCCTCGTGGAGTGGCGCGGTCACGGGCCCGCGCAGCGGCACCAGGTGGTCCCAGAGCCAGGCGTGCTCGATGGCCGGGACCGTGTCCGCGTCCCGCCAGATCCTGACAATCTCGTCGTAGGTCGTGTTCATCGGCGTGGTCTTGATGCCGAAGCTCACCCGACCCCTGTCGGTCATCACGCTGACCCACCTCCATAACGTCAGCCGAATAGATCGTCAGTATCACTGACGATCAGCATAGGGATAGAATGGTGGCATGTCAACCGAGCGGCTCTACCCCCTGCTGAAGCACGCGCAGCTGCAGCTCACCGGGCTGATCGGGCCGGCGTTGGCGCCGTACGGGATCGACGGCCGCGAGCTGGCGGTGCTCAACGCCATCGCGGACAATGCATCGCTGTCTCAGCAGGAGGTCGCCCGCGGGCTCGGGATCGACCGCACCACGATGGTCGCCATGGTCGACGCCCTGGAGCGGAAGGGTCTGGTGAAGCGCAACCCACACCCCGCCGACCGCCGCAAGAACACGGTCGAGCTGACCGCCGCGGGCCGCGACGTCCGCCCGCGCGCCACGCGGGCAAGCCTGGACGCGGAGCGCCGCTTCCTCGCACCGCTCGGCGAAGCCGACGCCGAGCGGCTCAAGGAGGC
>DASYQM010000149.1:0-7412 GCA_036005525.1 Streptosporangiaceae bacterium
TGATCACCGAGTCCGGTGAGCTGATCGTAGCCGCGGCCTCGGCCGACCCGGTGATCCCATACCAGCACAGTCAAGCCACTAAAGGAGGCTGCGAGATGGCCCAGGCTAGTGTGCCTGCAGCCGATGGCCAAGGTGCCGACGAGTTCCGGCTCGATGGATACATCGCGCTGGTCACGGGTGCAGGAAGGGGGATCGGCGCAGGTATTGCCAAGGCCTACGCGCGGGCCGGGGCGGACCTGGCCGTTGTCGCCCGGACGGCGGTGGAGCTCGAGGACATCGCTGCCGCCATTCGTGCGGCCGGACGCTCGGCGTCGGTCATTCTGGCGGATCTCACCGACGTTTCTCAGGCAGCGAAGATCATCGAGCGCACCCTCGCCGAATACGGCAGGCTCGACATCCTGGTCAACAATGCCGGCGGTGCGATGCCCGCACGCTATCTCGACGTGACCCCTGAGGCTCTCGACGAGGCGTTCCACTTCAACGTCGCCGCACCGTTCGAGCTCACCAAACGGGCGACCCCGTTTCTGCTCAGCAGCCGCCGGGGCGCGGTGATCAACATCACGTCGAGAATGGACCGCCTCGTCGCGCGCGGGCTGGTGACCTACGGAACGGTCAAGGCCGCGCTCACCCAGTTGACCCGCCTGCTGGCGGCGGAACTAGCGCCTGGCGTCCGGGTGAACGGGATCGCCCCCGGCGTGGTGGAGACCGACGGCCTGAGAACCGTGCTCAGCGATGAACTGCGGCAGCGGATCGTTTCGGCCACTCCGCTGCGTCGGCTGAGCACGGTCGCCGACATAGCGAACACCGCGAGGTGGCTCGCATCACCCGCCGCGAGCCACATCACCGGAAAGATCATCGAGATCGATGGCGGCGCCGAAGCCCCTACCTTCCCCAACGACACGCCCGACCTCCAGCCAGGGCTGGCCCACGACCCGTTCCATGGCGATGCTGGCAAGCAATTACACTGAGTAACCAGGCCGAGCCTAATGGGGTCCCTCGGGGTGTGCGGTGGCGCCCATCTGGCTCCGGACACTACTGCCCGATCTCAGAAGGTTGAGCTGGCCGCGCTTCGCGGACGGATCCGGTTCAGCGCGTCGCCGGGGCGGTCTTTCTCGACCTCCAGGTCATACCGAGCCTGCAGGTTGATCCAGAACCGCTCGGATGTGCCGGAGAAACGCGCCAGCCGCAGCGCCGGGGCAGGACGCGACCGGCATGCGCGAGGGTTGCTGTGGATCATCAGAGGACAACCTCGTGGATACCTGGCGGCTAGAACCTGGCTCGAACCAATCCTGAAGGACTTGTTATGCGCGGCTTCTGCGCACGGACTTTGGTGCCGCCGGGCGGCGCATGACGCGTCAATCCGTACGAGCCGATTTCCTGCGGCGAGGTATCGAGAACGGCGACACGTAGTTGGCGGCGGCTCGGGCCCGTGGGCCCCTGGGTGGTTCATGTGCGTCTGGCGGCACGGGCGTATTGTGCTGGGGTCTTGCCGAGGCGCCGCCGGAAGTGGCGGTTCAGGTGGCTCTGGTCGACGAAGCCGACCAGGCCGGCGATGTCGGTGGCGCGTTCGCCGCGTTCGAGGAGTCGGCGGGAGAGGTTGACCCGCAGCGCCACCTGATATGTATGCGGGGGGAAACCGACTGCAGCTTTGAACCTGCGGGCGAGCTGGTATTTGGTCATACCGGCCACGGCCGCCAGCTCGTCGAGTGAGACATTTCTGGTGAGTTCGTCGTGCAGGTATTCCACCGCTGCGCGTACGGCCGGATCCTGGCGCGCCACCTGCGACGTGGGCGGCTTGGCATCCGGTGACCACGCTGCGAGGCTGGCCAGGAACGACAGTACCGCATACTGCCTTTCCAGGGCCGGTGCCTGGCATTCCATGCTGCGGTGCAGCGCGAGGAAGCGCCGGGCAAGGGAAGCATCTGGGACAACCGGGTCCGGGAACGCGAGGCCCGGCAGCGGTGTCTCCTCCCCGGCAATCGCCGCGCGCAAGCCGGCCAGTTCGATGACGAGCAGGCGTCCAGCCCAGGCGCCCCGTTCTGCGGGTGTCCCTGAATGGGGAGCGGAGGGGTCCAGCACGACCAGCTGACCGGGCCGGACAAGCCGGGTGAACCGGCCGCGGCGAAGGTGGTAGGCCCGGCCACAGGCGACGCCGATGATCTATTCGCCGGACGGGTCAACCCGGTAGCCGGATGTCACCCCGCGCATCCACAAGAACCGCCGTCGTCTGGTGCCCGCCACGCCTGGACCAGATCCACGTGGATCTCCGGGCCGGGCAGGCGCAAGGACGTACAAGCGCCGGCGCCAGAACCGTCCATAGGGTGGCTGCCTATGATCACAACACACATTATTGTGCCCGGCGCGGCCCGCGCGGCGCGGTGGAGAAGGGCCGCATCACCCTTACCGGCGGCCGGCTCATCCATCTTGAGCTGTGGTTTGGCCGGTCGGCGGTGATGGTGGCGGACGAGTTTCCCGGGCATGATGCGCTGTCACCGGCCACGGCCGGCGGCACGTCCGCTGTGCTGGACCTCCAGGCAAGCGATGTCGGTGCTGTCTGGGCCCCGGGCCCTGGACGCCGGGGCGAGTGTGGCCCGCCCGCTCGCGGAGACGTTTTGGGTGAACGGGAGGGCCAAGTGGCAGGCCCGTTCGGGCACCGGCGGGGCCTGTTCCAGCATGTCCGTGACGTCTCGCCGGAGGAGATGAGCCGGGCCGCCGCGGAGGTCCTCAGCGGAACTAGCACCGGCCCGCGCGCCGGTTGACATCGAGGAGTGGCACGTGCGCTACCGGCTGCTGGGCATGTCCGGGCTTCGAGTCTCGGAGGTTTTCCTCGGCGCCATGACCTTCGGCGACCAGGGTGGCGTGGGCGCCCCGCCCGGGGAATGCCGCCGCATGCTGGACGCCTACGCCGATGCCGGGGGGAACGTGATCGACACTGCGATCAACTACCGGGGCGGCTCATCTGAGGAGATCGTCGGAACGCTGCTGGAAGGGCGGCGTGACCGGTTTGTCGTCTCAACGAAATACACCGTGTCACGGGACCCGTCCGACCCTAACGCCGCCGGCAACCACAGGAAAAACCTCGTGCTCTCGCTGGAGACCAGCCTTCGCAGGCTCAAGACCCATTACATCGACCTGTACTGGGTGCACATGTGGGACACCCACACCCCGGTCGAGGAGACGATCCGCGCGCTCGATGACGTCGTGCGCGCCGGCAAGGTGCTCTATGCCGGCATCTCTGACACCCCGGCGTGGGTGATCTCCCGCGCAAACACGCTCGCGCAATGGCACGGCTGGACCCCGTTTGCCGCCCTGCAGGCACCGTACAGCCTGCTCCAACGGGACATCGAGCGGGAGCTGCTGCCCATGGCCGAAGCGTTTGGCATGACGGTGGCCGCCTGGTCACCGCTGGCCGGGGGTGTCCTGTCGGGGAAGTTCACCCGGCCTGGCGGGCCCGAACCGGGCACCCGGCTCGCACCGCAGTCGCTGAGCGAACACGACCGTGCGGTAGCCAGCACTGTGCAGGACGTTGCCGATGACCTTGGCGTCACCCCATCACAGGTCTCCATCGCGTGGGCGATGGCAAAGTCCAGCGCAGTCATTCCCATCCTCGGCGCCCGCCGCTACGACCAGCTCATCGACAACCTGGGTGCCCTGGACGTGGTGCTCCCAGCGGAGGCCGTGGGCCGGCTGGAGGCAGCCACGGGATTTAAGCCCGGATTCCCGGCCGATTTCATCGCCGAGACCTCGGGCTGGGTGTTCGGCAACGCCAACCGCCGCCTCGATGGCGGCCGCGACGCGGCCAGCCGCTGAGCCAGGGAGATACAGCGTGCCAGTCCGGATCTGCGCGGCCTGCGGTAATCACTACCCGGCGAGCAACCGCCGCCCAGGCGGTGCGTCATCTGCACCGGCGAGCCGCAAAGGGTGCCGTCTTCTGGCCAGCGGTGGGCAACTCCCGCCGAACCGGCCGCAGCCGGGCACCGCAGCGAGGTCCGCGATGGTGAACCCGGGCTGCCCGCAAACGGCGTGACTACCTCGGTGGCGATCGGCCAGCGAGGCCTCCTGGAGCCAGACCAGCCGGGAGAACCTGGTGGTCATGGCGGCGCTGTTGCTGCTGGGGGTGGGCTGGAATGCAGGCCTGATCGGCGACAGCACGCCGCTGCGCGACGCGCCCGTCGATCCGTCGGTACCGACCCGCGCGGAAGGGCTCGGCGAGCTGGGCATGGGCGCGGGCGCGCCCGGTTTACTGATTCTTGCCGTGCTCGCCTCGGCGAACGCCACGCGGGCGGCCGTGCCGACGCTCGATCGGGGAGCATCAAAACGACCCAGCCCACTGTGCAGGCGACTTCCGGGTAAGGACGGCAGCGTGCGGCCCGACCAGGCGCAAGAGGGCGGGACCGGCTCGACGGAAGTCCGGGTCTTGACCATCGAGCTGTTCTTTGACCTGGTCTTCGTCTTCGCCATCACCCAGCTGACGAGCCTGCTGGCCGACGACCCGTCGGTGGCAGGCCTGGGTCGCGTCGCGCTGATCTTCGGCAATCTGTGGTGGATGTACGGCGGTTATGCGTGGCTCACCAACGCTGTGCCGCCACGAGCGTCCGTGCTGCGGTTGCTGATGCTGCTCGGCATGGGCGGGTTCCTGGTCGTCGCCCTCGCGATCCCGACCGCCTTCGGTGGCGGCGGCGTCGCCTTCGGCGTCGGGTACCTGCTGGTGACGCTCGTGCACACCGGGATGTTCCTTTTGTCCAGCCAGGAGAGCGCGGTGCAGGCCATGCGTCGGCTGGGGCCGGTCAACGCCATCACCGCCGCGCTGCTGCTCCTGGCGGGCTTCACCGATGGTGCGCTCCGGTGGGCCCTGTGGACGGCGGCCTTTGGGTTGCACTGGGTCTCGCCATTGTTCACCGCGGTGCCGGGCTTCCCCATCCGGGCCGCACACTTCGTGGAGCGCCATGGGCTCATCTTGCTGATCGCGCTCGGCGAGTCGATCGTCGCCGTCGGCATGGGAGCACGCGACGTGCGGCCCGGCCGCGTTGTCACCGCGGTGCTCGGCCTGGCGTTGGCGGCGGCGCTGTGGTGGCTGTACTTCGACGGCGAGGACGCGCGGGCCGAGCGTGCGCTGAACGCCTCGACGGTCGATCGCACTTCGTGGCTGGCGCTGTACGCGTTCGGCTACGCGTTCCTCCCGATCCTCGGCGGGATCATCATGTTCGCCGCCGCGGTCAAGAGCGCGGTCGTGCAATACGGCGAACCCGTTGCCGCCTCGACCGCGTGGTTCCTGGCTGCCGGCGTCGCCACCTGCCTCGTCGGCCCTGCATGGTTCCGGCAGTTGCTCGGCATCGGCCCCATCGGTGCCCGCGTCGGGATCGCCGGTGCCGTTCTGCCCACCGCGATGGCCGGCCTAGCGATCTCACCCGAAACACAGTTGGGCATGCTCGCCGCGATCGTAGTCGGCGGCGTCCTAGCCGAGTCTGCGTGGCAGCGCCGCACGCGGTCGGCAGCGCGGTGGGGCGGCACCGTTGTATCCGCTCCGCCGCCGGGAGGCTGCCGGCGTTCGGGCAGAGAGAATCAGAAATGACCCAGTCCAGCGTAAAGGCAATCCCTGACCAGGTGCACGCCATCACCCACACATCGTCGTCCGAGACGCGGCCCGCGCCGGGGAGCGGTACAGCAGGCGCTTGGTGCCAAAGAGCGCAGCCGCGTGCCGCCGCCCGGCGGCAAGCTCATGTCGGCCGGCAGGCCTGGCCGAGTAAGGAGGAAGGTAGGCGACCTCGAGCCACGGCTGGGCGGCCGCGAATGGCTCGTGTGCCGGGTTGGCGGACATCCAGCCGATGAGATACTAGACGAGTCGCGACATCTCGTCTAGTCTGATCTCATGCCACCGCCGGCGACCACCAGACAGCAGGCCCTGGCGGCCCTCGCCGCCGCCGGGCAGGCCCGCCAAGGCCAGGGCCGGGACGGCCTGGCCGGCCTGTCGATGGACGAGCTGGCCGCCGCCGCCGGGATCTCTCGCGCCACCTTGTACCGGCTGTTCGGCAGCCAGCAGAGCCTGCTGCAGGAGCTCGGCGTTGAGCCGCCGCCGGTGGCGCGCAGCCGCGTCCTGGACACCGCCCTGGACCTGGTCGGCCGCCACGGCCTGGCCGAGCTGTCGATGGACGAGCTGGCCGCCCGAGCGGGGGTCTCCCGCGCCACCTTGTACCGGCTGTTTCCCGGCAAGGCGGCCCTGTTCGCCGAGCTGGTCCGGCGCTTCTCCCCCTTCGAGCCGATCGCGGCGGTGCTGGAGACCATGGGCGGTCTGCCCCCGGCCGAAGTCATCCCCGCGGTCGCCCACGCCATCGCCACGGCCATGGAGGGCCACGCCGGCCTGCTGCTGCAGCTGCTGTTCGAGCTCTCCCGCAGCGATCCCGGCAGCCGCGCCGGTGCCGGCTTCCAGGACGATGCGGCCGGCGCGATGCGGACCCTGCCGCTGGTGGCGGGCTACCTGGCCGAGCAGATGGCGGCTGGCCGCCTGCGCCGGATGGACCCGATCCTGGCGGTGCAGGCCCTGACCGGCCCGATCGTGATGCATCTGCTGATGCAGGCACCGGCCGAGTCGCAGTCCGGCCTTGGCCGTGGGGTGGCCTTGCCCCTGGAGGAGGTGGTCGACGAGTTGGCCGGGAGCTGGCTACGGGCCATGACCCCTGACGACGGCGAGCACCACCGGCGCCAACAGCGCGGGTCAAGAGTAAGGAGCAAGCACGATGGGCGAACAGACCCAGACCGACGAGATCCAGGGTGACATGTTCCCACTGGTGGTCACCCTCGCCGAGGCCGCCGGCCTTGACCCCACGCGGCTGGAGGCGTTGCTGGGAACCAAGGCGGCCAATCTGGCGCGGCTGGCCGGGGCCGGCTTCCCGGTGCCGCCCGGGGTGGTGGTGACCCCGGCCGCCGAGGCGGACTGGGACCAGGCGTTCGCGCGGCTGCGCCGCGCCGCGGCGGAGCTCGGCGGCCGGGACCAGCGGTTCGCGGTGCGCTCCTCCGCCACCGCGGAGGATCTTGCCGGTACCTCCTATGCCGGCCAGTACGAGACCGTCCTGGATGTTCGCCTCGACGAGCTGCCCCAGGCGGTGCAACAGGTGGTGGACTCAGCCGCCTCGGCCCGCGTGGCCGCCTACCGGCAGGTCCACCCCCAGGCAGCTGTAGCCGACCCATCCGGGTCTGGCGCCGGGATGGCGGTGCTGGTCCAGGTCATGGTCCCAGCGGAGGCGGCCGGGGTCGCCTTCACCGCCAACCCGCTGACCGGCGACCGCGACGAGGTCGTGATCAGCGCCGTGCGCGGCCTGGGCGAGCGGCTGGTCGCCGGCCAGGCCACCGGCGACCATTGGATCGTCCGCGACGCCCACGCCAGGCGGACCCGGGCGACCGAGCAGGCCATCAGC
>DASYQM010000150.1:0-21069 GCA_036005525.1 Streptosporangiaceae bacterium
GTCCCACGCCGAGTACGACTCGCTCTTCACCACCGACCGGCCGGTGATCTTCGCCTACCACGGCTACCCGTGGCTCATCCACCGGCTCACCTACGCGCGCCACGGCCACGACCAGCTGCACGTGCGCGGGTACATCGAGGAGGGCACCACCACCACGCCGTTCGACATGGTCATGCTCAACGATCTCGACCGGTTCCACCTGGTCATCGACGTGATCGACCGGGTGCCGGGGCTGGCGCCCGCAGCCGGTCACGTCCGGCAGCTGATGGCCGACGAGCGGATCAGGTGCCGGGCGTACACCCGCAGTCACGGCGAGGACGCGCCGGAGATCCGGAACTGGTCCTGGCCGCACTAGTCTCGGAACGGTCGGGAGGACCGGTGCGCGTTCTGGTGGTCAACGCCGGGTCCAGCAGCCTCAAGCTGCGGGTCCTGGATTCCTCGGACAAGGTGACCGGCACTGCCGATCTCCCCGCGCCGCGCGGTGCGGCCGATGCCGCGGCGATGGAGTCCGCGCTCGCGTCGCTGGGTGACGCCGACGCCGTCGGCTACCGGATCGTTCACGGCGGCACCGCGTTCACCGCACCGGTCCGGATCGACGACAGCGTGCTGGCCAGGCTGCGGGCGCTGACCGACCTGGCCCCGCTGCACCAGCCGAAGTCCCTGGCCGCGGTGGCGGCGGTCCAGCGGGTGCTGCCCGGCGTGCCGGGCGTGGCGTGTTTCGACACCGCCTTCCACGCCACGATCCCGGCCGCTGCGGCCACCTACGCGCTGCCGCGCGAGTGGCGCCAGCGCTGGACGCTGCGGCGCTACGGCTTCCACGGGCTGTCCCACTCCTATGCGGCGCGGCGGGCCGCGGAGCTGACCGGCGGGGGCCGGACCGTCACCTGCCACCTGGGCGCCGGTGCGTCGCTGGCCGCCGTGCGCGACGGCGTGTCCGTGGACACCACGATGGGATTCACGCCGCTGGAGGGACTGGTGATGGCCACCCGCTCCGGGTCGGTCGACCCAGGGCTGGTGTTGTGGCTGGCCGACCACGCCGGCACGCCGGTCGCGGAACTGGCGGCCACGCTAGAGCACCGCAGTGGCCTGCTTGGCCTGGCGGGGACCGCGGACATGCAGGAGGTGGTGGCCGGCGCGGCCGCGGGCCTCCCCGACGCGCGGCTGGCGCTCGACGTCTACACCCACCGGCTCCGGGCCGGCATCGCAGCCATGGCCGCCGCCCTCGGCGGCCTCGACGTGCTGGTGTTCACTGGCGGGGTGGGCGAGAACTCGCCCGTGGTGCGGTCGCAGGCGGCGGCCGGGCTCGGTTTCCTCGGCGTCCGCCTGGACGCCGGGCACAACGAAGCCGACGGTTATGCCGTTGGCGACCCTGCTGGCGGCCACCCTGCCACAGGCCACCCTGCTGACGGCGGCCCTGCCGCAGGCGACCCTGCCGCCGGCAGCTCCGCCGCCGACCGCGAGATCGGGGACCCGGGCGCCCCCGTCAGGTCGTTCGTGATCGCCGCCAGGGAGGACATCGAGATCGCCGGCCAGGTCAGGGCGGTTCTGGCCACGCACGAGCATTAGCGCGGGCCCTCGGCTGCTGACAGCGCGGCCCTCGCCGCCGACAGCGCGGCCTCGCCAGCCGGCAGCCGGCCCTGCGTGTCGACAGCGCGAGCTCTCCGTGCTGACAGCGAGGGCCCTCCGTGCCACCAGCCCGGGCCCCCGCCGCCCTCAGCCGGCGCGGATGGTGATCAGCGTCCACGCCCCAATGTGGATGCGATCACCGTCGTGCAGTGGCACCCGCGCCCCGGTGGCGATCTCGCTGCCGTTGACGAAGGTCCCGTTCTCCGACCCCGGATCGAGGATCGCCCAGCCGCCGTCCTGCTCGGCGATCAGCACGGCGTGCAGCCGGGAGACGCCCGGGTCGGTGGGGGGGCCCGTCAGGTCGATCTCGGGCTCCAGGCCCTGCGACGCGCTGCGGCGGCCGATGCGCATCTCCGGCCCGGCCAGCTGGAACCGGCGCTCCGGGGAGTAAGCCGGGTACGTCAGTGCCGCCGCGTCCGGGCCGCCCGCCGCCACCACGTCGTCGAAGTACGCACGGTCGCTGGCCACCACCGCCGTCCACGCCGCCGGGCCGCTGGACGCCTGCGCGGGGGCGGGCGCTCCCGGGGCGGCCGCGCCGGACGCCGCCGGTGATCCGCCGGAAGGCGGTGCCATCCCACCAGAGGCCGGTACCGGTTCACCGGAAGGCGGTGCCGGTTCACCGGGCGCTGCCGGCCCGGAGCCGGCGGCCGCCGGCTCCGGGCCCGCGTCGAAGTCGAACCCGCAGGACTCGCAGAACCGGCCCGACCTGGCCGCCCCGCACTGCGGGCAGGGCTCGGCGGGCTCCGGTGACTGCGCTGCTGGGGCCTGTGGCGCCTGCGGCGTGCTTGCGGATGCGCCGATCCTCGCTCCGCAGACGTCGCAGAAGTCACTGCTTGCGGACGTGTGACCGGCCGGGCACGTTGGCATGCCGCCTACTTCCTGGTCCTGACCGTCTTGGTCGATCTGGTATCGAGCGCCATCTCATCGGCGTCCTCGACCTTCTTCTTCAGCCGCACGGTCCCGGTCGCCGCGTCCACCACGTCGACCACCTTGGCCAGCAGCTTGGCCGTGTCCTCGTTGCCGGATTGCTGGGCAAGCGCCACCGCCCGGCCGAGCTTGGCCGTCGCGGTGTCCTCGTCGCCCTGCTTGCGGGCCTCCAGCCCTTCCTGGATGGCCTGGGCGAGTTCGGCCTGGCCCGTGTAGTGCGCGACGTGGGAATTGATCCGGGTCGACAGCGCCTCGTCATCGGTCCAGATCGCCCGGACAAGAGCCTGGCCCGTCACCGTCTCGGACGGCGCGGCGGTGACCAAGCTGACCCGGGCGGCCAGCATCTCCTGTCCCACCGCACCCGGCGCCGCGACCCGCACGCAGAGATGGTAGTCGCGGCTCTCCCCGCTGCCCCAGGCACCGGTCGGGTAGTCACCGGCCTGCGGACCCGACGGGGCGCGCCGGCCGGTCAGGTCCGCCATTGTCGGCGCCACCTGCTTGACGAACTGAATCGACGCATGCTGGGGCGTCCAGATGCGCAACGACACGTCGGCGACCCGCTTGCCCATCGCAGCGGCCATCATGGCCGAGAAATCGGCGGCGAGCCCGGCCGGGTCGGGCACGATGTCGACGGTGCCGAGCAGCGCCGTGGAGATGCGGCGAAGCTCGGCCACCTCCCAATCGGTGCCAACGCCGCGGCAGTCGCAGCTGAAAGCCCCCTCGCACAGCCTGATCGCGGAGCCCAGCTCATCGGGGGTCTCGTGCTCATCCTTGCCATCGGTGAGCAGGATGGCGTGCCGCAACTGGGCCCGGTGCGAGGCGAACATCTGATACGCGAGCCGCAGCCACTGCCCGATCGCGGTGCCGCCGTCCGGCTGCTGGCGCGCCACGGCCCGCTTCGCCGACTCGCGGGTCTCCGGGTTCGCGACGGCCAGGCCGCCGTCGGGCGGGAAGACGGGCACAGCTTGGTGGGTGCCGGCCACCACGGCGAACGCCACACCGTCGCGGATCACGTCCACCGCCGCCGCTGTGGCCGTGCGGGCTTCGGCGATCTTGGTCCGGGGATTGCCCATCGACCCGGAGCAGTCGACGATGATGATCTCGGCACTGTCGGCCTCCGCGGCCGGGCCTGCCGTGCCCGCCGACGTCACCGTGATGACCGCGTTGACGTCCCGGCCTCCTTCTGGCAGGTATTCGTTCTGGTAGATGTCCACCGTGAAGTCGGGCTGGCTCATCGATGAGTTCTCCTCGGCATCGGATCAGGCGGGGGGATGCGGGGCCAGGACCACGGTCACGTTGTCCGCTCCGCCGGCGTCCAGCGCGAACTTGACCAGGGTGCGGGCCGCGCCCAGCGGGTCGCCCAGCGCGGCCGGCAGCGCAAGCTCGGCCAGTTTGGCCGCTTCGGGCTGGTAGTTCCACAGCCCGTCGGAGCACAGCAGCAGGGCCCCGGGACCGGGCGGCTCGAACCGGACCACGTGCGGCGCCGGGTCGCTGAGGTCCGCGCCGATCCAGCGGGTCACCACATGGCCATGAGGCGACGCGAGGGCGTCGGTCTCGGAGAGCAGCCCCGCGGCGACCATCTCCTCGGCGACGGAATCATCCCTGGTGAGCTGCTGGGCGGCGGAGCCAGGAGCGGCGAGCCAGTAGGCGCGGCTGTCACCGAGCCAGCACAGGACGGCGGCCTCGCGGGTCAGCACCGCGGAGACGAACGTCGCCGCCGGCGAGTCTCCCGGCTGCCTGGCCGGGCCGGATGGCCCGCCCAGCCCGGCCACCGCCGCTGCGGCGGCGCGGACCGCGGTGGGCGCCGCGGCTAGCAGATCATCCCCCGTCCGGACCGCCGCGAGCAGGACGCGTGCCGCCGCCCGCGCCGCCGCGAGGGAGGCCTCGTCGGGACGGGCGGAGGTGGAGACCCCGTCGCAGACCACGGCCACCACGGCCGGGCCGGCCGCGGTGTCCGCGGTGGCGAGCGCCAGGGCATCCTCGTTGCGGGAATGCCGCAGGCCGCGATCGGTCACGCCGGCCACCATGCCGAGGTCGACCTCCGCGTGATCACGGCCCGACCGTCCCCTGCGCCCGCAGGACTCGCAGTAGCCATCCGCGCTGATGCGTCCCGCGCAGGACTCGCATGTCTGGGGCCCGCCGCTCCCGCCGTCGCTGACCGCCGGCGGTGCCAGTTCCGCTCCGCACGACTCACAGAAGCTGTCGCCGGCCCCGACCGGCTCGCCGCAGCCGTGGCAGGCGGAGGCGGCGGTTCCCGCCATCACAGCCAGGTCCTCGGCCGGACCTCGTTGGCCAGGTCGACCAGTTCGATGCGCCGCTCCTGGTCCGGCGCCAGCCTGGCCAGCGCCCGGTAGCTCCGCTCCATTCCGGAGCGCAGCGGGTGCTCGGCGGGCTGACAGCCGAGCAGCGGCTCCCCGCCCACGGGCTGCCCGGCCGTCACGGCATCGAGCGCGGCTCCCAGGATCTCGGCCGTGAGCTGCTGCCGCCGGGCGGTATCCAGCGCCAGCCGGTCCAGCCGCCCCGCCGCTTCCCGCAGGTCGTCCGCACCGACCCCGGACTGGCCAGTGCGGGTGAGATGAATCCGCACCGCCGCGATCTGTGCCGCCACGTGATGACTGGATGTCTGCGGTACCCCGGCAAGCGCCGCGACCGCCCCGGTCCGGTCATCTGCCGCCAGCCGCGCCCTGGCCAGGCCGAACGCTGCGCCCACGTAGGACCGGTCGACGGTCCACACCCGCCCGAAGTAGCGGGCCGCGCCGGTCGGGTCTCCCGCGGCCTCGGCGGCGAACCCGAGCGCCAGCTGGGGCGCGAGCTCCCCGGGGAGCGCGTCGTAGACCGCGTCGAACGCGGCCCGGGCGTTCCCGGACTGGCCGGCGGCCAGCTCGCGCAGCCCCTGGTACCACGTGGTCCGCCAGTCGCCGCCGGCGTCCAGCTCGGCAAGTGTGTTCGCGGCCGCGTCGAGCTCACCTGTGACGATGAGGGCACGGGCCAGGGCCAGCCGGGTCTCCGCCGACTCCGCCACCGCCGGCGGCGTCCCCGGCTCGCCGCGGGCGGCGGCGGACAGCGCGGCCGTCAGCTGCACCGGATCCAGCGTGCCCAGCGTGGCCAGGTAGCCGGCCGCGGGGTCGGTGAGGTCCACCTGGGGCACCGGCAGCCCTGCCACGATCTGCGCGGCCTGCGGCAGCGCGCCGGGGGCGGTGGCCCAGCCGCTGCCGTTCATCTCGCCGGCCTCGGCGCCGGTCGCCTGCAGCTCGGGGCTGAACAGCGAAGAGAACGCCGGCCGGCTGTTGCCGTCACCGGTCGCGAGTACCTCGCGGAGGACGCCGGTGAGCTGTTCGGCCATGTCGCCCGCTGAAGCGAAGCGGTGGCCGGGGTCGGGGTTGGTGGCCCGGCGCAGCAGCCGGTAGAACGACTCCTGCTGCTCGAGCAGCGGCACCGTGGCCGGGTCCGGGAGCGTGTGCTCGTAGGTGCTGGTGTACCCGGTGAAGTTGAACGTGAGCACGGCCAACGCGCGCCCGACCGTGTACAGGTCGGAGGACGGGGAGGGCCCGTCGCGTGCGATCTCCGGCGCCTGGTAGCCGACCGTTCCGTAGATGGGGCTGTCCTCATCCTCGATCCGCCGCACGCCGCCCATGTCGATGAGCTTGAGCATCTCCTCGGCCTGGATTACGTTGTCCGGCTTGAAGTCGCAGTACACGAGCCCGCGGCTGTGCAGGTAGCCGAAGGCGCGCAGCACCTCGATCGCGTAGGCGAGGGCGTGCTCGACCGGCACCGACCGGCCGGCCTTCCGCTCGTCGAGCAGAATCTGCCGGAGCGAGCGGCCGCCGACGTACTCCATCACGATGTAGCCGGCGGTCTCCCCGCTGCGGGGGTCGGTGTGCTGGACGAAGTTGTAGATCCGGACGATGTTGGGATGGTCGACCGCGGCCAGGAACTGCCGCTCCGCGACCGCGGCGGCCATGGCGTCGGCGTCCCCCGTGTTGAGCAGGCCCTTGAGCACCCGCCAGCTGTCGCTCACGTTGCGGTCCTTGGCCAGGTAGATCCAGCCAAGCCCGCCGTGCGCCAGGCACCCGAGTACCTCGTACTGGCCGCTGAGCAGATCGCCCGCCTTCAGCTTCGGGCTGAACGAGAACGGGGTGCCGCAGTTGCGGCAGAAGCCTTCGGTCAGCCCGGGCCGCCCATTTCTGGCGCGGCCGACGGGATGCTGGCAGCTCGGGCAGAATCGCCTGCTCTCCTGTACCTGCGGGTCGGCGAGAATGGCGCTGGCGGGATCATGGGCGGGAACCGGCGGGATCTCCACCAGCCCTGCCCCGAGGTTGCCCCGGGACGACCGGCCGGCGCTGGCATGCGTGCCGCGCGTACCGGCGCTGCCACCCGTGCCTGTGCTGCCGCCGGTGCCTGCCCAGGCCGGGAACGAGCCCCGCTCGTGGTCGGCCGCCGTGACCGGCACCGGGGCCGGTGCCGCGGCGGGCGCCATCCCGCAGACGGAGCAGTACCCGCCGTCGATCGTGCCGCCGCAGCCCGGCTGGGTGCAGGCGGCCGGCGCCATAGCGGCCGCGGGCGCCTGGGCGGCGGCCGGGTCGGGCGCCATCCCGCAGACGGAGCAGTACCCGCCGTCGATCGTGCCGCCGCAGCCCGGCTGCGTGCACTTGGTCGCGGCCACGGTCATCGCGGCTGCCTCCGCTCGCTCAGCGCCAAGATCGCCTGCTGGTAGTGCGTCACCGCGGCCGTCGCGGCGGCGAGGTCGCACGGTGCCGTCCACAGCAGGTCACTGGCGTGCCGATAGCGCGCTGCGAGCTCGGTGTCCTCGGCGGCTCCCAGCCGTGCCGCCTTCGCCTGGTAGGCGTCCAGCAGGCCGCGCAGCTCATCGCGCCTGCCCAGGAGCGCCGTCGCCGCCCGTTCGGCGTCGCGGTACCGCTGCGCCGCCGCGGCCGCATCCGCCTCGATGGTGTCCAGCTCGGTGGCCAGCCGCCCCCACCGCCCCGCGGCCCTGAGCTTGTCCAGCGCGGCCAGCCGCACATCCAGGGCCGCAGCCCCGCCCGGTGGTGGGGCCGGCGGTGGCGGCAGATCGGCGGCGGCGATCTTCGCGGCCGCCCGGTCCCGGGCCACGGCCGCGTCCTGGAAGGCGGCAGCGGCGGCCGTGACGGCCGCCGCGGCCGCGGTGACCCGCCGCTGTGCGTCCTGCCGCAGCCGGGCGAGGCCGTCGGCCCGCGCCACTGCCGCCGCGGCCCGCTGGCGCAGCCGGTCCAGCCGGGTGGTATCGACCCTGCCGCCCCGCCAGAGGGCCAGCGGATCCGAGTTGAGCAGGACGCGCAGGCGGGCCAGTTCATCCCCGGCCGCCGCGAGCGCGCCGGTTACCTCGGTCTCGCCGAGGTCGGCCGCCTGCTCCTTCGCCGCGTCCAGCTCGGTGCCGATTTCGCTGAGCCCGTCCGCCGTCTCGTTCCACACGCTCTCGGCCGCGGCCACCACGTCGGCCACGCTGGCGAAGGCGCGCTTCATGTCCTGCACCGCCGCGGCCAGGGTGATCCGGGAGCGGCCGGTTTCGGTGAGCTCCCGCCGCGCGAGCGGCACGGGGCGGGTGAGTTCCACCGACGGTCCGTTGAGCATGGCCGTGATCTGTTCGAGTTCCTGGTCGGATGGCCGGCGCGCCGCCGCCAGCTCGGCAGCCTTGTCCACGACCGCAGCGTACGCGGTGAAGATCTCCCACAGGGTGGACAGGTCGGCGGCGGCCGCCTCCCAGCGCCGCTTGGAGTCACCGCTGAGGGACGCCCCGGCGAGCATCCGCTTGCCGAAGCTGCCGTCCAGCTCCAGCAGGTTTGCCTGGAGGACGTCGCGCTCGGCGGTCGCGGCCGCCACGGCAGCGGCGGCCTGCTGGCGGGTCATCTCGGCCGTCATGGGTTCACCCCTGGTACCGGGCTGGCGGGGGGGCCGGGACCGGGGTGCCGACCCAGTGGGCATAACTGGCGGCCCACTGGCCGTTGGCCCGCAGCCGCTGCAGCACCGCGTTGACGAACCGGACGAAGTCGGGGTGCTGCTTGGAGATGGCCAGGCCGTACGGCTCAGAGGTGAAACGGGGGCCGACGATCTTCGTCCAGGGGTCCTGGGCGGCCAGGCCATCCAGGATCGAGTCGTCGGTGGAGATCGCGGCCACGTCGCCCTGCTGGAGCAGCACCAGGCAGTCGGTCCAGAACGGCACGGGGACCGGGACGGGGTGCGAGGGTGCGGCCCTGATGTTGGCGATGGAGGTGGACCCCTTAGTGGCGCAGACCCGCTTCCCGCCGAGGTCGGCGAGGCTCCTGGCCGGGGAGTTGGCCTCCACCAGGACGCGCTGGCCCGCGTCGAAGTAGACGGTGGAGAAGTCGACCTGCTGCAGCCGCTCGCAGTTGATCGTCATCGTGTGCGCCACGATGTCGACCGCGCCGGACCGGACGTCCGGGATCCGCTGAGCGTCCGAGATGGCCTTGAACTGGACCTTGCCGGGGTTGCCGAAGATCGCCGCCGCGACCGCATGCACCATGTCGATGTCGAAGCCCTCGATCTTGCCATTGCGGGGATTGAGGTAGCCGAAGTGGTAGGTGCTCTGGTCCACGCCCGCGATGAGGTAGCCGCGAGCGCGGATCTTGGCCATGAAGGAGCCCGGGATGACCCGCGGCCGGCCGGACGGCCGCAGGCTGGCCGTGGGGTCGCAGGACGTGGCAGCCGGCGCCGCCACACGTGCGGGCGGGCGCTGCGCGGGGGCCACCGCCGCGGAGCCGGGCACCGCCCAGACGGTCACGGCGGCCGCCGCGATCAGCAGCGCCGGCAGCGGCGCGCGCCCCCTCACCGGTACTCCGCCAGCCGCGTGCTGAGCCCGCGGGCACACCCGGCGGCCATCACCAGCGACAACACGATGACGCCCACCTCCAGGCCCGTGAACGCGTCCCGGCCCGTCACAGCGTTCGAGCGGAAGACGACCTGATTCGCGGCGATCGCAGCGGTGAGCGCGCCGTCAAGGCGCGTGAACAGGGTGCCGGAATGACCCGGTCCGGGTGTGGTCACCAGCTTCACTGCCTCGGTGTGCTTGCCGTTGTCGTCCAGGGACCGCACCGTCCGGTGTGCGGCGTACCAGGCGGTCGCGGCGGTGGCGGCCGCCGCCGCCGGGCCGGCCCCCGGGCTTCCGCGGGCGGCGGTGACCGCATCCGATATTAAGGTGCCGGGCCCGGGGCCCAGCCGGCGTGCCGTGGCGACGAAGTCGGCCTGGAAGCTGTCGTCGCCACCGGCGTCGATCAGGGTCAGGCTCTCGTCGGCGCGGGCCTGCAGCGCCGCGATGTCGGCCTGGGCGAGGGCCGCCACGGGGGTGGACCCGTGATTGCGCGCTTCCAGCAGGTCGGCGCGGGCCACCGCGAACGCGACGGCCAGCCAGACCAGCGACACCACCCCGGCCACGGACGCCACGACCAGACCGGCGTTGAGTCTGCGGTGCGTGCGGTGCAGCAGCCACCGCTGTGCCCGGTACAGCACGTAGCCGAGGATGGCGGCGGCAACCAGGAGGACCAGGGCCAGCGGCAGCCCGGTCGCCTGCCCGCTGGCCGCGGTGAGCCGCGCGTTTGCCTGCGCGGACACGTCACGTGCGGCCGGCAGCAGCGTGCTGCGCATCAGGCCGGACGCCTCCCGCAGGTAGGCCGCCCCAAGGGGCAGGCCGAGCCGGTTGTTGGCGCGCGCGGTCTCCACCTCACCGGCGTAGACGGGCAGGCCCGCCGAGAGCGTCGCCAGATCCCGGGCCGCCGGTGAGTGACCTGCCGCCGCGGTGGCGCTTTCCAGATGGGAGGCCGCCTGGGCGATGTCGGCCTGGTAACGGCGGCGGGCGGCGATCGGCTCCAGGCCACCGGACAGGAAGGCGCTGGCCGCCGTGGCGTCCGCGTCCGAGAGGGCCCGGTAGATTTGCTGGCCGTCCAGGCTCAGCGGTTCGCTGGTGCCGACGACGTCGTTGGCCCCCGAAGCGCGCTGGCTCACCACCCAGGCCGCCAGCCCGCCCCAGAACAGGCACAGCACCACCAGCCCGACGAGCAGCAGCCGCAGCTTCGCCGGCGTCGTCCTCGCCCGGAGAAACTGCCCCATGGCGGGCCGGGCACCAGAGCCAGGCCAGGCGCCTGGGGCAGGCTGGGTGCCTGGGGAAGGCAGCGGCGGATCGCCGACCGCGGTCACAGCCGTTCCCGTTTACACCGATGGCATGACCTACGCACCACGACCCCGCTCCCTCCACACCACCGGACCAACAGGTCACTACCGCAGACTGGACGGGAACCATTCCATTGTGACCGAACTCTACGGCACATCGCACCACCGGGGAGGCGGCGTTTGACGGCTGGTGCCGACCCCGGCAACGCCGTCGTCAGGCGGCGCGGCCCGGTGGGCCGTGGCTGTGCAGGACACGGCCGTTCTGGCTGGTAGCGGCGTGGTGCCGTCGGGTGGAGAGTCGGGGTCCCGCCCAGCGGTGGATCACGGTCAGAGGCTGGTTCTCACAGGTGAGGCAGCTGGAAACCGTTGAAGTAGTAGAGGGCGGCGGTGTACCAAAGGACGATCACGACCACGACCAGCGTCCCGCCCACCACCGGCAGAACCCATCCGGGCAGCCGCTTGCTCTGCACGAGCAGGACCTTGGCCGCGAACGCCCCGTACAGGAAGCAGCCCGCCAGCGAGTGAACCGCCACCCTCAGGGGGTCAGCTGGACTCCGTAGGCGGTCAGGCAGTGCACCGCCACGGGGATGGTGACGGCGAGAAGAACCACCCCGGTCAGCCGGTGAGCCACCCCCACCCAGCGGGCCGGGGCAGGCGCGAAGGGCAGCTTGCGATACAGCCACAGGGCGAGCAGCACCTGTAGCCCGGCCAGACCGAGGGTGACGGTCGCGATCCACGACTTGAGCCTCAGCGCGCCCAGTGCGACCTGGCCGAAGATGCTGGCGGAATAGTCCGGCTGGTGCACCCGGCCGACGATCACCAGCACCGCGGTGACCGCGGCGGCGAGCACGAGAGCCAGGCCCAGCCGTGCGGCCGACCCGGCCATTCCGGCGGCGCCCGGGCCCCCTGGCCCGCCGGGCCCTTCATGAGCTGCCACGTCACCCTCCCCCGCGGCTTCGCCGCTTGCTGCGCGCTACCGCCCCATAGCCATGACACGTTCCATGGCGGCCCGGAGTTCGCTGGCTACGCCGCGGCGGGGAGTGCCGGGCCTGGTTCCGTGTGCATACTGCCCGCCGCGCCCGGTGACCCGGGACGGCGCAACGCTAGAGTTACTCCCCGTGGCAGCACGGGATCTGGATCAGATCGTCGAGGCGGGGTGGGCGTCCGCCCTGGCACCGGTGGCCGAACGGATCGCGGCGATGGGAGACTTCCTGCGGGCGGAGATCGCGGCCGGGCGCCGGTATCTGCCTGCAGGCGAGAACGTCCTGCGGGCCTTCAAGCAGCCGTTCGCCGACGTGCGTGTGCTGATCATGGGCCAGGATCCGTATCCCGCGCCGGGTTGCGCGGTGGGGCTGAGCTTCTCGGTTCCGGCCGGGTTGCGCTCGCTGCCGCCGAGCCTGGTCAACACCTTCCGGGAGTACACGGATGACCTGGGCTATCCGGAGCCGGCTACCGGCGATCTGTCCCCCTGGGCCGAGCGCGGGGTGCTGCTGCTCAACCGCGTTCTCACCGTCCAGCCGGGCAAGCCCGGCTCCCATCGTGGAAAGGGCTGGGAGGAGGTGACCGACCAGGCGATCCGGGCGCTCGCCGCCCGGGACGCGCCGCTGGTCGCGATCCTGTGGGGCCGGGACGCAGGCAAGCTCGCACCTCTGCTCGGGGACGTGCCGCTGATCGAGTCCGCCCACCCGAGCCCGTACGCCGCAGACCGCGGGTTCTTCGGCTCACGTCCGTTCAGCCGGGCCAACGAGCTCCTGCAGGGCCAGGGCGGTGCGCCCATCGACTGGAGGCTGCCGTAGCACCGCTGCCGGGCACATTCGGGGAATGTTGCACGGTCAACTATCGTTAGCCTCGGGGAGACACCCGGGACGGGTTGGCCCGCCACCTCGGCGGACACCTGACCGGCCAGAGCCCAGCTTTGAGGAGTGGTCATGCCCGCGGTCACCGTCGAGGACATCCTGGTCCTGCCCCGCGTCACCGAGCCCGATCCCACCGCCGCGGCCGACCGCCCGGTTGCGTCGGTCACGACCGCGCCGTCCGGGTTCGAGGGTGAGGGCTTTCCGGTCCGCCGTGCCTTCGCCGGAGTGGACCTGGCCCGGCTGGACCCGTTCATCCACATGGACCAGATGGGCGAGGTCGACTACGCGCCCGGTGAGCCCAAGGGAACCGCCTGGCATCCGCACCGCGGCTTCGAGACCGTCACCTACATCATCGACGGGATCTTCCGCCACCAGGACTCCAACGGCGGCGGGGGCCGGATCACCAACGGCGACACGCAGTGGATGACCGCTGGCGGGGGCATCCTGCATATCGAAGAGCCCCCGGAGGAACTGGTCGTCAGCGGCGGGCTGTTCCATGGCTTCCAGCTTTGGGTCAACCTGCCGCGAACACTGAAGATGACCAACCCCCGCTACCAGGACATCCGGGCCGGCCAGGTCGCGCTGCTGTCTTCCGCGGACGGCGGCGCGTTGCTGCGGCTCATCGCCGGGGACCTGGCGGGCTATCACGGCCCCGGCATCACGCACACCCCGATCACCCTGCTCCACGCGACCGTCGCCCCCGGCGCGCAGGTCCGGCTGCCCTGGCGGCCCGACTTCAACGCGCTCGCGTACGTGCTGGCGGGCTCGGGCACCGTGGGCGCGGAGCGCCGCCCGGTGCGCACCGGCCAGCTGGCCGTGTTCGGCCCCGGCGATGTGGTCACCTTCGGGGCCAGCCAGCGCCAGGACGGCCCGGGCGAGCAACTCGACGTGCTCGTGCTCGGCGGGCAGCCCATCCGGGAGCCCATCGCCGCCTACGGGCCCTTCGTGATGAACACCAGGGACGAGCTCATCACGGCGTTCGAGGACTACCAGGCCGGCCGCCTGGGGAGCATCCCCGCCCAGCCCTTCACGGTGCCCGACGAGCCACACCCCGGCCACGACGTCCTTTAACGCCGCCCGCGGGTAAACGGCTGGGCCGTGCTGGGAGCTGGGCTGCCGTCGCGGTCCGAGCCATTCATGGAACTACCCGGGCTGGGCGGCCAGGCGGCGCAGGGCCGCGCGGGCGATCCCCGGGTCCGTGGTCGTCCAGAACGGCGGCAGCGACGCCCGCAGAAAGCCGCCGTAGCGGGCGGTGACCAGGCGGGGGTCAAGGACCGCCACCATCCCCTTGTCGTCCATCGTGCGCAGCAGCCTGCCCGCGCCCTGGGCGAGAAGCAGCGCCGCCTGTGCTGCGGCGACCGCCATGAAGCCGTTCCCGCCCCGCGCGGCCACCGCCCGCTGCCGGGCGGAGGCGAGCGGGTCGTCCGGCCGCGGGAACGGAATGCGGTCGATCACCACCAGCTGCAGCGACCGGCCGGGCACGTCCACGCCCTGCCAGAGCGACAGGGTGCCGAACAGGCAGCTCGTCTCGTCATCGATGAACCGCCGGAGCAGTTCGCCGGTGGCGTCGTCTCCCTGGCACAGCAAGGGCTGGCTGATCTGCCCGCGCAGCTCCTCCGCCGCCTGCCGTGCCGCCCGCATGGACGAGAACAGCCCCAATGTGCGGCCGCCGGCCGCCTCGATGAGCTCACGCAGCTCAGCCAGGTAAGACTCGGGCAGGCCATCGCGGCCCGGCGGCGGCAGGTGGCCGGCGACATACAGGATCCCGGCGCGCCGGTGGTCGAACGGGGACCCGACGTCCAGCCCGGACCAGGCGAGGCCCACGGGGGTGGCCTCAGCTTCAGCGGTCGCCTCACCGCCGGCGGACGGCTCAGGGGCAGCGGACGGCTCAGGGGCAGCGGACGGCGCACCGCCCGCAGACGGCAGGCCCCACTGTCGCGCGAGCGGCTCGAAGGACCCGCCCAGTGCCAGCGTGGCCGACGTCAGCACGACCGTCTGGCGGCGGAACAGGCGTTCGGCCAGCAGCGTGCCAACCTCCAGCGGGGCGACCCGCAGCGTGGGCGGCCGCCGGGCCTCGACGTCCGCCGGCCGGTCCATCCACACCACGTCGGGCCGGGCCGCGATGTCGGGGCCGAACGCGGCCAGGATCCGGCCGGCTGTCCCGCCTACCTCGTCGAGTGCGGCCAGGGCGGCCCGCCACGCCGCCAGGCGTTCGGCATCCTGGGCGCTTTCGGAGGCACTGGCCCGCACCTGTGCGGCGCACGCGCCAGCCGCGTCGCGGACCGTGGCGAGCGAACTGGCCAGCGCCGCGGGCAGGTCGTCGATCCGCCCGGCCGGGACGTCGGCCATGACCCTCTCGGCCGCCTCCCCCGCCTCCCGCAGCGGCCCGGCCTCCTCGGCCGTCAGCACGCGGCCACACCGGCGGGCCGCCGCCTCGACCGCCGGGACGGACAGCTCCGCGGAGGCCGCCGACGTGACCCGGTTCACCAGATCATGCGCCTCGTCGATGATCACCACGTCGCGGTCGGGCAGGACCCCGAACTCCTCCAGGGCGTCGATCGCCAGCAGCGCGTGGTTGGTGACGACGATGTCCACCCGCCCGGCCGTGTCACGGGCATGCTCGGCGAAGCACTCGGAGCCGAACGGGCACCGCTGCGCCCCGAGGCATTCCCTGGCGCTGACCGAGACCTGGCGCCAGGCCCGGTCCTCCACCCCCGGCACCAGGTCGTCGCGGTCCCCCGTGGCGGTGTCCGCGGCCCACTCCGTGAGCCGGCGCACCTGCCGGCCGACGGCGGAGACGGCGGCGGGATCGAACAGCGTCTCACCGGGCTCCTCGGGCGGGCCGGTTCGCAGCCGGTGCAGGCAGAGGTAGTTGCGCCGGCCCTTGAGGATCGCGTAGGTCGGCTCGCGGCCGAGCAGCGGCGCCAGCGCCGGCGTCAGGCGCGGCAGGTCACGGTCGATCAGCTGCCGCTGCAGGGCGATCGTGGCCGTCGCCACGACCACCGATGAGCCGCGGCTGATCGCGTGCGCCACCGCGGGGACAAGGTACGCGAGGGACTTGCCGGTCCCGGTCCCCGCCTGCACCGCGAGATGCTCCCCGGTCCCGATCGCGTGCCCGACCGCCTCGGCCATCGCATCCTGCCCCGACCGGGCGGTCCCCCCGATGCCCGCCACCGCCGCGGCCAGCAGGTCGGCCAACGAAGGCAGCGACGGGCCCTCATCGCCGGACGGGGCGTCGCGCGGTGGCTTGCGGGTGTCGCCGGAAGGCACGTCTGGAAACGCTACCGCTCCCCCCGGACGTCCCGGCGGCAGCGTTGCCGGCGCGCCCCCGCCAGGGCCTCCCGCTGCCGGGCGATAGCTGTCACGATGAACCACATGACCGAACCACACCCGTCGCCTGCCGCCTTCCGCACGGCCCGTGACCTGCTGCTGCGCCACCGCGATGACTACGCGACGGCCAGGCGCGAGTTCTCCTGGCCGACGCTTGACGAGTTCAACTGGGCGCTGGACTGGTTCGACGTGATCGCTGCCGAGCACCCTGACCGACTGGCGCTGCGGATCGTCGCCGACGGCGACGCCGCCGCGCAGCTCAGCTACGGCGAACTGGCCGCCCGGTCCAGCCAGGTCGCCAACTGGCTGAGCGACCTCGGGGCCAGGCGGGGCGACCGCCTGCTGCTGATGCTGGGCAACATCGCCCCGCTGTGGGAGATCATCCTGGCGGCGATGAAACTCGGCGTGGTCATCATCCCGGCCAGCACGCTGCTCGGCACGGCCGATCTCGCAGACCGGATCGCGCGTGGCGACGTCCGGCACGTGGTGACTGAGGCAAGCCACTGCGCAAAGTTCGACGGCCTGGGCGGCCGCTGGACCGCGATCGCGGTGGGCCCAGGGCCGGGCGGCGGGACACCGGACGGCTGGCTCCCGTACGCGGACACGGCCGATTCCCCGGAGACGTTCGCCGCGGACGGCATCACCAGGGCCACCGATCCGCTGCTGCTCTACTTCACCTCCGGCACGACAGCCCAGCCGAAGCTGGTCGAGCACACCCACGCGTCCTACCCGGCCGGGCACCTGTCGACGATGTACTGGATCGGCCTGCGGCCCGGGGACGTGCACCTGAACATCTCCTCTCCCGGCTGGGCCAAGCATGCGTGGAGCAACGTGTTCGCCCCGTGGAACGCCGGTGCCACCGCGCTGATCCTGGGCCACGAGCGGTTCTCTCCGCAGGCGCTGCTCGACGCGATCGGCACGTGCGGGGTCACCACGCTCTGCGCGCCGCCCACCGTCTGGCGGCTGCTCATCCAGTCCGACCTCTCCTCGGCCGACGTCGCCACGCTCCGCGAGTGCGTCGCCGCCGGCGAGCCGCTCAACCCCGAAGTGATCGAGCAGGTCCACCGGGCCTGGGACATCACCGTCCGGGACGGCTACGGGCAGACCGAGACCACCGCCCAGATCGGCAACACCCCTGGCCAGCCGGTCAAGCTGGGCTCGATGGGCCGTCCGCTCCCCGGTTACGCCGTGGCCCTGGTCGATCCGATCACCGGCGACCCGGCACCCGAGGGCGAGATCTGCCTGGACCTGTCCGACCGCCCGCTAGGGCTGATGACCGGCTACCGGGGCGACCCCGAGCGCGACGCCGAGGCGATGCGCGGCGGCTACTACCACACCGGCGATGTGGCAGCCCGCGACGACGACGGCTACCTCACCTACATCGGGCGCACCGACGACCTGTTCAAAGCGTCCGACTACCGGATCTCACCGTTCGAGCTGGAGAGCGTGCTCATCGAGCACGAGGCGGTCGCGGAGGCGGCCGTGGTCCCGTCCCCGGACCCGATGCGCCTCGCCGTGCCCAAGGCGTACGTGACGCTCGTGGCAGGCGCCGAGGCGTCGCCGGAGACAGCGCTGTCGATCCTCGCCCATGCGCGCGAGCGCCTCGCCCCCTACAAGCGGGTCCGCCGGCTGGAGTTCGGCGAGCTGCCGAAGACGATCTCCGGCAAGATCCGCCGGGTCGAGTTGCGGGAGCAGGAGAGCGACCGCTTGGGTCCGGACGCGCCCGCCGCCCCGGCAGACGTGCGCGGCATCACCGAGTTCTGGGAAGAAGACTTCCCGGGCCTTAAAGCAGTTTCCCCAGATAAGAGCGCCTGACCGTGCCTATATCCCTCGGCTGTACCTCTGCCAGGCTGCTATGATTGGGACGTGGCATCCCTTACCAAGCGGCCGCGTAACAAGAACAAGCCGTGGAGTGTCCAGTGGTACGACGGCGGTGGGAAGCGCCGCGAGGCGGCGTTCGGGAGTAACCGTGAGGCCAAGGATTTCAAGATCAAGCTGGAGCATGACCAGCGCGAGGGAACGTTCGTCGACCCGCGGCTCGGCCGCGAGCCCTTCGGCGACGCCGCTAGGCGCTGGCTCAGCGGCCTTGCCGTGGCGCCGGAGACACGGCGTGCCTACCAGTCCGTGCTCAATAACCACGTGCTCCCGACATTCGGCGACCGTGCGCTCCGGCAGGTTGCACAGGACCGGGAAGGTACCGCGCAGCTGGTCAACCAGTCCCTGGCGGAACTGTCCCGTCAGCGGCGGGAAATAGCCCGGCTGGTCATCACCGGCACGCTGGACGAGGCCGTCAGGGCCGCCAGGCTCCCGCGTCATCGTCTGGACGGAATCAGACTGACTAGCGATAACGGAGCCCATGGCCGGAGCGATTTTGTCTTCCCTCCCCGCTCGCAGATCGAAGCGCTTGCCGCCGGGCTGCGCCCCGATGTCCGGCTCACAATCTGGCTCATGCGCGGCTGTGGGCTGCGCGTCTCGGAAGCCCTGGCTATACGGAAGGACTGCTTCAGGGAAGGGACTCTCCGGATCTTCGAGCAGGTGCAGCCCGATGGAAGGGGCACTGTGCCGCTCAAGCACCGCAGGCCCGGCGAGAGCAGGGAGATGCCCGCTCCCGCATACCTCCTGGAAGCGGTGGACAGGCACGTCACCGAGCATGGCACCCGCGACGGATACTTGCTTGCCGGCGCGCGCGTCCCATTCGTGCAGCACCGTGGCTACCTGAAGTCGTTCACCCGCGCCGCCCAGCTCGCAGGCATCCCCGAGGGATTCACCCCGCACAGCCTGCGGCACGTGTTCGCCTCGGCCTTGCTGGCCCGGGGCGTTCCGATCACGGACGTGGCCGAATGGCTCGGGCACCGCTCGATCGAGGTGACGTATCGCATCTACGGACACCTCGTGCCGAGCGCATGGGGCCGGGCACGGGAGGCCCTTGATGCCGAGTACCAGGCATGGTCGAACGCCGCGTGAGGTCACGCGACGCCATCCACGCGCTGCCGCTCCAGCCAAACCTCGATGTCCCGCTCGCGGAACTTCAGCGCCCGGCCAACGCGGTAGGCAGTCAGCTGCCACTCACGCCAGTGCTTGTAGAGGGTGCTGACCGGCACATCCAAGCGCGCGGCCGTCTCGCGCACGCCGATCAGCCTGTTACTGCCGCCGAGCCTTGTTGCCACCCCAGCGGTTGTGAGGGCCTGTTTCTCACGGCTCTCGTGCTTAGTCACGAGTCCTCCTGATCTTCTGGTCGGCCTGATCGCCGCCTCACAGGAGGCATGGCTGCGTCCTGCCCGCTCAGGGCAAGTTGCTGACGCCGGTCGTCGAAGCGGGGATCCCGGTAGCTGCGGGCCCCGAAGCCGAACCGCCCGGTGGTCGCCGTTACGGTCCAGCCGTGCTGCCTGGCCGCGGTGTCCCCGGCGGCGTGGACCCGGTTGGACAGCTCCTGCTGGCGGCGGCCCACCCACCCAGAGATCCGCGCGGCGATGCCAGCCCGGGTGCGGGAGGTGATCTCGGTCATGGCTCCAGCTCCTTCTCTGCCTCGCAGGACCAGGCCCGCCTGACCTTGTCGATCCGGATGAGCCTGTGGATCTTCGGAGGCCGCCTTGGTGGCCTGCTTGGCGTGGCAGTGACAGATGCCGGTCTCGGGTGGAGCGGGTTCCTCGCATCGCGGGTCGGCCTTGCACTGGATCCCGGTTGTAATGACCCGGCCTCCAGTTCCCGCTCCGGCCCCGCTTGCGGCTCTGGCTCGGCACGGGTGTAGATGCCGTGCTTGGTGACGTGCCAGCCGCGGCTGGCGAGGAACGGATCGGGGTGAGGAGCACCCGGCGTGCGGTCGGGCTCGGGCAGCGGATCGTGCTCTCGCAGCTCCCTCACGCGCGCCGCGGCGGTGTCCGAGAATGCCCTGGCGTACGCTCGGCCCTCCGGGGTGCTCGCATCGTTTCGCAGCCGACCGGCTAGCTCGTCCTGGCTCCCCGGGAGGCGTTCCCGGATGATGCCAGCTTGTTTGCTGATCATGTCGGCGGGTGGCTCGGCACTGGCCTTGCGCGCTTCAGCGAGCCTGGCCTCTGATTCCGCACGTTCAGCGAACTCCTCCACCGGCTCGCCTGGACGGCGCATGCCGTTTTCGACGGTTTCCCACATGAGGTCGCGGAAGACGTCATCGACTTCGGCCGCGTTCTGGAACCGGGCCTGGTAATCGGCGCTGTGCCAGGGCACCTGGCGGGTGGATAGCCAGGCCGCCTGATGCCCTTCCTCCAGCTTTTCTAAAAGGTTCGCTGCCTCAACCAGCGTCAGATTCCGTGTGATCCTGCTGTCGGTCGTTGTCACGGTTCGGCGGCCGAGCCCGGCTGCCCGTGCAACAGCACCAGCCCGTGAGCACCCAGCTTGGCTGGCATACAGGCAATTCCGGCGTCAGCGGCCAGGAGGAGGTGTTCCGCGGGCTGCGCGCCCGGCAGGTTTATCTCCGTGGCCGGCTGACGCCCCGACGTCGGTGGCCCGCCGGATCGGCCGACCGGCATGGTTGGGGATGACATGGTTCGCACCGAGCCGGCGTTGTGCCGTGCACGGCGCAGCCAGAGGACAACCAGCCATCCGGCGAACGCAACCAGCCAGAAACTGGCGAGGCGGTAGAGCAGCACCGCAGCCAGTGCCTGGCTGGCGCGCAGCCCGGTGGCGATCAGAGCGAGGCTGAGGGTTCCTTCGGCGACTCCGAGGCCGCCGGGTGTGATGTTGAGGCTTTGCGCGGCGATTCCCGAGCCGTAGACCAGCAGCAGGTCGTGCCAGGGAACAGCGGCGCCGGTAGCGCGGATGCTCACAGCGAGAACTGCTGCATCGGCGAGCCAGTTTGGTCAGGGCCAGGCCGGTCACCGTCATCCAGCCCGACGGGGGAAGCTGGAGCGAGCCCAGCCGCTCAGCCCAGGCCCGGATGGTCTGACGGGGATCGTCGACGTCCCGGCGCAGCAGCCTGGACCCGTGCCGTAGCGTCCATGCGGCGGGCCGTTCGAGCGCGCCGCGCAGCCGCGGCCGGCGCGTGGCTGCGCCGACCATGACCAGGCCCGCTACGGCGAGCACGCCGCCGGGCACGGCGACCGCTGCGACCAGGATCTTCCCGGACGCCAGCCCGCCGCCGATCGTGACGAGGGCCGCGGCGGCCGAGGAGGCCACCCCGCCAGCCAGCAGTGACCAG
>DASYQM010000151.1:0-6550 GCA_036005525.1 Streptosporangiaceae bacterium
TCGTGGCGGCGGTCGGCCAGCGCAGCGGAGGTGACCGCCGCCAGGTCCAGCGGATCCCGCTGATCCAGGCCGCGCTCGCTGCGGGCCAGGATGAGCAGCGCCTCGATCAAGCGGTCCTGCTGCTCCCCGGTCGCGAGCACACGCCGGCAGACCCCGCGCAGCGAGGCGACCGTCGGGTGGGGGTCGGCGAGCGCGACCTCGACCAGGGTGCGCTGCCGGGTCAGCGGAGTGCGCAGCTCGTGCGAGGCGTTGGCCACGAACTGGCGCTGGGCGCGGAATGCGGCCTCCAGCCGGGACAGCAGCCCGTCAAAGGTGTTGCCGAGCTCCTTGAGCTCGTCATCCGGCCCGGCCAGGGCCAGCCGCTGGTTCAGGCTGCTGGCCGAGATGCGCTGCGCGGCCGCGGTGATCGTCCGCAGCGGGCGCAGCGCCCGCCCGGCCACCACCCAGCCGAGCCCGATGGACGCCATGGTCATGATCGCCAGTGCGAGCCCGGACTCGGTCAGCAGCTGATGGAGCTCGGCGGCCCGCTGCTGGTTCAGGCATCGCGCTATCTGGTCCTGGGCCTGGCCCGGAGACGTGGGCAGCCCGCCGGACAGCGCGGGGCAGCCGGCCTGGCTGTAGACCATGGTCCCGCCGACCGCCGATCCGGGTCGCGCGCTCCCCGTCGCCGCTACCGGCAGCCTGTGCGCCACCAAGACATAGGTGATGAGCAGTAGCCCGGCGCCGGACAGCAGGAACAGCCCGCCGTACAGAAGCGTGAGCCGCAGCCGCACCGTGCGCCGCGGCAGACGGGCCCAGCGGCGCGGCACCCAGCGCACCGCCGACGCCGTGGGGCCCGGTGTCGCGGGGGCCGGCGTAGTCATGCGCCGATCCGGTATCCGGCCTGGGCGATGGTCTCGATCACTGGCGGGTCGCCGACCTTGCGCCGGAGCCGGCTGATCGTGACCTTGACCGAGGTGGTGAACGGGTCGGCCATCTCATCCCACACCCTGTCCAGCAGCTCCTCCGCCGAGACCACCCGGCCTGCCGCGGCCATCAGCAGCTCCAGCGCGCCGAACTCCTTGGGGCCCAGGCCCAGGGCCCGCCCGCCGCGGGTCGCGGTCCGCCTGGCCGGGTCGAGGCGCAGGTCGCCACGTTCAAGAACCGGGGGCAGCGCGGGCTGGGCGCGCCGGAAAAGGGCACGGATCCTGGCGACAAGCTCGGCGAACGCGAACGGCTTCGGCAGGTAGTCGTCGGCACCCAGGCCGAGCCCGTCGACCCGGTCATCGATCGTGGCCGCCGCCGTCAGCATCAGCACCCGGCCGCGGCACCCGGCCGCGACCAGGTGACCGCACACCTGGTCGCCGTGCATCCGGGGCAGGTCCCTGTCGAGGACGACCACGTCGTAGCCGTAGGCCAGCGCACGTTCCAGCCCGGCGTCCCCGTCGAACGCCAGGTCCACGGCCATCTGCTCACGCCGCAAGCCGACGCCGATGGTTTCGGCGAGCTCACGGTCGTCCTCGATTACCAGCACCCGCACCCGGCCGCCTCCCTGTTCTCCAGGCCGCCGCCCGCGACTCACTCGATGCTGCGCCGTGGAGCTGAGGGCTGGCTGAGAGCCCGCCGAGCCTTCGCTGGATGGACCGCCGGTCACGGCAGGCTTCCGCCCAGAGGGCGACGCGCGGGGTCCTGGATCGCGACCGCGGTGGGTTTCCCGCCGGCCTCCTGCGTGATCTGGGCGGATACCTGGTCGCCGACCCTGATGCCGCTGATGCTGGATACCTTGCCGGTGATGCGGGTGGCACCCGTCACGGCCGCGGTGACCGGACGTCCCTGCCCGCCGATCGTGATCGAGGTCCCGCTTACGGCGGTGACCGGGCCGGCGATGAGCATGCGCAGCTCCCCGCCGCCCGGAGGTGTGCCATCGCCGCCCGATGGCACGGAAGCCAGGTGGGACGGCTGGCCGCCCGGTGCCGCGCTGGCCGCCCCGGGCCCGGACGAGCCGTGCAGGAGCGCCACGATCCCGGCCCCGGCCGCCGCCGCGGCGAGCCCGGTAAGGATCAGCGCGACCGGCCAGCGCCACCGCCTCGGCGGCCTGGCGGGCGGGACCTCCGGCGCTTGCCATGGCTGCCCCGCGGCTCCGGCAGGCGGCGAGCCGCCGGGCTGGCCGGCTGCCTCGTCGTCATCGGGCCAGAGGTCGTCTGCCCCATCGCTTTGCCCGTGCGCCTCCGCCCGCCCGGCACCGCCCGGGCCACCCGGGGGTGAAGACCGCTGCGATATCGGAACCATCGCCGCCTTTCGTGCTCGCCGTCAATGGACTGGGCACCTGCCGCGGGGGAGGCCCGCAGCGCCGCCGCACCGTCCGCGCCTGGAAGTGCGGCGGGCGGCTCACTGGCCGCGATGACGCCGCGGCCGCGGCCGGTGTCCAGCGCGTCCCAGACTGCCTCGCGCCCGGTTTCACCGCGGTTACGCCACGGCTGAGCTGTGGGCCACGGCCATGGCCCGACCCTTGCCGGACGGCGCAGCCCCGGGCCGGGAACCCCCCAGAACCCCGGAACCCCGATTGGCCTACCACGCCGCCGATCTGCCTGCCCCAGCCGCTGTAACCGCGGCGCAACCGCGCTGCGGATAGACCTGGCTCCAGCACAGGCGGGCCAGCGGCCGCGCCGACGGACCGGATCGCCATCGGGAGCAGACATGTTCTTCATCACCTACCTGCGGCGGGAACTGCGCCGCCGGGTACGGCAGGCCATCTTCATCGCGCTGGGCCTCGCGCTGGGCATCGGGCTGGTCCTCACCGTGACCGCCGCCTCGGCCGGGGTGAGGAAGGCCCAGTCGGACGTCCTGAGCTCGCTGTACGGGGTGGGCACCGACGTCACGGTCACCGGCAGGGCACCGAAATCGCGCTCGCCGGGCAGCACGCCGCCGAAGGGAGGCCAGACCTTCCAGATCGGCCCCGGCGGCGCGAAGGTATGCCAGGGCGGGAAGTGCCACAACGCGGCGGGCCAGACGACCGACAGCCTGACCAGCGAGAGCTACCGCCCGATCAGCCAGTCGAAGGTGGCCGCGGTCGCGGGCCTGGCGCACGTCAAGGCCGCCGCCGGCGGGCTTGTCCTCAGCGACAACCGGGTGACCATCCCGAAGAACTTCGGCCGGCCGGGAAGCCCCCTGCCCACGCCAAGCTCGTTCAGCGTGGACGGGGTGGACACCTCCAAGCTCTCGCTCGGCCCGCTCAGCTCCGGGACGATCACCTCGGGCCGCTCGCTGAAAGGCTCCGACGCGGCCTCCGACGTGGCCGTGGTGGACTCCGGCTACGCGACCTCGCACAAGCTGAAGGCCGGCTCCACGATCACTATCGCCAAGACGAAGTTCACGGTCGTCGGCATCGTCAGCCAGCCCCAGAGCGGCAGCCCATCGGATGTCTACATCCCGCTCGCCCGCGCCCAGGCGCTGGGAACCGTCGGCCCGAGCGGGAGCCTCAAGGGCAAGGTGAACACGATCTACGTGACCGCCACCAGCGCCGCCGACATCCCCACCGTGCAGCGGGAGATCAGGGAGCTGCTGCCCGGTGCCACGGTCACCACCGCATCGAGCCTGGCCAGCCAGGTGACCGGGTCGCTGTCCAGCACCGCCAAGCTGGCCAACGACCTCGGCAGGTGGCTGTCCATCCTGGTGCTGATCGCCGCGTTCGCCGTGGCCAGCCTGCTGACGATGGCGGCGGTGACCCGCAGGGCGGCAGAGTTCGGCACCCTCAAGGCCCTTGGCTGGCGATCCAGGCGGATCATCGCCCAAGTGCTGGGCGAGTCGGTCGCCGTGGGCATCATCGGCGCGGCAGCCGGGATCGTGCTCGGGTTCGCCGGCGCCGCGATCATCACCTCGATCGCGCCGAAGCTGACGGCGACCATCACGAACCCGACCGGCCAGCGCATCGTGTCGATGGGCGGCGGCGGCAGCCGGAGCCTCACGCCAACCGCGACCCACACCGTGGCGGTCCCCATGTCGGCGTCGGTCACCGCTGGGGCGATCGTTCTGGCCGTGATCCTGGCCGTGCTCGGCGCGCTTGTGGCCGGCTCGTTCGGAAGCTGGCGGATCGCCAGGCTGCGCCCGGCCGACGCGCTAGCACGGGTGGGGTGACCGCGCCGCCGCGACCGGGCAGGCGACGTTCCTGCCAGCCCGATGTACCTACCACCGACGGGAGAGGATCCATGTACACCCTGAGCCGGGTCACCAAGCTGTACCAGAAGGGCCGCCTGACGGTTCCGGCGGTCCGGGACGTTGACCTCGTGATCGCCGACGGCGAGTGGCTGGCCGTCCAGGGCCGCACCGGGCACGGCAAGTCCACGCTGCTCAACCTGCTCGGCGGGCTGGACCGGCCCACCGAGGGACGGGTGGAACTCGATGGGAAGGACCTGGCGCGGCTTCGCGAGGCGCAGGTGACCAGGCTGCGGGCGGACTCGATCGGGTTCATCTTCCAGACCTTCAACCTGGTGCCCACGCTGTCCGCCGCCGAGAACGTGGAGGCGGCGCTCATCCCGCTGCGTGTCGGCCTGGCCGAGCGGCGCCGCCGGGTGGCGGCGGCGCTGGAGTCGGTCGGGCTCGCCGACCGGGCACGGCACCTGCCCGGTGAGATGTCCGGCGGGCAGCAGCAGCGGGTGGCGATCGCCCGGGCGCTGGTCAAGGAACCCACGGTGCTGCTCGCCGACGAGCCCACCGGCAACCTCGACGAGGACACCCGCGGCGACATCATCGGCCTGCTGGAGGAGCTGTGGCGGGAACGCCAGCTCACGATGGTGCTGATCACCCACGACAGCTCGATCGCCAGCCGGGCCGAGCGGGTCGGCGTCATGAGCAATGGCAGGCTCTCCATCCGCCAGGACGCACGGCAGCGCCCGCTCACGTGACGGCGGGCGGACAATTCGCGGCCGGCGATGTATCACGGCCCCCAGCGGCGCTCCGTATGACGAGACAGTTGGCATCACAGACGGCTGTCATCATCGTCCAAGACAAAGACGCTCCAGCTGAGCCCACACTGGCTGCGACCCCAACCAGCCCGGAAATGTGGACCCACCAGCAAGGCCCCTACCCGGTGCTACGTAACTATCTCGAACAACGGCCAGGCCAGCCCCTCGACAATGAGGAGTTTGACTCGCAGGCACGCCGTTGCCGAATCGGAGCGTTTGGCGGTGACCGCCGTCAGCGTGGGCCGCCGCGCCCAGGACGTCCGCCCAGGGGCGGGCAAGAAGAACCCGGCTCGTTTGCGATGGGCATCTCAACCGAGCGCTTAGATGGCCGTGAACCAGAACTCCGGCGGCCGCGCTGAGCGCATCGACGTTGAACTCAACCGGCCCACACCACCCGCGGTTTCGGGCAGCTCCTGCTCAACCTGCCGGGAAAGCTCCCCCGAGCTGCCTGGGACAACGCGAACTCTCAGAGCAGCGTGGAGAGTCAGGTCTTCGCCAGGTCGGCGATCGTGCCGGGGTACAGACGAGGAGCGCCATGAAACTAACCCTTCACACCTTCCTCACCGTCGACGGGGTGATGCAGGCGCCTGGAGGCGCTGAGGAGGACACTACCGGCGGCTTCGCCTACGGCGGGTGGCTCGTGCCGTTCGCCGACCAGGACATGGGCACGATCGTCAACGGCTGGTTCGAGAAGGCGGACGCCATCCTGCTTGGCCGATCCACCTACGACGCGATGTTCCCCTACTGGTCGCAGGTCAGCGCCATCGACCGGGCGTTGTTGGCTACTTCGGCATGAAGCTCGCCACCGAGCGGGCCGTCGAGCAGTCCGGCATCGGCTGGACCACGCTGCGCGCCACCCAGTTCCACGACCTGATCTTGATGGTGGCCAGGGCGCTGGCAAAACTCCCGGTGATCCCCGCCCCGACCGGCTCCCGGTTCCAGCCGGTCAACGCCACCGAGGTCGCCGAGCAGATGGCCGAGCTGGCGCTCGGCGAGCCGTCCGGCCTGGTCCCCGACCTGGCAGGCCCGAAATCTACACCGTGGCCGAGCTGGTCAAAAGCCACCTCAGCGCGGTCGGTAAGCGGCGGGCGCTGCTCCCGGTGCACCTTCCAGGCCAGGCCGCCGGGCGCTCCGGGCCAGGGCAAACCTGGCCCCAGATCGCGCCGTCGGCAAGCGGACGTGGGAGGAATTCCTGGCCGACCGGATCTAGATGGCACCCAGAACGTCCAGATCCGGAACAGCCCTCGCGTTGATATGAGACAGTTGCCGGTCGACCAGATCGGCGGCTACATGCGTACAGGCTGAGACCAGCACCCCTCGCCCGCTGGCTTCCTGCGACCACGCCAGCAACAACGACTGGCGTCGGCTCCTGACCAGCGATCAGGCCGGTGCCGCTCGTTCCGAGGGCGGCTCGGGCCGTTCCCCGGGTACCGTGACCCGCCTTCAGGTAGCCGGCCTGAGACAGCCGCAGCGGCCGGAACGGCCCGGCAGTGTGGACGGCGACCGGTTCGGTGGTCAGGCACTTGTGGTCACCGCCCTCGTCAAGCAGCGCGATGCGCCGTACGGCCAGCCAATTGGGGGCACTGCCGGAGCACCGGAGCGCCACCGGG
>DASYQM010000152.1:0-9899 GCA_036005525.1 Streptosporangiaceae bacterium
CAGGAGCAGCCGCCCGGGAGCCTCAGCCGTGCCCATAGTCATTCCCTCCTGACCGCCGTGCCAAGACCAGGCGATCTGGGATGTCGACGTCCACATTGTCGCGCACATCCGGTCACCCGCAAGACGCTGCAGCGGCCCGGGGCCTGAGGAAGAACCGGGCCCTGGTGCCAGGCCCGGCGCTGCGGCGCCGGCAGGGATCTGCTCATCGGCGGCGCCGCACGCCGCGGCATGAGGCTCGCTGCCGTTCTGCCCGGTCCAGGGACGTGCGCCGGGACGCGGGGTGCCCCATGGCGGCCTGGCTGGTTCGTTCGCGAGCGCGCGGCCCGGGCCAGCTCGGCCATGCTCAACCACCGGCCGCACCTTCCGGCTGCGGCTCTCCGGCATGCCGGGGCCGTCAAGCACGATGGTGATCATCCTAGATTCAAGCCACGGTGCACTGATCGTGTGGCTCAAGCCGCTCAGGGAGGGACTGCCCGGGGATTGCCCGCGACATTGATCGCGGCGAACCTGGTGCCCAGCCGGCTCAGCACGGCCTACAGAACCGGCCCATCGCAGCGGCAGCTGCCGACGAGAGGCTCGAAGCGAAGCCGCCCCGAACGGCGGTTCCGGCGCGTCACGGCACGCCGCACGCTGGTAACCGGGCGTGAGAGGGCGGTCGTGTCACGTCCGGGCGGTCCGGCGGCGCCGGGGCAGGAGCGGGCCAGGCCGGTAAGCAAGTGCTCGCCATGCCGGTCAGGCAACAGCGGTATGCGGAGCGAGCTTGGCGAACGGCTTCCGGCTGGCTCGGCCGTGCTGGAGTTAGCCGTTTCCTCGCCTGGGCGGCCTGTGAGCGGGGGGGTTGCGGGGGGAGGTGGTCATCCGGATTCCATCGGGCATGCCTGGCTCAGGGCGATGTGTTCACCGGGCTGCACTGGCCGCGCTATGGGTGGATCGGCCCGGGCATGGAGATCTCGGGTCTGGAGGAGGAGGTCGACCTGGTGGGCGGGGGGTGCGGGGACGGGGTCGCGGGTACCGGACAATGGTGAAAGACCGCCATGAACCTGGGACCTGTTGGGCCGGGGAGTGTAGCCCCGCAGGAAATGGCCGTATCGTCGTTGATGTCGGCTCCGCGGGTAAGCGCAGGTGATGGGTACGGAGATCAACCTGGTCGACCCCGGCGTCTACCAGCGGGGCGGGGTTCCGCACGAGGCGCTGCGCTGGCTTCGCGCGCACGCGCCGGTCTTCTGGCATGCCGACGGCGGTGCGCCCGGCTGGCCTGGTTTCTGGGCGGTGACCCGCCGGGCGCATATCGAGGAGGTGTCCAAGAACCCGGGCACCTTCTCGTCAAGCCGGCCTCTCGCGACGTTCGCGGAGAGCTCGGGCCCCGCCATCGAAGTTCAGCGCCTGATCATGCTCAACATGGACCCGCCGCAACATACGCGGCAGCGCGGTTTTGTGAACCGGGGGTTCACGCCGCGGATGGTCGCCCGGCTGGACAAGCACATCAAGGAGATCTGCGACGGGCTGATCGACGATGTCGCCGTGCGCGGTGCGGCCGAATTCGTCCGCGACATCGCCGCCCCGCTGCCGTTGTACGTGATCTGCGAGCTCATGGGTGCTCCGGTGGCGGACCGGATGAGGCTGTTTGCGCTCTCGAGCCGGCTCGCCGGATTTGACGACCCCGATTTCCGGACCCGGCCCGGCGACAGGGCCAAGACTGCGGGCGCGGAGATGTGCGCCTACGCCCGGGAGCTTGCCGTGCAGCGGCGGGAGCAGCCGCGCGGCGACATCATCACGCGGCTGCTGCAGCCGGACGACGCGGGCGAGGTGCTGTCTGCTGGCGAATTCGAGATGTTCTTCATGCTGCTGGTGGTAGCGGGGAACGAGACCACCCGCAACGCCGCCGCCGGCGGCATGCTCGCCTTCTTCGAGCATCCTGGGCAATGGCAGCGGCTGCTGGCCGATCCTGGCCTGATTCCCACCGCCGTGGAGGAGATTATCCGGTGGGTCAGCCCGGCGAACATGCTCCGCAGGACGGCGGCGCGTGACACCGTCCTCGGCGGCCAGCGGATCGCCGCTGGGGACAAGATCGTGCTCTTCTACAGCTCGGCCAACCGGGACGAGGACGTCTTCGAAAATCCCCTCGCCTTCGACATCGGCAGGGATCCCAACCCTCATGTCGGCTTCGGCGGGGGAGGGCCGCATTTCTGCCTGGGCCGGCACCTGGCGGCACTCGAACTGCGCGTGCTCTTCGAAACCATTGCTGAACGAATGCCGGCCATCAGCCTCGACGGCGAGGTTCGCAGACTCCGGTCCAACCTCATCAACGGCATCAAGGAAATGCCAGTCCGCTTTTGACACGATGCCACCCCGCCGCTGACGGGCAGCGAGCGAGCTGGGGAGTCATTCGTGCTACCCAGCCGTGCTGCGGGCCTTGCGTCCAGGCCCGCGGCCGTTCACGGCGGCGGTTCAGGCCGCGGCTGCCGGCGGGCTGTGCCCGTGCAGATCATGACCGTGAAGATCGTCCCCGCTCGCAGCGGGCCGTGCGGATCTGGTCCCGGATGATTCAGGACGACAGCCCGTTGGCAGCGATCTTGATAAGGGCTGAGCCGGAAAGCTCTTTGGCGCCGATGACGAGGTCACGCATCCTGCCACCGCCGGCGGGCAGCCGCACCAACAGCTGAGTGAACCTGGACCAGCCGGGCCTGATGCCGTGCCCGGCGGCCCGCCCGCTGAGGCCGGTCTTGGCAACGAAGAAGCGGGCGTGGCAGACGACACCGTGGTAGCGGCCGACCTGCACCGGGTGCGCGGCGGCGGGAGCCACCGGGTCGGGTATGGCCGTGGCTGGCGTGTAGCGCGGCAATAGCACCGCCACAATGCACCCGCCCGATGCCGATGCCGCGGCCTTCATCTGCCCGCCGCAGGCAGGGTCCTGGGCGACGGGGCCGTGAGGCGGCAGCAAGGAGTCTGGCAGCGCGACGAAGAGATTCGCGACGAAGAGGTTCGCGTGGCAGGGCGGTGAGGTCGCGGCGGTCAGCTCGTAACCCGCTGGCAGGCGGAAGGTGATGGACGCGAGCTGGATCACCGGCCCTGCCGCAGCGGGCCGGGACCCCCGCCTGCTGCCAGGGGAACCGCGATCCCGGCGGCGATGGCGGCTGCGGCGAGGCCAGCGGCCAGCCTCCGGTTGCGACGAGCACGGGTGCCGAGCAGGTGCCACACCCCGATGGCCGCAGTGATCTGGCTGTCCAGCAAGCCGATCTTCCACACCTTCGCCGAGCTTCGCCGCCCCGCGGGTCTGCACGCAAGCTACCGGGGGTCTTGGGCGTGGCCCACCCTCCAGGCGGCCCGCGATGGCCACCGGGCGGTCGCAACGTGGCTGACCGGCGCGGCGGCCTGGCTCGCCGGTGTCACCGAGCAGCGGCCCGGCCCGCCCCTGCCTCCAGCGATCACCGGGCTGCAGACCGGTTCCGCCACCCCGGCGTGGCAGACATGAGGGGATGAGCGCCCATGTCGCCTGAGCTGATCGTGCAGGTGAAGCGAGAGCCCGGCTACACCATCGTCACCGTGGCCGGGGAACTCGACATCGCCACCGTCCCGCAGCTGCGTGAGCACCTGGTGGCACTGCTGGCCGGTCACCGCCCGCTGGTCATCGACCTGGACCGGGTCAGCTTCTGTGACGCCACCGGGCTCGGTGTCCTGGTCGGGGCCGCGAACCGGGCCGGCGCCAGCGGCGCCAGCGTGCACCTGATCTGTTCCCGGCCGCAGACCCGGCGGCTGTTCCAGCTGACGGGACTGGCGCAGCGGCTGCCACTCGCCTCCACGATGGCCGAAGCAGTGGCCACCCTGCCCGAGACAAGCGGCGACCGCATTCTCGCACCGGGTTCATCGAAGACCATGTCCCAGCCGCCGAGCCCGGCCCGCAGCGGAGGTGATCAACATGACGGCCCGGTCTGAGTACGCCCACGACACCGTCACGAAGGCACCAGCCCCAGCGAGCCCGCGCCGCTGGCCTTGTCGGTGTCCCGGCGCTGCTCAGCCCGGTGCCCTGTCCGGCCGCCCCGCCCGGCACGACCGTGCCCGGCGTGCTGGCCGCCGGCGGTATCTGCAAAGACGGGCGGATCGTGCGAATCACCCGGCTGGCCCCACGCCGCGCCGGGCAAGCCCGACGGCGAGGTGGACACCCGCCCGCTGCTTCAGCTGTGGAGGCATCCGCGGCGTGACACCGAAGCTGGCCCGGTCCCGCAACGGTAGCCGGGTGCGCCAACGGTGACACATAATCGCCCGGCACACCTGCTCGTGGAGGAGATGAGCGCCGATGATCAGGTTCGCCAAAACCCGTGCGGCAGCCGACTACATCAGCCGCCACACCGCCAGCGACCTCACCCGCTCCCGCGCGCTGGTCCTGCTGAAACGGCTCGGCGTCTGCGAGGCCGCCCTGGGCGCCGAACGCGGCGACCGGGGCCTGGTTCAAAGCCTGCTCCGGGGCCTGGTGCTCACCGTCCGGGAACTGGCCGGGCCCGCCTGGCTCGCCGCCAACGCCGACGACCCCGACATTGCCGCCTTCACCGCCTTGGGCGACGCACCCATGCCTCTACCCCCAGCCGACCTCGATGAGCTTCTCGCCCGGGTGCTGTGGGCTCGTATTACACCCGCCCAGCCGTTACGGGTGGCGCGCCAGCGAGCCCCGGCCCAGGCGCCCGGTGGGGGCGCAGCCCGGGTTGCTGCTCTGGCCAGCTAGCTCGCCGGCCGGCCGGTGTCTTGTGTGAGGTCGGACTGGAATGCGTCGTAGTAGGCCTCGTAGATGAGGTCGGACTCGCGGGCCCGCTGGTGCCGCAGCCCGGCGAGCACCCAGGCCAGGCGCTGGCGGATGTCGGTGAAGTCCACCACCGGGCCGGCCGCTGCGTCCAGTTCGCCGTGGAGCGCCGCGATGCTGTTACGCAGCTGGCCGTAGTGGATCCGCAGCCCCCGTACCCGGTTGCGCAGCCATGGCTGGGTGCGGGCGATGTCGGAGAGCAGGCTGTCCGGCTGGCGCGCGTTGTCGGCCTCTTCCCTGGCCGCCTCGCCGAGGACGCCCAGGGCGGTGCGCACCTGGTCGCGCCACGCCTGCTCTCTGCGGGGAGCGGCAGCTCCCAGGGCCGCCTCAAGCTGCTGCATGGCCAGCAGGGTGCGGTCCTGGTCCGTCTGGTGTTCCTCGGCCCGGCGGCGCTGCGCTCCGGTCAGCGCGCCGGGGCGCGGTTCACGACCTTCTGGCGCGGTCATTCTCGCTCACCTCTTGGCACCGGCCGCGGCCGATTGGCCGGGGTGTCTGGTTAGCCGGGCTGGGGGCCGCGGTGGCCGGGTCTGCGGGCCGGCGCGCCGCGGCCCGCGGCTTTAAGCCGCGTGATCTCGGCCTGCAGGCGCCGTGTCTCCTCCTGCAGCGCCAGCACCCGGCGGACCCCGGCCAGGTTCAGCCCAGATGACATCAAGGTGGTGATCTCGCGCAGCCGGTCCAGGTCGTCCATGCTGTAGCGGCGAGCACCGCCAGAGCTGCGGGCCGGGTCAACCAGACCCTCACGCTCATAGATCCGCAGCGTCTGCGGGTGCACCCCGGCCAGCTCGGCGGCCACCGAGATGCTGAACAGCCCGCGCGCGGGCTCCATCCACGGGCCGGTCACCACAACCTGCCCCACGCCCGCTCCAGATACCAGTCGAGCACGTCGGCGATCTCGGCCGGCCGGCCCGGCCAGGGCCGGGCCCGGCTGGCCCCCGCTGCCTGGCCCCTCGGCGGGCCGATGTGCACCGGCCCAGCCCACAGCGGCGCACCAGCCCAGCGCCCGGGCATGCCGCCCGGCGAGGCCCGCAGCTGCGTTCGGGCATGACGCACTGCCCGCTGCTGCCCCGCGCGCCGCCGGTCATAATCGGCCCGGCGCCCGGTGTCGCTCAGCAGCTCGTAGGCATCGGTAAGTGCCCGGAACCGGGCCGCCGCCTCCGGGTCGGCCGGGCGCTCATCCGGATGCGCGTGATGCGCTGCCCGGTGGTAGGCACGCACGATGTCCTGCTGGGACGCCCCGGCCGCGACACCGAGGATCTGATAGGGATCACCGCCTGGGCGGTCGTTCCACGCCACGCCTGCGCACCTCCCCTCCGGTCCATGCCCTTGCTGGCGGCCACAGCCTTTCGTTCTGGATTAAGTAGAAAGCTTGAGTAGCACCTTGTCAAGAATCTGTGTGCGGTGCTATACAGATAACTGGGCAGCGGCCCAGTGTGACCAGCAAGTAGACAGACCAGCCCAGGGAGGGGGCGACAGTCATGCTGATGCGCACCGACCCGTTCCGCGAGTTTGACCGGCTGACCCAGCAGATGCTCGGCACGGTGGCCAGGCCCGTCGCCATGCCGATGGACGCCTACCGCAAGGGCGATACCTTCTACCTGCATCTCGACCTGCCCGGCATCCAGCGCGACTCGATCGACCTGACCGTCGAGCAAAACGTGCTGACCGTCCGCGCCGAGCGCCCCGGCCTCCAGCCCGACGGGATAGAGATGATCGCCGCAGAGCGCCCGGCGGGCACGTTCACCCGGCAGGTGTTCCTCGGCGACACCCTCGACACCGACAACATGAGCGCCGACTACACCGCGGGCGTGCTCACACTGAGCATCTCTATTCACGAGGCGGCCAAGCCCCGCAAGGTGGAGATCACCAGCCAGGACACCAAGCAGATCAGTCCAGCCTGACTTTCCTGGCCCATCTTCCTCATAGACGCCAGCGCCATAGTCAGTGGGCATCAGCCCCAGGGTCGCCTGGTCCATTCCGCAGAGACGGCCTGCGTGGCCGACCCTGGGGCTGATGCGCCGCTGCCGGGCGGGCCGCTGGCGCTGCGGGTGCCCAAGGCCGAGACGGCCACGCCGCGGCGAATTTAGATCACCGGCGGCTAAGCCATCCGTGCTCCGGGCAGGCCCCTTGTCCCCCCGCAGGGGCCTGCCCGGCCTGTCCGCGTCCTGCAAAGTCGCATGGCCGCCATCATGAACAGGGAGGGGAGGTGATACCGGGTCACGCCCGCTGGCCCGGGACAGTCATGGAACTGCTGTATTACGACCGGGACGGCCGGCCGATCAGCGAAGAGCAATGGCAGCGGCTCGGCCACCACAACGACTACGGCCGGGTCGGCTACACCGATGCCACCCGCCACGGCCGGCACCTCATCGTGGTCACCTGCTGGCTCGGCGCCGCGGGCGGCCATCAGCTCGGCCCGCCGCTGATCTTCCACACCTTCGCCGAGCTCCGCCGCCCCGCCGGCCTCGACGCCAGCTACCGGCGGTCCTGGAGCTGGCCCACCCTGCAGGCCGCCCGCGCTGGCCACCGGGCGATCGCAACGTGGCTGACCGGCGTGGCGGCCTGGCTCGCCGATGCCACCGATGGGCCGCCCGCCCTGCCGCCGGCACTGATCACCGGCCAGCGCCAGCCCGGCCTCGCCGACCCGCTCCGGCAGGTACTGAAAGGATGGTGAGCCGCCATGCCATACGGGCTGACGGTGAAGATACGAAAGGCACCTGGCTACACCGTCGTCACCCCGGCCGGGGAACTCGATATTGCGACAGTTCCTCAGCTCCGCGAGTGCCTGGAGTCACCGCTGGCTGACCACCCGGCCCTGGTCATCGACCTCGATCAGGTCAGCTTCTGCGACGCCACGGGGCTGGGTGTCCTGGCCGGCGCCGCGGACCGGGCCGGCGCCAACGGGGCCAGCCTGCACCTGGTCTGCTCCCGCCCGGGCATCCGGCGGCTATTTGATCTGGCTGGTTTGGCCCGGCGGCTGCCACTCGCCCGCACCCTCGATGAAGCCCTGGCCGCCCTGCCCGCTGCCCGCGAGGTGCCCGCAGGCAAGAACCGCGCCATTCGCCCGGGCCGCCGCCCGGCTCGTCTCCATCTATCACGCACCATCGCCGGCGGGGGACAGCCCGTCCCCGGCGCCCAGCACAGGTGACCCGCCATGACTGCCCAGCCTGAGCATGCACCCGGGATCACTACCCAGGCCACATCGGCGCCGGGCACGGCCAGCCGCGCACCGCCCCCGGTCAATATCCCGGCGCTGCTCAGCTCCGTGCCGTGCCCGGGCACTCCACCCGGCACGTTCCTGCCCGGCGTGCTGGCAGCCGGCGGCGCCTGCACCGACGAGCGCATCGTGCGGGTCACCCGCCTGGCCCTCGCCGCGCCCGGCAAGCCCGACGGCGAGGCCGGCACCCGCCCGCTAGTGCCCCTAAGGAAGCAGCCGCACCCGAGACGACAACACCGGTCCGGCCCAGCCACGGTGACAGGCCGTCCAACGGTTGCACACAAATCTCCGGCCCTCGGCGATGCCGTCCCCGCACCCGCGCAAGCCCGCCCGGCCCACCGACCCGCCAAGGAGATGATCGTGATGATCACCTTCACCAAGACCCGCACAGCAGCCGACTACATCAGCCGCCACACCTCCAGCGACCTCACCCGCTCCCGCGCGCTGGTGATCTGCGCGCGGCGGGAGGAGAACTTCGCGATGGCCTTCTCGGGGAACCCAGCGATCACCCGGCCCTTGGAAGCGGGACGGTAGGCCCACTCGAACCCGAACCGCCGCGTCAGCCCGGTCTCCAGCGCGAACGCGGCCAAAGCGGACCCGGCGCCCTTGTTTCGGTGCAGGCCGCGGGAGTCGATCGCCCGCCACTTGCCATCCCGGACGGTCTCGACCTTGTTGAGCCATAGCACGTGGACGTGCAGCTGCGGGTCGCGGTTGCGGCTGGTGTGCTGCGGGAAGATCGCCACCGGGATCTCGCGGGCGTCCTCGAACCGGCCCGTTTCCACGCCGTCGATCCGCCGCCCGTGGTGCCCAGTGCGTACGAACCCGGCCTCGCGCTGCATGTGGGCGATGTACAGCCGGACCGATTTCTCGATCTCCGCCCAGATCCCGGCCGCCCGAGCCTCCCATTCCGCTGCGGCCCGCTGATCACCAGCCTGCCGGGCCTCGACTGCTGAGGCAAGCGCGCTGGCGTGCGCCAGGGAGATGGTCTTGTCCACGCTGAACGTGGTGTCGAAGTACTGCACCCCGACCGGACCCTCGTACTCGGCGCGGGCTTCGGTCAGCAGCCGCATCCGCTCATCGGCCGTCGCCCCCGGGTGCGCAGCCAGCTTCGCCTGGTAGATCGCGGCCAGTTCGGCGTTCACCCGCGGCGGGCTCCCCAGATACGTCTGGCCAGTGGGGTCGCGCGGGTCGAGGAACTGCCCGTACAGCGGCTCGAAGTCCTCCCGCCGCACGACGTCGCCATCGTGGAAGCCGAGCTCGGCAGCACCGTTGCCAACCCAGGTCCCAGCGGGTTCGCCGCCCTTCTCCACTGCCGACAGGTAGTAGCCCGCCCCGCGCTCGCCGGTGATGACCGGGCCTTCGGCGGCGCCGATCGTCTTGAACGGGTAGGACGCGTCGTGCCCGCGGGCGATGCTGATGACGACTGCCACGACCGCCTTCTCTCGATCGTCAGTACGATTTTTGATCTTGAGCTGAACTGACCTTGATCAACTTGATGCCTAGGTGTGTAGTCGAAGGCCAGGCGGAGTCGATGGTGGCAGAAGTGTGGGAGCCGTGCAGACTGCAAGATCATTTAAGTGCGCCGTGAAAGCGCTGGGAGTTCGAGCGGAGGTGAGAGACCTGCGCCTTCGGCCCGTCGCAGCGGGCCGGAGAAGCTGAGGGCAGCCTGGCCCGGGTGGCGCCGGGAAGGGCGGGAAGCGGCCCTGACAAAGCCGGGACGGGCCAGTACCGCCAGATGGCGTGTGCCCGGCAAGCGTGGCGAAAAGGAGTACGCGAGGAACCGGCGTTTACGTCCCACAATCTTGCACCGGCTCGAACCTGGCGGATCGGGGCCGGATGCGGCGCGCACCTGTCCTTCATGACGGACGGGGAACTCCCGGGGCGGTTTATTAA
>DASYQM010000153.1:0-3083 GCA_036005525.1 Streptosporangiaceae bacterium
GTTCCGCCGGAAACCACAAGAGCCCAGCACTTCTGCCCGCCACGAGCCCCAGAGGCTTGCCCGAGCCGAGGCGCGGGGAAACTCGCATGTCCGGTTCCTAGGGGGGCCGGGCGCAGCAATGCGCCCGGCCTACCCGGCCAACAGGTGCGTTGGCGTTGGCGTATCGGTGTCGGTGCGGCTGCCGAGATCGGACAGCCTGGCGGGAAACCTACTCGGGTGTGAACAGCGTCAGCTGCATCCCGTCTGGTACCTGTACGCGGGCGTTGCGGTCGCCCCACGGTGTCAGGACTGGCGGGGCGACCTGCGCGGCGTCGGCCGCGACGAGCCGCCGGGCCATGTCTTTGCTGTCTGCGACCTTGACTGCCAGCCGGACCGTTCCGGGTACCGTGCGGCCAGCCTCGATCGCGTCGACCGCCTTGGCCTGGGCATCGTCGACCAGTTCGAGGGTCGCCCGGCCTGCGTTGAGAAGGACGACCCGCCCGGTCCCGGAATGGGGGCCGGGCGCTAATGTCTCGGCACGCTGCGGATCAGGCGGGCCCGTTTGGCGCGCCCGGGCGGGGGCCGGTGCTGGCTTCGACGATGGGGACGCCCGGTGCCACCGCCGCGGCCACGGCAGCGAAGCGCTCACGGTCGAGCCGCCAGCCAGTGATCTTGTGAGCCGCCGGGGTCGCGCGGCCTGGCGCCGGGATTGCGCCATCTGGCGGCGGGGGCGCGGCCTCTTCCCGCCGCTGGACCGCGATGTACTGGATCCGGGCCGGGGCGTCCGTCTCAGACGGGCCGGACGGGTAGAGGATGATCTGTTCGACGTCGGCCCACGGGATGAACACCGGCGAGCCGCGCAGGAAGGCCAGGTTGTCGGGCAGGGTGCCGAGCGTGATGCCCGCGTAGTCGGCGCGGAAGGCGGTCTTGCGGCGGGCCATCGCGATCAGCCCGGGCATGGCCAGGAGAACGGCGATCGCGGAGAAGATCACCGGGATCGCGAGGACGACCGCGGCCGCGGAGATCGGCGGCTGCCACAAGACGCCAAGGCCAAAGGAAATAAGGCCGATAGCCAGGCCCGCGGCGGCCTGGCCGGTCAGCCGATAGCGTTCTTCGTAGCAGCCCGGGTCCTGCAGCATGCTTCGATGTTGCCCCCGGCGACCGGCAACCGCCAGTAGCTTCCGCCAGCCGGGGCGGCTGTGGCGCGGAAGCCCTAGCACCGCCCACCGCCCGCGGGCACGCGTGGCGCCGGCCTGCGCGGGCACCGTCGCCCACGCCGTTGTCGCCGATGGTGAGTTCGCGGTCCCGAACCCCGGCCTCCTGCCAAGCACGATCCGCCACCCAGCAGGCGAGGTCGGCACGACCCCGCAGGTAAGAGCGGTCCTGGCAATGTGGTCCCATCCCTTACGAAGGGTGGGAAGCTCCTACGAAGGGTGGGAGAGAATGGCGCACCGAGCCGGCGCCGACGGTCCCGTACGCGATCATGTCGTTCTTGCCTCGGCGGACAGCGAGGCCTTACCTCGCTGCGGCGGCGCTCGACGTCGCGGCTGGACCGGTACCGGATGGGCAGAGATTTGCGACGGCAGGTTCCGCGCCGCTCGCTGGGGGAGTGGATGGTGCAGGTGGACCGGCCCGATCCGGTGCGGCTGATCATCGAGTCTCATCGGGGCAGGCTTGACTGGCTGGTCCCGGTCCGGGTCGGGCGGATGGCCGCTACACCGTACGGGTTCCTGCGTGGTGCCGCGATCGTGATGGCGGAGGATGTTGCCCAGTTGCCGTCCACCGGAATCACCCCCGTGATCTGCGGGGATGCGCATCTGGGTAACTTCGGCTTCTACGCATCCCCGGAACGGCATCTCGTCATCGACCTGAACGACTTCGATGAGGCCCACCCCGGGGCGTGGGAGTGGGATCTTCGCCGGTTGGTCGCGAGCATCTGGGTCGCCGGCCGCCAGAATGGCACCAGCGAGCAAGAGTGTGAAGCGGCGGTCGTGCAGTGTGAAGCGGCGGTCGTGCAGTGTGTCGCCGGGTACCGCGCCGAGGTCAGTGACCTGGCCTCGACCGCGCTCCTGGCCCGGTCCTACCAGCGCATCGACGTCGATCATCTGCGGCAAGGCACGCCGGGCAAGGTGTTGCGGGCCGAGATCAAGCGTGCGGCAGCTCGTGCCCGCCGCAGGACCAGCGACCGGGCGCTGCCTAAGTTCACCCGCGAACGTGACGGGCAGCGCCGGATCGTTGAAGACCCGCCGCTGGTGACCCGGATCAACTACGCCGAGGCTGACCAGCTGGCCCGGGGGCTGGATGACTACCTGGGCACCCTGGCCCCGCACTGGCGCCGGGCTCTGGGCGGCTACACGGTGATCGACATCGCCCACAAGGTAGTGGGCGTCGGCAGCGTCGGGCTGCGCGCCTACGTGGCGCTGCTGGAGGGCAGCAGCCCTGATGACGTGGTATTCCTCCAGCTGAAGCAGGCCCGCCGGTCGGTCTTGGCCCAATATGTCCACGGCAAGTCCGCCTGGCACGCCCACCAGGGCCAGCGGGTAGTCGAATACCAGCAGGCCTTGCAGACCGTCAGCGATCCGCTGCTGGGCTGGACGACCGTCGGCGGACACCAGTATTACGTGCGCCAGTTCCGGAACATGAAGGGCAGCGTGACGCTCGATTCCATCGACGGCGCGGCGCTGGCGGACTACGCCGCGATCACCGGGCACCTGCTGGCCAAGGGCCATGCCCGTACCAGCGGGGCATCGATGATCGTTGGTTACGTCGGCTCCTCCGACCGCCTCGACATCGCTCTGGCACGGTTCGCCCGGCTGTACGCCGACCAGACCGAAGCCGATCACGCGGCTCTGGTCAAGGCCGCTAACCGGGGCATCGTGCCCATCGAGCACGGCCTATGAATCGGCCAGCATCATCCGGGCAGTGAACGCCGCCTCCGTAGGCCAACAATCCGGCCAGACTACCAAGTCGGAGGCCGCCCCTCCAGGCCCAGCCACTACCAGCGAAATACCCAGCTGAGAAATCGTCTGGCTGACAGCGCACCAGGTCGCCTAAAACGATGGACGGGATCAGGTAAATGGCGCGGCTGACATCATCGGCGTGAC
>DASYQM010000154.1:0-14286 GCA_036005525.1 Streptosporangiaceae bacterium
GCGCTGATGCCCGGGTCCGGCTCGGCCAGCCGGGCAGCCCCGATCGGCATCAGCGGCGACGCGGCGATCGCCACCCCCGCAGCTATCGTCGCGCCGGCCGCCGCGGCTACCCCTACTTCGATCAGCCCTGCCGCCGTCAGCTGCGTCCGGGTCATGCCCAGCACGGCCAGCGTCGGGTTGATCAGTGAGCCCGTGGTCAGCAATCTGGAAGTGGCCTGGCCGATGATCAGCAGCGCAGTGATCGCCAAGGCCAGCGCGAAGACGGCGAGCGCGATCGCCTCGGGCCGGATCGCGTGCTGAACGGCCGTAGCCTGCGCCCTCTCATCACCGACAACCACGCCACCCCCGGTCTCACGGAACCGCCGCGTGAGCGACTGTGCCTGGCGCCGGAACGCGTCCGAGGAGGCTCCCTGCCGGAGTTGGACGACCGCCGCGGTCGCGCCTGCGTAACGCACGCCGAGCTGGTGAAACAGCGCTGGGCTGGCCAGGATTGTTGGGACCTTGTCGTTCGCGGTAACAGGCAGGACAGATCCGCGGGTGACCATCATGCCGACCACCCGCTCCCGCAAGACGCGGGGAGCGACGGGGCCCTGGCCGGCCGAACCGGCACCGGGCAGCGGGCCATTGGGGACTGCCCGCATGGTCAGCACGCTGCCGACCTGCAGGCCCAGCATGGCGGCAGCACGCGGGTCGACCGCGATCTCGCCCGCGCGATCTGAAGCTGGCAGCCGCCCGGCAAGAACCTTAGGCCTGTCGAGAAGCTGCCCAAACCGCCGATCAACCGGTGCCGTGGTGACCGGAGTGCGCGGGCCCAGGGCGCCGTGGCCGAGCGGCACCAGGTTCAGGACTGCCACTGGTGCCACGACACCGGCGCCGGGCAGCCGGGCGAGAGCGCCGAAGTAGCCGCCCAGGCCGGAAACGAGTGGCCCGACGAGCAGGTCAGAGGCATTGGAGGCCGTCAGGAAACGCGGATAGGCGCTCTCTGTCCGCGACGCCCCCGCGGCCGCGGCCAGCACGCCGCCCACGGCGAAGGCCACCAGCAGCACCAGCGCTGCCCAGCCCCGCCACCGCGCGCGCAGTTCGTGGGCGGCAAGATCAACGACGGCCCGCATCCGGTCACCCGCCGCGTGCTTTCGCCTGCTGCACCCCCATGGATCCGAGGGTAGGTGCTGCCCGCGGCGGGCCTCCAGGGTGCTGCCCCGGCGTCAGCTCAGGGTGGTGGCTGACGGGCGGCGGTGTACTACCACCCTCGGCACGGCCAGGCTAACCACAGTGGCCGCCGCCGATTCTTCGAGGCTGGCATGTGAGACAGGCCGGCCGCGGACGGAGAGAGGCCCGGCTCACGGGGACCGGCGGCCACGGCTCACGCGGCCGGCCGGCGCTCCACGGTCAGGGCAGTCGGCGGCAGGCCGGCCAGCCGGACGCACTCACGGGTGAGGTGTGCCTGGTCGGCGTAGCCGGTATCGGCTGCCAGCCGGGCCAGATCCGGCCCGCCCGGCCCGGCGTCGATCCGGGTAACGAACCGCCGGAACCGCAGTACCCGCCGCAGCGTCGCCGGCCCATACCCGGCTGCCGCACGGCAGCGGCGGAGCAGCTGGCGCTCACCCACTCCCAGCCGGGCCGCCACATCACCGGCCCGAGCCTGAGGGCGGCCGAGCAGCCGGGCAGCCTCGGTGACCAGTGGATCGGCTGGGCCTTCCAGGACCAGGCCGCTTGCCGCGCCGGCCAGCAGCCGGAGCGCCGCCGCCGGGCTAAGCGTGGGCACCAGCAGCCGGGCCAGCCGGGCGCCGAAGCCGGTCCCGAGGTCGGATACGTCGACCCGCTGGTCGAGCAGGGCGGACAGTGGCAGACCGAGGGCGGGCCCGCCCGCGCCCGGCCGCAGCCGCACCGCCACCAGGACCGTCCCCGCGGGCAGCGCGGAGGGCCAGGGCCCGGTGTCGGGCCCGGCCACGAAGGTCGCCCCGCCGCTCTGCCAGATCAGGTCGCAGCAGGCGTCCGGCAGGACCAGGGTGTGCCGGACCTCGCCGCCGGGCGGGGCAACCCGTGTCCACAAGCACGCCACCGAGCCAGCAAGCTCCGGAGGCGGCGCCCACTCCCGGTAGCCCGGCTCCCAGACGGAGCGCGGGTTCCGGTCGCGTGGTGTCCACCGCATGGGTACCAGTCTGGCACCGGCACGTCCGTTTCGTTCAAGACGGCGCCACCGCTGCGGTGCTGTGCTGAACCTCATGGCCAAACCTGACATCGACGCCGCTGAGCAATTCCTGGCCGCCAACGCGCGGGTGCTCGAACGGCGGCATTTCGAACGCGTATTCAGAGGCGGCGTGCCTATCCCGGTCCGGGACGCCGTCGCCGCCTACCGCAACCCCGACGGCGGGTTCGGGCACGCCCTGGAGCCGGACGGACGCTGCCCCGGCAGCCAGCCGATAGCCATCGAGTTCGGGCTGCGTGCACTGCACGAGGCAGACGCGTGGGACGACGGGCTGGCCGAAGGCGCCTGCGGGTGGCTGGCCGCGCACGCCCCGGCGGCGGGCGGGGCGGTGTTCGTCGACCCATCGATCGCGGGCTGGCCGCATGCGCCCTGGTGGGTGCCCGAGGACGGAGCACCGCCCTCGCTCATCTCCACCGGCCTGCTCGCGGGAACCCTGCACGCGCGCGGGGTCGAGCACCCGTGGCTGGACCGCGCGACGACGGTGCTCTGGTCCCGGATCGACTCCCTCACCAGCGTCGGCCCCTACGACATGCGCGGGGTGCTGCGGTTCCTGGACCATGTGCCCGACCGGGACCGGGCCCGGGCCGCCGTGGACCGGCTGGGGCCGGCGATCCTGAGCGTGGTGGCGCTGGAGCCGGGCGCTCCCGGTGAGGTGATGACGCCGCTCGAGTTCGCCCCGTTGCCGGATTCCGTTGCCCGGGACCTGTTCGACGGGCAGGTGATCGGCGCTCACCTCGACCACCTCGCCGCCGCCCAGCACGACGACGGCGGCTGGATGTTCAACTGGCAGGCCTGGTCCCCGGCGGCCGAGCGCGAGTGGCGCGGCACCGTCACCATGGACGCGCTCCACCTGCTGCGCGCTAACGGCCGCTGCTGACCGGGCCTCACCCGCAGAAGCCGGGCCTCACCCGTAGAACAGGCGCTCCATCACGGTACGGGCCCGCCGGGCCGCCCGCCGGTAGTCCTGCTCGACGTCCTGGTAGGCCTCGGGCGCGTACCCCAGCACCGAGGCCACCGTCGCCAGCTCGGGCTGGCGGGTGGGCAGCATGTCCGATGCACGTCCCCGGACGAGGACCGTCGCGTCCCTGATGCGCGCCGCGAGCCGCCACGCGGTGGCCAGCGCGGCCGCGTCGCCCTCCCCCACCAGCCCCGCCGTGGCCGCCGCGGCCAGCCCGCCCATCGTCCGCGTCGTCCGCAGCCCGGGCACCGCATGCGCGTGCCTGAGCTGCAGCAGCTGCACCACCCACTCCACGTCCGCCAGTCCACCCGGGCCCAGCTTGAGGTGGAGCGCCGGGTCGATGCCCCGCGGCATTCGTTCTGCCTCCATCCGCGCCTTGATGCGTCTGATCTCCCGGACGAAGTCGCCGGAGATTCCTCCTGCCGGATACCTGAGCTCGTCCGCCAGGGCGGTGAACCGGGCGCCCAGCTGGCGGTCGCCGGCGACCGGCTCGGCCCGCAGCAGAGCCTGGGCTTCCCAGGGAACCGCCCAGCGCTCGTAGTAGGCGCGGTAGGAGGCCAGGGTGCGCACGAGCGGACCCTGCTTGCCCTCGGGCCGCAGCCCCGGGTCGATCAGGAGCGGCGGGTCGGGCGCGGGGCGGGCCAGCAGCGCCCGCATGTCCTCGGCGACCGCGTGTGCGGCCTGGCTGGCCTCCTGCTCATCGGCACCGGCTACCGGGTCGTGCACGAACATCACGTCGGCATCGCTGCCGTAGCCGGTCTCGTGACCACCGAAGCGGCCCATCGCCACGACGCACAGCCGGGTGGGCAGCGGGCCCTGCCCGGCCTCGGCCGTTCTGATGGCCACCTGCAGCGCGGCGCTCACGGCCGCCCCAGCCACGGCGGTCAGCGCCTCCCCGGTGTCCTCCACCGCCGACAGGCCCAGCAGGTCCGCGGTGGCCGTCCGGAGCAGTTCGCGGCGGCGCAGCGCCCGCACTGCCGCCACGGCGTCCGGGGGGCTGGCGTGCATGCGGCCGGCTGCCGTGGCCTCCGCGCGCAGGGCGGCGGCGGGGCGGGGAGCGAGCTGGCCGTCCTCGCCCAGGATGGCCACCATCTCTGGCTGCCGCAGCAGCAGGTCGGTCGCGTACCGGCTGGTGGCGAGCACGCGCGCCATCCGGCGGGCCACCGTGGTGTCGTCCCGCAGCAGCCGCAGGTACCAGGGCGAGTTGCCGAGTGCGTCACTGACCTGCCGGAACCCGAGCAGCCCGGCATCGGGCCTGGCCGCGTCGGCGAACCAGCCCAGCATCACCGGCAGCAGGGTGCGCTGGATCGCCGCCCGGCGCGAGACGCCGGAGGTGAGCGCCTCGATGTGGCGCAGCGCCCCAGCCGGATCGGCATAGCCGAGTGCCTCCAGCCGGGTCCGCGCCGCCTCCGGCGTCAGCCTGGCCACCTCTTCGGGCAGCCGCGCCACCGCGTCAAGCAGCGGACGGTAGAAGAGCTTCTCATGCAGCCGCCGGACCTCGGCGGCGTGCTGGCGCCAGGCGGCGGTGAGCTCGGCGGCCGGGTCGGCCCGCGACGGCGAGCGACCCTGAGTGCTGGGCGCCGCCTCGCCGGTGCTGGCGGCCCGCAGCGCCCGGCCGAGCCTTCGCAGCACGGCCGGGTCGTCGGGCAGGGTGTGGGTGCGGCGCAGCTGGCGCAGCTGGAGCAGGTGTTCGACCGAGCGCAGGAACCGGTAGCCGACGGCCAGGCCGGCGGCGTCGTCGCGGCCCACGTACCCTCCCTCGGCCAGGGCCGCCAGCGCGGGCAGGGTAGCGGGGCTGCGGATCGACTCGTCGCCGCGGCCGTGCACCAGTTGCAGCAGCTGCACCGCGAACTCGATGTCACGCAGCCCGCCGGGGCCCAGCTTGAGCTGCCGGCCGGCCTGCGCCGCGGGCAGCGTGCCGACCACTCGGCGGCGCATGGCGCGGGTGTCCTCGACGAAGTTGTCGCGCTGGGACGCTTGCCAGACCAGCGGCGCGATGGCCTCCGCGTAGGCGGCACCGAGCCTGGGATCGCCGGCCACCGGCCGGGCCTTGAGCAGCGCCTGGAACTCCCACGTCTTCGCCCAGCGGTCGTAGTAGGCCCGGTGGCTGGCCAGCGTCCGGACCAGCGGGCCATCGCGGCCCTCGGGACGCAGGTTCGGGTCGACCGGGAACAGGATTCCCTCGGGCGTGCTCTGCGAGCACACCCTGATCAGGCCGGCCGCAAGCTGGGTGGCGGTGCGCAGCGCGGCCCCGTTTCCGTCACCGTCGGTGGTGCCTTCCGCCGGCTCGCCGACGAAGATCACGTCCACGTCGCTGGCGTAGTTGAGTTCCCGCCCGCCGCATTTGCCCATCGCGATCACTGCCAGCCGGCAGGGCACCGCACCGGCCGGCAGCTGCGAGCGGGCGATCGCCAGTGCCGCCTCCAGCGCCGCCGCCGCCAGGTCGGCCAGTTCGGCGGCCACATCGTCGAGCGTCACCTGGCCGGTCAGGTCCCTGGCAGCCAGGTGCAGCAGCCGCTGCCGGTAAGCCACCCGCAGTGCGGCGGCGGGACCGGCGTCCGGTCCGGCACGAGTGGGACCGGCCCGGCTGTCACTGGCCTGCCCGGCCGGCCCGCCCGGCTGCGCGGCCCCCGCAACCGGCTCCGGGGCACCGGGGTCCGCCCCGGCGGCGGTCAGCAGGGCCGAGCGCAGCTCCCCGGCTGACGGGCAGGCCAGTGGCTCAGGGCCGCCCAGCAGACGCCAGCCTTCCGGGTGCCGCGCAAGGTGGTCGCCGAGTGCGGCGCTGGCCCCGAGCACCAGGGCCAGCCGCCTGCGCAGGCCGGCGTCCTCGCGCAGGGCGCTGAGCAACGCGGCGTCCCGGGGCATCCGGGCCAGGGCCGCGAGTGCGAGATCCGGGTCGGCCGCGGCGGCGAGCGCGGCCAGGAGTTCGGCGTCGTCCCCGTCGATGTCGAGCGCGAGATCCTCGCTGGCCAGCCGCTCGGCCCGGGCGGGGTCGGCGAACCCCATCCTGGCCAGCTGGGCGCCCGGCGTGGTCCGGCGCGGCATGCTCACCACAGCACGGTAGCGACCGCGGCCGCCGTCGGCGAGGCGCCGCCGCTGTGCCGGGCAAGCCGCCGGGCGGCCGGGCCGGCCGGAGTACGCGTCAGGGCGCGGGCGACGCCTCCTGCTCGCGCTCCCGCCGTTCGGCGCTCTCCCGGGGGTCGGTGATGGTGGTGACCGCATCGGGGTCGAGGCTGGCGTGGTGCTGGATGGTGTAGAAGCGGACCTCGTGGCCGTCGGGGTCATGCAGCTCGGGCAGGATCCAGCCGATGCTGGCCCAGTGGACCCCGGTGTGCTGCTCGCCCAGCGCGGTCAGCCGGGCGGCCAGCTGGCCGATCGCCTGCCTGTCGGGCACGCCGATGGCGAAGTAGTCGAATCCCACGGCTGCCCTGGCGCGTTCTGGGTCGAGCCGCAGGCCCAGAGGCGGGCCGCCATTGGGGTGCGACAGCGCGTAGCCCATCAGCTGGCCCTGTTCGACGAACTCCAGCTGGACTCGGTAGCCGAGGCGGCTGCGGTACCACTCACGGGACCTGGCAAGGTCGGTGACCGGCAGTTTCAGGTGGTGAATCCCGGCCAGGGCGGGTGCATCCGACACGCTCATGCCCCTCCAATGCAGTCATGATGCAGTTAATGCAGTTAGACTGCATCATATGACCGGTGATGTCAATCCCGGCGGCGCCCTGCCGCCGCTGCGCCAGGCCCAGGTCGCCCACACCGAGCAGCGGATCCTCGCCGCCGCCACCGAGCTGTTCCTCGCCCACGGCTACCTGGCCACCACGCTGGAATCCGTTGCCAGGCGCGGCCAGGTCGGCGCGCGCACCGTCTACGTGCGCTTTGGCACCAAGGCCGCGCTGTTCAAGCGGGTCATCGACGTGGCCATCGTCGGCGACACCGAACCCGTGGACGTGCTGGGCCGCGACTGGATGCAGGCCGCGCTGACCGCCCCAACCGCCGCGGCGCGGATCGCAGCCAGCGCAGCGGCAGGCCGGCAGATCATGGAGCGTGCCGGTGCCCTGTTCGCCGTCGCCCAGCAAGCGGCGGCCGTCGAGCCGCTGATCGCCGGGTTCTGGCGGCAGGGCCGCGAGCAGGCCCGCCGCGTCCACGCCATCTTCTGGAACCGCATGGCCGAGGACGGGTTGCTCGACCCAGCTATCGACCTGACCTGGCTGATCCACACCAGCAACATCCTGGCAGCTGCCGAGACCTACCTGCTGATCACCCGCATCACCGGATGGGATCTCGACGCTTACGAGCGCTGGCTCGTCCATACCATGAGCCAGCTGACGGTCTCCCCGGCACCCGAGGGCTAGCGCACATGCCGCCCGATGGCTGGCCCGATGCCGCCCCCCGGTGCCGGTGATCCATGCCGCGTGCCTAGGCGGCATTCCGCGGTCAGGGGCTCAGCATGATGTCCGCCTGCCGCAGGTGGCCGGCGGCGTCCACCTCCACCGCCAGGACCAGCCTGGCCGTCTCGCCGTCGAGTTCCACGGTGGTGCTTCTCTCGCCGTTGCCCGCCCGGTACGCGCCCCGGCGGCACCGGCCGGCCCAGGCACCAGCCATCCGCAGCTGGCGCAGCAGGAGCACGGTGGCCACCGGGCCGGACACCGGCAGGGCGGCCGGCCAGTCGCAGGCACCGGCGTTCAGCAGCGAGACAAGCGCATCCAGAGCCCGCCCCAGCGGGGCGTCCGGGGCGGGTGGCACGGCCAGCGTGAGCGACTGGACCCGCGGGTGGCGCTCCGGGGTGAGCGTGAGCTCGGCTTGGACGACACCGCGCTCACCCCGCAGCCACCACCGGCAGTGCGCGGGCGAGTCGAACTCGGCCGGCCGCTTCTTGTCCTCGCCGAACACCCCGATCCGCTCACGAACCAGCTCGGCCCGGCGCCGGCGCTCCGGATAGGATTCATCGCGCGCCACGTTCTCCGCGAACAGCCGGTTCGCGCGCCCGTTGTTCCACCGGTACAGGAGCTTGTTCGCCTCCCGCTGCGCGGCCAGCGTCGCCGGCCACGGCCCGGCCGAGGTGGCCGCGTGGCCGCCCGCCGCCCGCCCGCTTGCCGCTCCCCCGCTCGCCGTACGCCCACTCGCCCCGGGCCGGGCGGGCTGGCCCTGCCGCAGGACGGCATCGAGCAGACTGGCCGCCAGCACGTGTGCGGCCGCGTACGTGCCGTTCGCCAGGATGATCACCCCGATCCCCGTCTCGGCGTGCCAGCGCATGTTGCTGCCGAAACCTGGGTAGCCACCGCTGTGGCTGACGACCCGCCCCCGGACCGGGTCCTCCTCCACGAACAGCCCGAACCCGTAACTCACCGGCGCCCCGCCAAACGGATCGCCCGGCAGCCGGGCCAGCACGGGCGGCATCAGCGCCACCTGGGGCAACTGCATCTCCCGCCTGGTGGCGCGCGCCAGCGGATGCGCTCCGCCGGCCGCCGGGTCACCAGCCGGGACGGCGCCCGCGAGGCCGCTCACCCACCGCGCCAGATCCGCGACGCAGCTGAACACGCCGCCCATCGGGGCGAATGCCCCGCAGCCGTCCGGCGCTAGTTCATCCCACCCACCTGGTCCACGGCGATACCCGCGGGCCAGGTGCGCGGCATCGAAATCCGCCGCCTCGAACCCGCTCCCGGCCAGCCCCAGCGGGCGCAGGAGCCGGTCCCGCACGAACTCGGGGTAGGCCATGCCCGAGACCGCCGTGATGACCCGGCCGAGGATGGCGTAGCCCAGGTTGGAGTACTCGAACCGGGTTCCGGGCGCCCAGGCGAAGCTCAGGCCGCCGGCCAGGAACGCGGAGAACTCAGCCAGCCCCAGCCCCTGCTGCCGGTCTCCCCAGGGATCATCGGTCGGGAAACCCGCCGTCATCGTCAGCAGGTGCCGGATCGAGACCCGCGGCGAGTCGGGACTCGGCAGCGCCAGGCCGCGCAGCTCGGGCACGAACTCCTCGGCAAGGTCGTCAAGGCCCAGGCGGCCGTCATCCCGCAGCGCCAGCACCGTCGCTGCCGTGAAGCTCTTGGTCATCGAGGCGATCCGGAAGACCGTCCCGGCGTCGGGCGCGGGCCCGCCCAGCCACCGCTCCCCGAACCCTCCGGCATGCACCAGGCGGCCGCCTGCGACGATCCCGTACGCCATGCCTGGCTGCCCGCCACGCTGGTGGAAGCTCTCGGCCAGGGCGTCCACGGCCGCGAACCGGTCAGGCATGCTCACCTCCGCATCGGCAGGCAGTCAAGCAGCAAGCCAGCGCTCGCCACATCTACCCCCCATAACGGAAGGAACGCCGGCCCCGGCCCAAACGCAACGCGCGCGGGATCCGCCGGACGGCAGGACGTGAGGCCACCTTGCCCGGCCCGGTGGCACTCACCCGCAGGCGGACCGGCCACCTTCCCGAACGCCTTCGGCAATCGCCCGGGCCACGACCTCGGCAGCGGCCGCCTCGACCAGGTCCGCCAGGACGAGAGCCTGGTTCGCGCCGGGCGGCGCGGCCACGGTCCCGGTGGCCAGGCAGAAGATCGTATCGCCGTCCACCCTGGTATGGGCCGGGCGCACCGCGCGGGCGACGCCGTCGTGCGCGACCGCTGCCACCCGGTTGGCCTGTTCCCTGGTCAGTTCCGCGTCGGTGAGCACGACGCCGATCGTGGTGTTCGCGCCGGCGACCGGGCCCGACGCGCCCTTCGCCGGCGCCAGCGGCGCGACCCACTCGTGGCGCGCGTCGTCCCAGATCCCGCCGGCGCTGTTCGCCACCATGACCGCGGTGACGGTCGCCTGACCCGCGGGCACGCTCGCGATCCCCAGGCCACCTCGGCGCGGCGGCCAGCTACCGGACTTGGCGACGGTCGCGCCGGTGCCCGCCCCGACCGCCCCGGCCGCGGGATGGCCGGTCGCCGCCCGGCAGGCGGCGTAGCCGGCGGCGGCGTCCGGCCGGGCCCGAGGGTCCCCGGTGAGCAGGTCGAAGATGACGGCACCGGCGACGACCGGCACCCGGGCACCGCCGATGCCGAAACCCACGCCGCGCTCATCGAGATAGCGCATGACACCACCGGCCGCGTCCAGGCCGAACGCGCTGCCGCCGGTCAGCAGGACGGCGTGGGCCCGCTCCACGAGCCTGCCCGGCCGGAGCGCGTCGGTGCCCAGCGTGCCCGGTGCCCCGCCGCGCACGTCGACGCCGGCCACGGCGCCGTCCGGCACCAGCACGACCGTGCAGCCGGTGCGGCCTTCCGCGTCGGTCCAGTGCCCGGCGGACACCCCGCCGGGCAGCGGCATGCCGGCGCCGTTCAAAGAACCGGGAGGTACCGGTTCAGCTCGAACTCGGTGACCTGGTAGCGGTACTCGTGCCACTCCGCGCGCTTGTTGCGCAGGAAGAAGTCGAAGACGTGCTCGCCGAGCGTCTCGGCCGCCAGCTCGCTGCTCTGCATGACGGAGATCGCCTCGTCCAGGCTCTGCGGCAGCGGGTCGATGCCGAGCGCCCTGCGCTCGGCCGGGGTGAGCGCCCACACGTCGTCCTCGGCACCGGGTGGCAGCTCGTAGCCCGCCTCGATCCCCTTCAGCCCGGCGGCCAGGATCAGTGCGAACGCCAGGTAGGGGTTGCAGGCGGAATCCAGCGACCGGAACTCGATCCGGGTCGCGTTCCCCTTCTGCGGCTTGTACATGGGCACCCGGACCAAGGCCGAGCGGTTGTTGTGCCCCCAGCAGATGTAGGCAGGGGCCTCCCCGCCTGCCCCGGCGCTGCTTCCGGCGGCCCCCCAGAGCCGCTTGTAGGAGTTCACCCACTGATTGCACACGGCGGTGATCTCGGCGGCGTGCCGGAGCAGCCCGGCGATGAACGCCCGGCCCAGCTTCGAGAGCTGGAACTCCGCGCCCGGCTCGAAGAACGCGTTGCGGTCGCCCTCAAACAGCGACATGTGCGTGTGCATGCCCGAACCGGGATGGTCGGTGAACGGCTTGGGCATGAACGAGGCGTACACGCCCTGCTGGAGCGCGACCTCCTTCATGACCAGGCGGAACGACATGATGTTGTCGGCGGTGGTGAGCGCGTCCGCATAGCGCAGGTCGATCTCCTGCTGCCCGGGGGCGCCCTCGTGGTGGCTGAACTCCACCGAGATGCCCATGGACTCCAGCATCTGGATGGACACGTGCCGGAAGTCGTGCGCGATGCTGTGCGGGGTGTGGTCGAAGTAGCCGCCGGAGTCGATCGGCCGTGGCCTCGCGCCCGCCTCGGGCTTTTCCTTCAGCAGGAAGAACTCGATCTCGGGGTGAGTGTAGAAGGTGAAGCCCATCTCCGCGGCGTGGCTGAGCGCCCGCTTGAGCACCCACCGGGGATCGGCGTAGGACGGGCTGCCGTCCGGCATCATGATGTCGCAGAACATGCGGCCGACCCCGGACTCGCCGCGCCAGGGCAGCAGCTGGAACGTGGACGGGTCCGGCTTAGCGATCATGTCCGCCTCGTAGACGCGGGCGAACCCCTCGACCGCCGACCCGTCGAAGCCAATGCCCTCCGCGAACGCGCCCTCCAGCTCGGCGGGGGCGACCGCGACAGACTTGAGGAACCCGAGCACATCCGTGAACCACAACCGGACAAAACGGATATCCCGCTCCTCAAGCGTCCGGAGCACGAACTCTTCCTGTCTGTCCATGTCTGCGTATCCTCACTGGTTCGGGGGGCGTGGCAGCCGCGGGCACACGGTACCCCCGCTATCAGGCCACGGGTCTTCCCTCAGTCTCCCGCCCGCTTGTTTCCTGCGCGTTACATACTCCCGCCCGCCGGGCGAGGTGGAGCCGCCCAGCAAGGCCAGCGGCGCCGCCCGGCAGGCCAGTAGCCACCTGCTCATCCCCCGCGTACCCGGACGAGGCGGGAGACGGCGGCCGGCCGAGGCAGGAGACGGCAGCCGGCCGAGGCGCGGCCGGTGTATCTCCACCTCTCATGAGCTACCGGGCACCAGGCATGATCAGGCCATGCGGGGCATGGGCGCGGGGTGTCGCCCGCCTGCCACATAGGGTGGAGGTGTGCCCACGCTCAGGATCGCTCTCGCCCAGATCAACTCCACCGTGGGGGACCTGGCGGGTAACGCGGCGGCGATCGTGGACTGGACCCGCCGCGCCGCGGACCGCGGCGCCCGCCTGGTCGTCTTCCCCGAGATGATGCTCACCGGGTACCCGGTGGAAGACCTCGCCCTGCGTGCCTCGTTCATCGACGCGTCGATCGAGGCGCTGGCCACCACCGCGTCCCGGCTCGCGGACGAAGGGCTCGGCGATGTCGCCGTCGTGACCGGGTACCTCGGCCGCCATACCGGCCTGCCGTCGCGGTACGGCCAGCCGGCCGAAGGCGCGCAGAACGCGGCGGCGCTGCTGCACGGTGGCCGGGTGCTGGTCACCTCGGCCAAGCATCACCTGCCCAACTACGGCGTGTTCGACGAGTACCGCTACTTCCTGCCCGGCGACCGGCTGCCGGTGTTCCGTCTCCCGTGCGGGGAGCCCGGGCAGGCGGAGCCCGCCGTGGACGTGGCCACCGCCATCTGCGAGGACCTGTGGCAGGACGGCGGCCCGGTGGCGGTCACCCGGCGGGCGGGGGCGGCGCTGCTCGTCGTCCCGAACGCCTCTCCCTACGAGCGCGGCAAAGGCGACGCGAGGCTGGAGCTGTGCGTGCGCCGCGCCCGCGAAGCGGGCGCCACCCTGGCCTACGTGAACATGATGGGCGGCCAGGACGAGCTCGTCTTCGACGGGGACTCCATCATCGTGGACGCCGCCGGCCGGCTGCTGGCCCGTGGGCCGCAGTTCGAGGAGGCGCTGGTCGTCGCGGACCTTAACCTGCCGGCGGCCGGCCCGGGCGCCCTGCCGGAAGACACACCCGCCGACGGCCACGACGGCACGACGATGACGATCCACCGGGTCACCGTGCCCGTGGACCCCGCACTGCTGGTGGATTCCGCGCCGCCCGCCGATCCCGCCGCGCCGGACCCCGGCCTGCTGTGGCCGCGGCTGGCGCCGCTGGCCGAGGTCTATGCGGCCCTGGTGACCGGGGTGCGGGACTACGTGCGCAAGAACAGCTTCCGGTCGGTGATCCTCGGCCTGTCCGGCGGGATCGACTCCGCGCTGACCGCCACCATCGCGGCCGACGCGATAGGTCCCGACCTGGTGCACGTGGCGCTGATGCCGAGCGAATATTCCTCCGGGCACTCGGTAGCCGACGCCGAGGACCTCGTCAAGAGGCAGGGCCTGCACGTGCGCACGGTGCCGATCCAGCCGATGGTGGACGCGTTCCAGGCCGACCTTCAGGTGACGGGACTGGCCGCGGAGAACCTTCAGGCGCGCGTGCGCGGCGTCATCCTCATGTCGCTGTCCAACGCCGGCGGCCATCTGGTGCTGACGACCGGCAACAAGAGCGAGATCGCCACCGGGTACTCGACCCTGTACGGCGACTCGGCCGGCGGGTTCGCGCCGATCAAGGATGTGCCGAAAACGCTGGTCTGGGAGCTGGCGCGCTGGCGCAACGAGGACGCCGCCGGGCGCGGGCAGGACCCGCCCATCCCGGAGAACTCGATCCTCAAACCACCGAGCGCCGAGCTCGCCCCCGGCCAGCTCGACACCGACACGCTGCCCGACTACGCGGTGCTTGACGCCGTCCTCGACGACTACATCGTCGAGGACATGGGAGCGGCGGAGCTCGTCGCCGCCGGGCACGACCCAGCCCTGGTGGACCGGGTCATCGCGATGGTGGATCACGCCGAGTACAAGCGGCGCCAGTACCCGCCGGGCCCGAAGATCACCCCCCGCAACTTCGGCCGCGACCGCCGCCTGCCGATCACCAATCGCTGGCGGGAACCGCGAGTGGGCTGACCAGGACCTGGCGCACCACCCGGCGTCCGGGGCGGCGGCCCGCGCCCGGCGCCGCTCGCTCTCAGCTGAGCAGCAGCACGGCGTAGCAGGCGAGCCAGTGCTCAACCATGTAGTCGTCGCCGATGACGTGCGGCAGCGCGGCGTCGGCGTGGGTCCGCGCGGCCGCCTCCGCAGGCTCCACGGGTGGGTCCCCGGCAGGAAGCGACTCCGCGATTCGCCGCCAGCACCAGGCCCGGCTCGCGTTGAGCCCGTGCAGGTGGGC
>DASYQM010000155.1:0-20402 GCA_036005525.1 Streptosporangiaceae bacterium
AATGGGCGTGGCCATCCTTATGAACGGCGGTCCCGGCACCGTGTACGGACCGCGCGCCTATGCCGCCTTCGAGGAGTTCGCGGCGCACCGGGGTGGGTCAGGTGGCGCGGGTGGGCCAGGTGACCCCGCGGTCAGCCGACCAGGGTCTTGACGGCGGCGGTCAGCTCGGTCAGGGCCTTCTTGGCGTCCGCGAAGTACATGCTGGTCTTGGGGTCGACGTACAGCTCGTTGTCGATGCCCGCGTAGCCGGACGCCATCGACCGCTTGATCACGATGATGCTCTTGGCCTGGTCCACGTCGAGGATCGGCATGCCGGAGATCGCGGTGCCCGGGCGCCGGGCGGCCGGGTTGGTGACGTCGTTTGCGCCGACCACCAGCGCCACGTCGGCCCGGGGGAACTCTGGGTTGATCTCGTCCATCTCCTTGAGCAGCGGGTAGGGGACGTTGGCCTCGGCCAGCAGCACGTTCATGTGGCCGGGCATCCGGCCAGCCACCGGGTGGATGGCGTAGCTGACCTCGATCCCGTGCTTCTCCAGCTCTGAGGCGAGCTCGGCCAGCTGGTGCTGGGCCTGGGCGGCGGCGAGGCCGTAGCCGGGCACGATGATGATCTTCTGCGCGTAGGCGAGCTGGATGGCGGCATCGTCGGCGGCGATCGGCCGCACGTCCCCGCCCGGGCCCTCCACCGCCACGGCACTATCCCCGGTGCCGAACCCGCCGATCATGATGTTGCGCAGCGACCGGTTCATGGCGTCGGCCATCAGCTTGGTCAGGATGCCACCGGACGCGCCGACCAGCGCCCCGGCGATGATCAGGGCCCAGTTGCCGATGACGAAGCCGGCCATGGCGACCGCGGTGCCGGTGAAGGCGTTCAGCAACGAGATAACCACCGGCATGTCCGCGCCGCCGATCGGCAGCACCATCGTCACGCCGAACACGAGCGCGGCGAGGATGACGATCAGCAGCACCGCAACGCTCGGGGTGACGATCAGGTAGACGGCGGCGCCGATGCCGACCAGAGCCGCGCCGGTGTTGACCAGCCGCGAGCCCGGGAAAATGATCGGCGCCCCGTTGATGAACCCCTGCAGCTTCCCGGCGGCGATGATCGACCCGGAGAAGGTCACCGCGCCGATCATCACGTCGAGCAGGGTGGTCACGGTGGTCGACCCGGGCACGCCAGTGGCGGCGCCCGCCAGGCCGATGTAGTCGTGAATGGCCACCAGCGCGGCCGCGCCGCCGCCGACCGCGTTGAAGATGCTGACCAGCTGCGGCATGGCGGTCATCTGCACGGTCCGGGCGCTGTAAAGCCCGGCGGCGGCGCCGAGCAGCGCGCCGGTCAGCATGATGATCCAGCCGGTCACGCTGATGATCCCGGCGTGGATGATGATGGCGAGCGTGGCCGCCACGGCGGTCACCATGCCACCGGTGGACAGCTGGTTCCCCCGCCGCGCGGTGGCCGGGGTGTTCATCAGGTGCAGGCCGAGCACGAAGCAGCTGGCCGCGGCCACGTAGACCAGCTGGATGATCCAGTCGAAGGCGCTCATGACCGGGTCCCGCCGCCGCCAAGCTGGCTCGGCTGGCCCGCCTGGCCGGCCTGCCCGTCCGGCGTGGCCTGCCCGTCCGGCGTGGCCTGCCTTGCATGGGCGGCTGGTACGGCCTGGGTGGCGCGCCCGGCCTGGGTGGCCTGCCCGGCTTGCCCGGCCGGGACCGGGGCCGGCCGGCGCCGGAACATCTTGAGCATCCGCCCGGTGACCACGTACCCGCCGACCACGTTCATGGCGGCGAACGCGGCGGCGACGAATGCCAGGGCGTAGCCGACCGCGTTGTTCGCAGCGGCGGCGATGAGCATGGCACCCACCAGGATGATGCCGTGGATCGAGTTGGCGGCCGACATCAGCGGCGTGTGCAGGGTGGCGGGCACCTTGCTGATGACCTCGAAGCCCACCAGCAGGGCCAGCACGAAGATGGTGATGTCGGTGAGCAGCGCGGCGGTCACTGGGAGGTACCTCCAGCGGGCTGGTCGGCGAGCAGAGCGGCGGTGGCCGGATGGATCACCGACCCGCCGTGCGTGATGACGACCCCGGCCTGGATGTCGTCGCCGGGATCGATGGCAAGGGCGCCGTCGGCCACCATGTGGAGCAGCAGCGTGGAGACGTTGCGCGCGTAGGCGGCCGAGGCGGCGGTCGGCATGCTGGCGGGCAGGTTGCTCGCGCCGATCACGGTCACCCCGTTCCCGGTCACGACCGTCTCGCCCGGCACCGACCCGGCCACGTTCCCGCCGAGCGGCCCCGCCGCGATGTCCACCACCACCGACCCGGCCGCCATCGCCTTGATCGCGTCCTCGGTGAGCAGCAGCGGTGGCCGGCGCCCTGGGACCTGTGCGGTCGTGATGACCACGTCGTGACGGGCGATGTGACCGACCAGCTCGGCCTGCTGTGCCTGCCGCTCGTCCTCGGTGAGGGCGCGCGCGTAGCCGCCCTCGCCGGACGCCGGGCCGACCGACGTCAGCTCGACAAAGGTGGCGCCGAGCGACTCCACCTCGGTCTTGCTCGACGGGCGCACGTCGTAGCCGGAGACCACCGCCCCGAGCCGGTGGGCTGTCCCGATGGCCTGCAGGCCCGCCACGCCGGTGCCCAGCACCAGGACCTTCGCCGGCCGTGCGGTGCCGGCTGCGGTGATGAGCATGGGGAAGAACCGGCCGAACGCGGCGGCCGCCACCAGCGCCGCCTTGTAGCCGGCGATGTTCGCCTGTGAGCTGAGGGCGTCCATCGGCTGTGTCTTGGAGAGCGTACGGGGGATCCCGTCGAGGCTGATCGCCGTCACGCCCTTGCGGGCGAGGTCGGCCGCAAGGGCAGGGTCGGCGAGGGGGTTGAGCATGCCGATCACCGCCTGCCCCGATGTCAGCTCGCCGAGCAGGGCGTCGTCGGGTTTGGTGACCGTCAGGATGATGTCCGCGGCGGAGGCTAGCTCCTGCCTGGTCACGATCGTGGCGTCGGCCTGGGCGTAGGCCGCGTCGTCGAACCAGGCGCTGTCGCCCGCGCCGGACTCCACCAGCACGTCGAGACCGGCGCCCCGCAGCCGGCTGATCATCTCGGGAACAAGGGCGACCCGGCGTTCGCCGGGCGCGGTCTCCTTCACGACAGCGACTTTCATTGGCGCGACCTCTATATATTCCGCGGGCGTCGCCTGGAGGGCAGCGTCGCAGCCAGGCAACGAGATGAGCAGCCGGACGTCCCGTCATTAGCGGGGCGTGCGGTCATGATAGGCACAGCTTCAGTGTGCACACGCCGAAACGGGGCGTCACCGAGGCACCCCCGAGTGGCGGCCGTGGTCTGGGCCGTCGGGATCGGCACGCCGCCCGAACCTCAATTGTGATCATGACCTTTGTGTAGCCGGGGCAGGCGATAACGATCTCGGGCCGAGGCAGGCGATAGCGATAAGGAACTGCGCCATAGCAGTGCGCTGATCTTCTCCCCTGCGGAGACGACCGCGGCGGAGTGCAGCCTGCCCGGTGACCGCGTCAGGCGCTCAATGGGCCCGGAGACCGAGATGGCGGCGATGATCTTGCCGCCCTGGCCGCGGACCGGTGCGGACACCGACGCCACTCCGGCCTCACGCTCGGCGACGCTCGCCGCCCAGCCGCGGCGCCGGACCTGGGCCAGGGAGGTGGCCGTGAACCGGGCCCCCTTCAGGCCCTGGTTCACCCGTTCCGGTTCCTCCCACGCCAGCAGGACCTGTGCGGCCGAGCCGGCGCTCATGGGCAGCACGGACCCGACCGGGACGGTGTCGCGGAGCCCGGTCGCGCGTTCCGCCGCCGCGACACAGATCCGCGAGCTGCCCTGGCGTCGGTACAGCTGCGCGCTCTCCCCGGTCAGGTCCCGCAGCTGGATCAGGATGGGCTGGGCGATGGCGAGGAGCCTGTCCTCGCCGGCGGCGGTGGCGAGCTCGGCGATCCTGGGGCCCAGCACGAAGCGCCCCTGGGAATCCCGGGTGACCATGCGGTGCCGCTCCAGCGCGACGGCGATCCGGTGCGCGGTCGGGCGGGCCAGGCCGGTGGCGGTCACCAGCTGGGCGAGCGAGGCCGGACCAGATTCGAGGGTGGTAAGTACCGCCACCGTCTTGTCCAGGACCCCGACTCCGCTAGAGTTGTCCATGGTCCGATATTGCCGTCTCGGTATGCGAGACGCAAGATGGCCAGACGCGATCCGTGAGAGGTGAACGCTGATGGGGCGCACACTGGCACGCAAGATCTGGGACGCCCATGTGGTGCGGAGCGCCGAAGGCGAGCCTGACCTGCTCTACATCGATCTCCACCTGGTGCACGAGGTGACCAGCCCACAGGCGTTCGACGGCCTCCGGATGGCGGGCCGGCCGGTCCGCCGGCCCGACCTGACGGTCGCGACCGAGGACCACAACGTGCCGACCACCGGGATCACCGGCCCGGACACGCCGCTGCGCGGCCCGGCGAGCCCGGTGACCGACCCTGTGTCGCGGGTCCAGGTGGAGACGCTGCGCAAGAACTGCGCCGATTTCGGCATCCGGCTGTATCCCATGGGAGACGCGGGGCAGGGGATCGTCCACGTCATCGGCCCACAGCAGGGGCTGACACAGCCCGGCCTGACGATTGTCTGCGGCGACTCCCACACCAGCACCCACGGCGCCTTCGGCGCGCTCGCCTTCGGTATCGGCACCAGCGAGGTCGGGCACGTGCTCGCCACCCAGACGCTGCCGCAGGCCAGGCCCGCCGACATGGCCGTGAACGTGACCGGCGAGCTGCCGTACGGGGTAGCAGCGAAGGACCTGATCCTGGCGGTCATCGCGGAGATCGGCACCGGCGGCGGCACCGGCCACGTCATCGAGTACCGGGGAGACGCGATCGCGGCGCTGTCCATGGAAGGCCGGATGACCGTCTGCAACATGTCCATCGAGGCCGGCGCGCGGGCCGGCCTCATCGCGCCCGACGAGACGACCTTCCGCTACCTGCGCGGCCGGCCCCATGCCCCGCAAGAGGATGCGTGGGACGTGGCACTCGAGTACTGGCGGTCGCTGCCGACCGATCCCGACGCGGTCTTCGACCGTGAGGTGACACTCGACGCGGCAGCCCTCACCCCGTTCGTGACGTGGGGGACCAACCCGGCACAGGCCGGCCCGCTGGGGTCGGTGGTGCCCGACCCGGACGCGATGCCCGACCCGGCCGCGCGGGCCTCGGCACAGCGCGCCCTCGCCTACATGGACCTGGCCCCCGGCACCCCCCTCACCGACGTCGCGGTGGACACGGTGTTCGTGGGGTCGTGCACCAACGGCCGGCTGGAGGACCTGCGGGCCGCAGCCGAGGTGCTGCGAGGCCGGACGGTGGCCAGCGGGGTCCGGATGCTGGTCGTACCCGGTTCGATGGCGGTCAAGGCCGCCGCCGAGCAGGAAGGCCTGGCCGAGGTGTTCACCGAAGCCGGAGCGCAGTGGCGCTCTGCCGGCTGCTCGATGTGCCTGGGTATGAACCCGGACACGATGGCGCGTGGTGAGCGCAGCGCATCGACCTCCAACCGCAACTTCGAGGGCCGGCAGGGCGATGGCGCGCGCACGCACCTGGTGTCACCACAGGTCGCCGCCGCCACGGCGGTGACCGGCAAGCTGACGGCCCCCGCGGATCTGTGACCGCCTGCACCGACAACCGGAGATAGGCAGATGGAGCCCTTCACCACCCATACCGGCCGCGGTGTGTCGCTGCGGCGCAGCAACGTCGACACCGACCAGATCATCCCCTCCGATTACCTGAAGCGGGTCAGCCGGATCGGCTTCGGGGACGGGCTGTTCGCCGCCTGGCGGGCCGACCCCGCCTTCGTCCTCAACCGCCCGGAATCGCAGGGCGCGACCATCCTCGTCGCCGGCCCTGATTTCGGAATCGGGTCGTCCCGCCAGCACGCCGTGTGGGCGCTCGCCGACCACGGGTTCCGGGCCGTCATCTCCGCCCGGTTCGGGGACATCTTCTACAACAACTCGATACAGGAGGGCTTCCTCCCCGTGCTCTTGCCGGCCGACGCCGTCAGCTCACTCCAGGACGCGATCGAGGCCGACCCCGCCCTGCGGATCACGGTGGACCTGGCCGCGCGCGAGGTCAGGGTCGAGGGGGCGGCCGGGGAGCCGCCGCTGCCCGCCGTCCCGCTGCAGATCAACGACTACACCCGCTGGCGGCTGATGGAAGGCCTCGACGACATTTCGCTGACCCTCCGGTACGCCGACGACATCACCCGTTATGAGCGTGAGCGGCCGGCCTGGCTCCCGGTTGCCGGATGACCGTTTAGTCTGCGCCCTCCCGCCGCCTAGTTCGCGCCCTCCGCCGCCTAGTTCGCGTCCTCCGCCGCATCCTCGGTGGGGAGCGTGGCCAGCGTCAGGCTGACGATCGCGCCGCCGGGGTCACATCCGATGGCCACCCGCTGGCCGGGGCGCAGCAGCCGCAGGCCCGAGCCGGCGAAGGCCGCGGGGCCGAAACTGGCGACGGTCCCGTCATCGAGGAACACGCTTCCCGACCGCGTCGCGGGGTCGAAGCTGCGGACTGTGGCCTGCATGATCGGGTCTCTTCCGGGTGGCGGGCGCGTGACACTGGCCTTCGGCACGGCCCGGCTCTCGGAGCCGCCCAGCTCTCAGCGCAATCCCGGCCGCTTCCGCAGCGCGGTCTGGATGATCCGGTCCCACAGCTGCGGGAGCGTCAGCCCGGTCGCCTCCCACATGAGCGGGAACGCCGACGCCGAGGTCATGCCGGGCATTGTGTTGATCTCGTTGAGGACGATCCGGCCCTGGGGGGTGTAGAAGAAGTCGACCCGGGCCAGGCCCTCGCAGGAGAGCGCGTCGAAAGCCGCGCACGCCAGCCGCCTGACCTCCTCGATGGCGTCGCTGCCGATCGGCGGCGGGATGGCCATCGCCGTGTCCGCCTCCAGGTATTTCGCCTGGAAGTCGTAGAACTCGGCGTCCCCGCCGATCAGCACCTGGGCCGGGATGCTCGCATCCGGCGGGCCGCCCGAGACGCCCTCGAGCACGGCGCACTCGATCTCCATGCCCGGCACCGCCGCCTCCACGAGCACCTTCGGGTCGTGCTCGCGCGCGATCTCGATCGCCTCCTCCAGCCCGGCCGGATCGGGCACGCGGGTCGTGCCGATGCTGGACCCGCCGCGCGCGGGCTTGACGAAGACCGGCCAGCCAAGCTCGCCGATCTCGTCCAGCACCCGTTTGCGCTCGGGCGTGGCCGCGGCCCGGGGTGCGCTGTCCGTATCGTGCTGGCGCCAGTCACGGTCGCGGACGACCACGTAACGCTCGACGGGCAGGCCGCGCGCGGCGAAGATCAGCTTCATGTACTCCTTGTCCATGCCGGCCGCGCTGGCGAAAACCCCGGCCCCCGCGTACCTGGCGCCCGCCATCTCCAGCAGGCCCTGGAGCGTGCCGTCCTCGCCGTACGCGCCGTGCAGCAGCGGCAGCACCACGTCGACCTCGCCGAGGCTGTGCGGCACATCGCCCGGGGCCGTGACCACGAGGCCGCGCGTTGCCGGGTCGAGACGGGCGGCGATCTCGGTGCCGGGGGCGGCCATGGCCTCCACGGACGGCAGCTCGCCTCCCGTGATCGCCAGCCGGCCCGGGTCATCCGGGGCCAGGATCCAGCGGCCGTCGCGGGCGATGCCCACCGGCACGACCTCGTAACGGTCACGGTCGAGCGCCGCGAGCACATGCCCGGCGCCCAGGCACGACACCGCGTGCTCCGAGCTCCGCCCGCCGAACACGACCGCCACCCTGATCTTCCGTTGCTGGTTCAGTGTCGTTCTCCTCTCGGGGTGCGACGTCGGCGGCAGCGTCAGACTCCGTAGCGCTCCGGCTTGGCCGAGCGTGAGGCCAGCAGCATGGCGGCCTCCGCCACCCCGATCCGGCCCTGGGTAACTCCCGCCACCACCTCGGTGATCGGCATCTCCACGCGATGGGCGCGGGCCAGCTCCAGCACGGGCCCGGCCGACTTCACGCCCTCGGTCACCTGCGACGCGCTCGCCGCCGCGTCGGCGAGCTTCATGCCGCGGCCCAGGTTCTCGCCGAAGGTGCGGTTCCGTGACAGCGGCGAGCTGCACGTGGCGACCAGATCGCCCATCCCGGCCAGGCCGGCGAAGGTGTGCTGGTCGGCGCCGAGCGCCGCGCCGAGCCGGGCGATCTCGGCCAGGCCCCGGGTGATGAGCATGGCCCGGGTGTTGTCCCCCAGCCCCATGCCGACCGAGATGCCGACCGCGAGCGCGATCACGTTCTTGACGGCGCCACCGAGCTCGGAGCCGATCACATCCGGGTTGGTGTAGGGCCGGAAGTACGGCGTGTGGCAGGCCTGCTGCAGGCTCTTGGCCATGGCGTCGTCGGTGCAGGCGACCACGGTCGCCGCGTACTGGCGGGCGGCGATCTCCCTGGCGAGGTTCGGGCCGCTGATCACCGCGATTCGGTCCGGCCCGGCGCCGGTGACCTCGGCGATCACCTCGCTCATCCGCAGGTGGGTGCCGTTCTCGATGCCCTTCATCAGGCTGACGAGCAGCGCGCCGGGCGGCAGCAGCGCGGCCCAGCTGGCCAGGTTCTGGCGTAGCGTCTGGGCCGGCACGGCCAGCACGACCAGGTCGGTGCCGTGCAGCGCGGCCGCCGGGTCGCAGGTCGCCCGGAGCGCGCTGGTCAGCGTGATCCCCGGCAGGTAGTCGGGGTTCTCATGACGCTCGTTGATCGCCTCGGTCAGCTCCTGCCTGCGGCCCCAGAGCACCGCCGGGGTCCCCGCGTCGCAGAGCACCTGCGCAAAGGTCGTGCCCCACATGCCAGCGCCCATGACGGCGGCGCTCACGCCGGCGCCGCCTTCCGGGACTGGCCGTCGCCGGGTGGCTCCGTTTGGCCGCCCGGCTTTGCCCTGGCGCGGCGGGCGGCGGCGGGATCGAAGGGCACGGTCGGCGCCGGCTCGCCGCGCAGCTGCGCGAGCAGGCCGGTGATGTCGGCCATGACCGCGGCGGTGGCGGCCCGCAGCACCTCCCTGTCCAGCGGCTTGCCCGCGTAGCCGGACAGGTCCACGGGCGGGCCGGCCAGCATCTTCACCAGGTGGCGTGGTACCAGATGGGGCTTCTTGCTCCCGTACGGCAGGATGACCTGTGCGCCCCAGTGGGCGACCGGGATCACGGGGGCGCCGGTGACCAGCGCGAGCCTGGCAACGCCAGTCCTAGCCACCATCGGCCACAGCGCCGGGTCCCGGGTGGCGGTCCCCTCCGGGTAGACGATGAGGCATTCCCCCGCGCGCAGGCTCCGCTCCGCGTCCTTGAGCACCAGCGCCGCGTCGATCTGGCCGCGGTTCACAGGCAGCTGGCCGACGGCGCGCAGGAACGGCCCGATGAGCTTCACGTCGAACACGGGCGACTTGATGAGGAACGCCGGGTAGCGGCCCGCCTGGTAGGCGAACAGGGCGATGGCGGCCCAGTCGGCGTAGGACAGGTGGTTCGGGGCGATGATCACGCCGCCCTCGCGTGGGATGTACTCCTGGCCGTGCCAGTCGCGTTTCATCGCCGCCCGGATGAGCGGTGGCAGGACAATCTCCGTGCCGCGGCGCCAGGCTGGTGAGTATCCCAGGTCCGCCCGCTCGCTCATCCGCGCCGTCTCCCCATCGTCATCTGGCCAGTCTCCCGGTTGACGCGCCCCGGTGTCGAGGCAGGATCACGGTATGCCCGCGCCGCCCACCGCGAATCCGTTCCCGTGGTCCCTGGTCATCCCCGTCAAGGTACTTGCCCATGCCAAGACGCGCCTGGCCGCGCTCGCCGGGCCGGACCGGCCCGCGCTCGCGCTCGCGATGGCGGCGGACACAGTGGCGGCCGCGCTGGCGTCACCCCGGGTGGGCAGGGTGATCGTGGTCACCGACGATCCGCGGGCGGCGGAGGTGCTGGCCGGGCTCGGCGCCGTGATCGTCCCGGACGAGCCGGGGCGGGGGCTCAACCAGGCGCTGCGCCACGGGGCCGCGCACGCCGGGTCCCGCTGGCCGCGGTCCGGGATCGGCGGCCTCGCCGCCGACCTTCCCGCCCTGCACCCTAGCGAGCTGAGCAGTGCCCTGCGCGCCGCGGCGCGATGGCCGCAGGCGTTCGTGCCGGACTCCGCCGGATCCGGGACCACCCTGTACACCGCGCGCCCGGGAACCGTGTTCCGGCCGAGATTCGGCCCCCGGTCCGCAGCCCGTCACCGGGCCGCTGGCGCGGTGGAACTGGCCCAGCCCGGCCTGCGCGGCCTCCGGAGGGACGTCGACGAGCCCGCGGACCTGCGCGGGGCCGGGGAGCTGGGGCTGGGGACCCGCACTGCCGCGCTCGCCGCGCGGCTGGCGGCCCCGGGCCGTGCCCATGAGCTTGGCGGGCCCGGAGCGCCACCAAAGTCATGATCGTCAAGAAGGCGGGCACAGCGGGCAAGCAGGAAGGCGGCGCGGGCTGGCGGGCAAGCCTTGTCAATCCAGGCCAGCGCGGGCCCGGCGTTAAATGTGCACGATGGGGCAGGTCAGGGTTCTGGTGATCCCGGAGACGGCCTGGATCTGCGCCACCACCAGACGCCCGAGATCGTCAACGTTCTCGGCCTCGGCGCGGACGATGACGTCATAGGGACCGGTGACGTCCTCCGCCTGGGTCACCCCGGAGATTTCGCCGATGTGAAGGGCGACTTCAGCGGCCTTTCCGACCTCTGTCTGAACGAGGATGTACGCCTGCACCATGCGGTCCTCCCGGGTAGATCCGGAAAGGCAACGCTACCCTAGAGGCACCGGCAGCAGGGTGCCGGATCCGGCAGTCCTGTAGCCGGGTCTCTGGGAGGCGGCCGGCGGCCGTAGCGGCGCCACATGCCACCGCGGGAGGTGCGGTGACCGTCGGGGACCTGGGTGAGTTCGGGCTCATCGCGGCCATCACGGCCCAGCTCCCGCGGGGTGGGAGAACGGTCGTCGGGGTTGGCGATGACGCGGCGGTGCTGGCCGCCCCGGATGGCCGCGTGGTGGCCACCATGGATCTCCTGGTGGAAGCGCGGCATTTCCGCCGCGACTGGTCGGCGCCGGCCGATATCGGCGGGAAGGCGGCGGCGCGCAACCTGGCTGACGTGGCGGCGATGGGCGCCACGCCGGTCGCTCTGCTGGTCGGGCTGGCGGCGCCGGCGGACCTTCCCGTCGCCTGGGCGCGGGACTTCGTCTCCGGAATGGCGGCCGAGTGCGCACGCACTGGCGCGACCGTGATCGGCGGGGACGTCTCCAGCGCGGACGCGATCATGCTCGCGGTCACCGCTCTGGGGGACCTGGCGGGCCGCGAGCCGGTGACGCGGGCCGGCGCCCGGCCGGGTGACGTGCTGGCCTTCGCGGGCGTGCTGGGGCACGCGGCGGCCGGCCTGGCGCTCCTCGGCGCCGGCCTGGCCGAGCCGGCGGCGCTAGTGGCGGCCTACCGGTGGCCACGCCCGCCGTACCACGCCGGGCCGGAGGCCGCGGCGCTCGGGGCCACGTCGATGATCGACATCAGCGACGGGCTGGTGGCCGACGTGGGCCACGTGGCACAGGCCAGCGGCGTGCTCATCGACATCGACACGGCCCGCCTGGAGCCCGGCGACGACCTGCTCGCGGCCGCGGCGGGGCTCGGCGCGTCCGGCCCCGCCGGGTCAGCCGAGCGATCCGGGCCAGCCGAGCGATCCGGGCCAGCCGAGCAATCCGGGCCAGCCGAGCGATCCGGGCCAGCCGAGCGATCCGCTCCCGCCGGGCCAGCCGAGCGATCCGGGCCAGCCGGGCAGGGCTGGCAGGATGGCGGGTCGGCCCGCCCGCTCGTGTGGATGCTGACCGGCGGCGAGGATCACGCGCTGGCGGCCACGTTCCCGCCTGGTGCCACGCTCCCGGCGCGCTGGCAGGTGATCGGGCGTGTAACCGAAGGGCAGGGAGTCAGCGTGAATGGCCGGCCCTTCCAGGGCCGGCCCGGTTGGGATCACTTCATCTGAGATTCCCATCTCTATCTCATCAACTGTGGGATGGATTACATTGAGCTTCCTAACTCAAAGCTTCTTAACTCAAGCGGAACGCACGGCAGCGACTCCCCCTCATGTCACGACACCGTAAGAGGCCGGCGCCTCGGCACCAGGCGCCAAGCCGCCGCAGGCGGTCCGAGGCCACCCGGGCGAGGGCTAGGTACTTCAGCCCTGCCGTGCGCCGGGTCCTGGTGACTCCGACGTTCGCGGCCGGCCTGGGTATCGTCATCGCGGCCGTACTGGCCTACCCCATGACCAGGACCATCATCAGCTACGGTGGGACGCCGCCGACAGGTGGGCAACCCTGCCGGGTCAAGGGCTGCGTTAGCGGCAGTCCGGGCGACGGGGGCCTGGCGACGACCAGCCCCGGCCGGCGCTTGGCGACGCCGTCGCCCGCCCTGGAGGACCCGGATCTGCCGGCCTCGTCCGCTCCCGGCGTGGTCGGGGCGCCTGCCAGCGGGCAGCGGCCGGTCATGCAGTACCAGACAATACGTCAATGGCAGGGTGAGTTCATCGGGGAAATCACGATCACCGGTCCTGGCGGGCGGGTACCAGCGAACTGGCAGCTGCGCCTTAGCTACAGCTCGGCCCATATCATCGGCGTCTGGGGCGGCCGGTGGACTCCCAGCGGCGATCATGCGGTCCTTGTGACGCCGGACTCCGCGCCCGGGCAGACCGGCGGTGGGGGCGACAGCGTCCGGGTTGTCCTCGCGGTGTCCGGGCCGCCCGGGCCGCCCTCCGGGTGTGCCTTCGACGGCCAGGCGTGCCTGACGAGCAGGGTCCTTGAACCGCAGCAGCGGGAAGACATCCCCAGCTGGAGAACCCGGTAAGCCGGAGAGCCGGGTGAGCCGGAGAGCCGACCTGAGGCCAGGGGGTTTCATGAACCTGGGCTTCCGGGCCGGGTGAGCGCAGGCTTCCGGGCCGGGCTGACGGCTGGCGCGGCAGACCGCGCCGGCGGATCACGGCTGGCGGTGCCGTGGCGTCAGCGGGTGACCTTCCCGGCCTTGATGCAGGACGTGCATACGTGCAGCCGCTTGGGCGTCCCGTTGACCGTGGCGTGCACCACCTGGATGTTGGGGTTCCAGCGGCGGGGGGTGCGGCGGTGTGAGTGGGAGACCCTGTTGCCGAAGCCCGGCCCCTTGCCGCAGATGTCGCAGACAGCAGCCACGGGTTCGCTCCGTTGATGTGTTGGGGAGGCTGGTTGCCGCCCAGGCGCCCGCCAGGGCCAGCCGTCGAAGGATATCCGACTCCGTGCCCCCGGGGCGAACCGGAGCCCGCCACGCGCATGGCAGGGCCGCAAGCCGCCGCCTTTCTGCCCGCCCGGCCGCCTATCCTGGGAGGCCATGGTGAGCCTGGAAGAACCGCTGCGCGGCGTCGTGGGGGGCAAGGCTGCCACCAGGGCGGAGAAGGCGTTCGGCCTGCGCACCACGGGCGACCTGCTGCGCCACTACCCGCGCCGCTATGTCCGCCGCGGTGACCTGACCGATCTGGCGTCGCTGCAAGACGGCGAGCAGGTGACGGTCTTCGCCCAGGTCGCGAAAGTCACATCGCGCCGGATGCAATCACGCCGCGGCAGGCTGCTCGAGGTGACGGTGACCGACGGCAGCGCAAGGCTGGCGCTGACCTTCTTCAACAAGGTCGAGTTCTGGGAACGCCAGCTGAGCCCGGGCCGCCATGGCATGTTCGCCGGAAAGGTGTCCACCTTCGCCGGCAAACGGCAGCTCGCCCATCCGGAGTTCAAGCTCCTCGGCGCCGAAGACGTCGGCAAGGCCGCGGAATACGCCGCCGAGCTGATCCCGGTGTACCCGGCGACCAGGGAGTTCTCCTCCTGGGACATCGAGAAGTGCGTGCGGGTCGTGCTCGACACCCTGGACGAGGTCGACGATCCGCTCCCGGAGGCGCTGCGCCAGCGGCACCGGCTGGACGGGCTCGCGACCGCGCTGCGGGGCATTCACCGCCCGGCCGACATGGCCGAAGCCGACCGCGCCCGGGTCCGGCTCAAGTGGGACGAGGCCTTTGTCCTGCAGGCCGTGCTGGCCCAGCGCCGCCGGGCCGCGGCGGCCCTGCCGGCCACTGCCCGCCCGGAGCGGGCGGGCGGCCTTCTTGACGCGTTCGACGGGCGGCTTCCGTTCAGCCTCACCAAGGGCCAGCGGGACGCGGGCGGGACGATCGCCGGCGACCTGGCCCGCGCGCATCCCATGCACCGGCTGCTGCAGGGCGAGGTTGGCTCCGGCAAGACAGTGATCGCCGTACGGGCGATGCTGCAGGTGATCGACGCCGGCGGCCAGGCTGCACTGCTCGCCCCTACCGAGGTCCTCGCGCAGCAGCACTACCGGTCGGTCACCGAGCTGCTCGGCCCGTTCGGCCAGGCAGGGCGGCTGGACGGCGCGGACCAGGCGACGCGGGTCGCGCTGCTGACCGGCTCGCAGGGAGCGGCGGCCCGCCGCGAGGCGCTGCTGGACGCGGCGTCCGGCGCGGCGGGGATCGTGATCGGCACCCATGCGCTGCTCACCGAGCACGTGCAGTTCGCCGACCTGGGCATGGTCGTGATCGACGAGCAGCACCGGTTCGGGGTGGAGCAGCGGGACGCACTGCGGGAGAAGGCCCAGGGAGCACCCCCGCACGTGCTGGTGATGACCGCGACCCCGATCCCGCGCACGGTCGCCATGACCGTCTACGGCGACCTGGATACCTCCACGCTGACCGAACTGCCGGCGGGCCGCTCGCCGATCGCCACCCATGTGGTGCCGGCGGCCGCCAAGCCCCACTACCTGGCCCGGGCGTGGGAGCGCATCCGGGAAGAGGTGAGCGCGGGGCGCCAGGCCTATGTCGTCTGCCCCCGGATCGGCGGGGACGACCCCTCAATACCAGGCGGCAAAACGGATGGCCCCCCGCACGCGGATACCGACGACCCTGAGGTGGGCCTGGGGGAGGACGAGGAGGACTGGAGCCCGCGCAGGCCACCGCTGGCCGTGCTCGACATGGCGCCCGCGCTGGCCGAGGGCCCGCTGGCAGGCCTGCGCCTGCGGGTGCTGCACGGGCGGCTGCCAACGGAGGAGAAGGACGCGGCGATGCGCGCCTTCGCCGACGGGCTCGCCGACGTGCTGGTGGCGACGACGGTGGTCGAGGTCGGGGTCGACGTGCCCAACGCCACCGCGATGGTCGTCATGGACGCGGACAGGTTCGGCGTGTCCCAGCTGCACCAGCTGCGTGGCCGCGTCGGCCGCGGCAGTGAGCCGGGATTGTGCCTGCTCGTCACCGAGGCCGCCGAGGGTACCAAGGCGCGGGACAGGCTCGAGGCCGTGGCCAGCACCCTGGACGGGTTCCGGCTGTCGCGGCTGGATCTGGAGCAGCGCCGGGAAGGCGACGTGCTCGGCGCGGCGCAGGCGGGCCGGAAACGGAGCCTCAAGCTGCTCACGCTGCTCAGCGACGAGACACTGATCGGGCAGGCGAGGGAGGAGGCAACCGCCCTGGTGGACGCCGACCCGGAACTGGCCGCCCACCCGGTGCTCGCGGCGGCGATCGGCTCGCTGCTCGACGAAGAGCAGGCCGAGTTCCTGGAAAAGGCGTGACACCGGGTTCCCGGGGAAGCATGGGCGGGGCGCCGTGAGCGGCCGGGAGTGGCGGTGACGCGGATCATCGCGGGAGCCGCGCGCGGGCGGCGGTTGGCGGTCCCGAAGGGGACGGTGACCCGGCCGACGAGTGACCGGGCCAGAGAGGGGCTGTTCGCAACCGTGGCCGCGATCCATGGCCCGCTGTACGGGGCACGGGTCCTGGACCTGTTCGCCGGGTCGGGGGCGGTGGGCCTGGAGGCGCTTTCGCGCGGCGCCGCCCGGGTGGTGTTCGTCGAGTCGGACGCGCGGGTGGCCCGGGTCATCCGGGCCAATGTGGCGGTGGTCGCGCTGCCCGGTGTGGAAGTCGTCTGCGACCGGGTGGAGCGGTTCCTGCGCCGCGGCCGGGGGGATGAGCCCGCCGTTGACCTGGTGGTGGCCGATCCCCCCTATGCGGCATCCGGCGCCGAGGTCACCGAGATGCTGGCCGCGCTCACTGGCCGGGGGTGGCTGAAGCCGGGCGCGCTGGTGGCGGTCGAGCGTGCCACGCGCTCCGGGGCACTGGCATGGCCGGGAGGGTATATCCCGGACAGGTCCCGTCGGTACGGCGAGGCGACCTTCTGGTACGGTCTCGCCGCAGCTGAAGCGTCGTAAGGGAAGGGCGTGACCGCGTGCGCCGTGTCGTCTGCCCAGGCTCGTTCGACCCCGTGACCAACGGGCATCTTGACATCATCCGCCGGGCAGCCCGGCTCCATGACGAGGTACTTGTGGTGGTCGGCGCGAACCTGGCGAAGGAAGGGCTGTTCACCGTCGAGGAGCGGCTCGCGATGCTGCGGGAAGTGACGGCCGACTTGCCCAACGTCAGCGTGGACAAATTCACCGGGCTGCTGGTTGATTTCTGCCGCGCCCGTGGCGTCTCCGCGATCGTGAAGGGCCTGCGCGCGGTCAGTGACTTCGAGTACGAGATGGAGATGGCGCAGATGAACTACCGTCTCGCCGAGGTCGAGACGCTGTTCATGACCGCCAACCCGCTCTATTCCTTCCTGCGGTCCAGCCTGGTCAAGGAGATCGCCAAGTACGGCGGGGACGTGACGTCGCTGGTGCCGGAGCAGGTGCACGGGCGGCTGCTGGCGCGGCTCGCGCAATCCTGAGAGCTGCCGGGTGTACCGGCCGAAGCCGACCCGCCATGAGCATTGGGCGGCGGCCGGCCCGCCATGAGCGAGGGCGGCGGCCGACCTGCCATGAGCGAGAGCGGCGGCCGGCCTGCCATGAGTTGGGATTCCGCCAGCCCACTGGGTAAGCTGGCGATTCCGAATCCGCCCGATACCTATGTTGCCATGCCATATTCCCGCAGGACGTCCACGGCCCGTCGCAACCCCGGTGGGCCACTGGTGTTTGATACACGGACCCTTCCCCGGCGCCCGGGGTCGGCACGCACCGAAACCCGGACCGTGCCTGCCCCCGCGGACCTGCACACTGGCCTGGCCCGCGTCCCGGAGGGCGCGGACCTCCGGCTAGACGCCACGCTGGAGTCGGTGAGCGAGGGCGTGCTGGTCACCGTGACGGCGGTGGCCCCGGTCGCCGGCGAGTGCGCCCGGTGCCTGGAACCGGTGGCCCAGACGATCGAGGTCCGGTGCCGGGAATTGTTCAGTTATGAGCAAGGTGCCGGTGACGTGGATGAGGACGGGTACTCTCTGGATGGGGACCTGCTCGACCTTGAGCCGGTACTTCGTGATGCCTTGGTGCTCGCGCTCCCACTCGCGCCGCTTTGCCGCCAGGATTGTCCTGGCCTGTGCGTCGAGTGCGGAGCGTTGCTCGCCCAGGCGGGCCCGGAACATGGGCACGAGAGTGCCATTGACCCCCGATGGGCGGGGCTGTGGCAGCGGATGACGCAGGCAGAACCGGTCGGCCAGCCTGTGCCGGAGACGTGTGAGGAGAGTGGACGTGGCCGTCCCTAAGCGGAGGATGTCGCGAAGCAACACCAGGTCGCGGCGGGCGCAGTGGAAAGCCACGGCCCCCGTGCTGGTGCGCTGCTCGCAATGCCGCGATCCCAAGCTGCCCCACACCGCTTGCCCGACCTGCGGTACGTACAACCGCCGTCAGGTGATCACACCTTCCTGACGCGCAGTGCGGGCGGATCCGCCTGGTGCTCGGCGTGAGCCGTGCGGCTGGCGGGCACCCCCAGACGGTCCTGGGGGAGGAGGACAGCATGAAAGGCGCTGCCGAGCACGAGGGACGGGGCAACCAGTCTCCGGTCGATGCTCTGCTGCAGGTCCTTGACGCGGGCCTTAGCCCTGCGTTGCTCGAGCGTGCGCTCACACACCGGTCGTTTGCCTATGAAAACGGTGGCTTGCCGACCAATGAGCGGCTGGAGTTTCTCGGCGATGCCGTGCTCGGGCTGGTGGTAACCGACGCGCTTTTCCGCGAGTATCCCGATCTGCCCGAGGGTCACCTCGCCAAGCTGCGCGCGGCCGTGGTGAACATGCGGGCGCTGGCTGACGTGGCGCGTGGGCTGCACCTGGGGGACTACGTCCGGCTCGGCAGGGGCGAGGAAGGCACCGGCGGGCGCGACAAGGCATCTATCCTCGCCGACACGCTGGAGGCGGTGATCGGCGCCGTTTACATCGAGCGAGGCCTGGACGCCGCGGACGTGCTCGTGCACCAGCTCTTCGACCCGGTGATCGCCCGTTCGGCCCGGCTCGGAGCCGGCCTGGACTGGAAGACCTCGCTGCAGGAACTGACCGCCGCCAGTGTCCTGGGTGTACCGGAGTACCAGGTCGACGAGAGCGGCCCCGATCACCAGAAGTCGTTCCAGGCGCTGGTGCGGGTCGGCGGGCGCGTGTATGGCTCAGGGACGGGGCGCTCCAAGAAGGAAGCCGAACAGCACGCGGCCGAGGCCGCCTGGAGCGCGATCAGCAACGGTGAAGCAGGGGTCCAGGCTGACGAAGCCGGGTCCGGCGCGGATGCCGCGGCTCCCGGCGCGGGCGCGGCGAGCCCAGGCGCAGGCGCGGCGAGCCCAGGCGCAGGCGCGGTGAGCCCAGTCGCAGGCACAGTGGGCCCAGGCGCGGGCGCTCCGGGGCCCGCCAGTGCCCGGCCCGGCGATCAGCATGGCGCGGGGCGTGATCCCGGCGCCGCCCCAGAGGGTAACGGCGCGGGCACCGGCCCACGCGGCAATGGAGCGGGCAACGACGCGGGTGATCGTGGCACCGCCCACGCGGGGCGTCATCATGCGGGCGGCAACGGCCCGGGTGAGCGGGGCGCGGCGGACCACGGAGCGGGCGCCGGCCGGGAATCACCCTAGTGCCGGAGCTACCCGAGGTCGAGGTCGTGCGCAGGGGCCTGGAACGGCACGTCGTCGGCCGCACCATCAGCTCTGCCCAGGTGCTGCATCCCCGCGCGGTCCGGCGGCACGTGGCCGGCCCCGGCGACTTCTCCGCGGCCGTCTCCGGGCTCACTGTCACCGGCACCGGCCGGCGGGGCAAGTACCTGTGGCTGCCGGTGGTGGAAAGGACGCTGAGCGCCCGGTCGGCCGCCGAGGACGCCCTGCTCGCTCACCTCGGCATGAGCGGTCAGCTGCTGCTGGGTGATCCGGCGCGGCCCGTCTCGCCCCACGTCCGGGTCCGCTTCACCTTCACCGACTCCGGGCCCGATCTGAGATTCACCGACCAGCGGACGTTCGGCCATATGGCGTTCGTGGTGGGCGGGGCGGTCCTGCCGTCGATGATCGCTCACATCGCCCCCGACCCGATGGGGCCCGACTTCGACGAGGCGGCCGTCATCGGCCGCCTGCGCTCCCGCCGCACCGCCATCAAGCGCGCGCTGCTCGACCAGTCGCTGGTGAGCGGCATCGGCAACATCTACGCCGACGAGGCCCTCTGGCGGGCGAAGCTGCACTGGGCGAGGCCCGCCGCGGCGCTCAGCCGGGCCGACGCCGCCCGGGTGCTGGCCGCCGTGCGGGAGGTGCTGGGCGAGGCGCTGACCGCGGGCGGCACCTCGTTCGACAGCCTGTACGTCAACGTCAACGGGGAAAGCGGGTACTTCGGCCGGTCACTCGCGGTCTATGGCCGTGAGGGCGAGCCGTGCCCGCGCTGCGGGACGCCCGTCCGCCGGGATCCGTTCATGAACAGGTCCGCCTACAGCTGCCCGGCCTGCCAGCCGCGCCCCCGTCGGCGGCCCCGCCGCGCCGGCGGCCCCGCCGCGCCGGCGGCCGTGACCAGCAAGATCGTTCAACTTGACCGGATACCCGCCGGAGTGCGATCCTTAAGAGGTCACCTTGCGCGCACTTATGCGTGTCTTCGCGTGTGCGCCCACTCTGGTCACTCAGTGTGGAGGACCCACTACAATGGCGAAGGCTATCCTCGGCCACGTCGGCGGGCCTGATCCCCGCATGCTCTCTGAAATGCGCCGCCTCCAGCGGCGCGTGCAGGACCTGGAGGCCGAGCTCGCCAGGCTTCAGGAAGCGAACGACGTGCTTTCCGCCGGTGTCGGTCACGAGCTCATCGTCGCCGGCCGCGAGCGCGAACCCGCGCTCACCTGACACATCTCGCACGTCACAACCGACCGGGACGCCGCATAGCGGCGTCCCTTTGCATTGCCGTGATCGTGGCAGACGGCCACCCCCCTTAGCGCGTGATCATGACCTTGATGCAGCTCAGATGTGCACCTAACGGTAGTTTGTTGACTCTGGAGCGTGTTGGCGGTATGCCGGGGGTAGTGGCGTGAGGTGCTCAAGGATGAATGATGACGCGACGCCAGCCCTGTCCCGCGGCGGCGGGCCCGCTGGAGGGGTATGCGGCCCGGTTTGATGACCTGTTCGGCTCGCTGGCGCAGCGGCGGGGGTTCCGGGAG
>DASYQM010000156.1:0-4882 GCA_036005525.1 Streptosporangiaceae bacterium
GGCTGGCCGACGCTGCTTCCTGCCTGCCCATCGCCGTCTCGCTCACCCGTGCCCTTCGTCATGCATGAACGACCCCGTGCGCGAACCGCAGCCCGGGGATCGACGATTCCGATAACCTACAGGATCAGATGTTTGTGTCAAGTACATGCAAAGGCGCGCGCACCCGGGTCCGCGGGAGGGGGCATTTGTGGCACCACCTGCGCTTACGACGGTACGCGCACGCACCTTGTTCACGCCGCTCGACGCCGGCGGTCGTGCCGATACTGTGACCCGGCGGCTGGCCCAGGCGATCCGGCTGGGCCTGCTGCTCGACGGCGAGCGCCTCCCGGCCGAAAGCCAGCTGGCCGGGCAGCTCGGCGTCTCGACCGTCACCCTCCGCGAGGCGCTCGCCACGCTCCGGACGATGGGCCTGGTCGAGACCCGGCGCGGGCGCGGCGGCGGATCGTTCGTCCGGGTCCCCGACGACCCCGGCCGGCTGGAGCGCCCGCTCCGGCTGCTGTCCCTGCATGAGCTCCGCGATATCGGCGATCACCGGGCCGCCGTCGCCGGCACCGCCGCCCGGCTGGCCGCCGAGCGTGCGCTCGCCTCCGACATCACCACACTCAGGGAGCATGCCGAACGGCTCCGCGGGGCGACCGCCCTGACCGACCGCCGGCGGGCCGACGCGCGGCTGCACATCGAGATCGCTGCTACGGCCCAGTCCCCGAGGCTCACCCGCGCGGAGATGGACCTGTGGTCCGAGATCGGTGACCTGGTCTGGCTGCCGATCGAGGGCGGGGACGTGACACCGGCGACCCGGGACCACGACCTCCTGATCGACGCCATCGAGGCCCGTGCGCCCGAGCGGGCGCGGGAGCTCGCAGAGCGGCACGTGGCGGCGGAGACGGGCCGGCTGCTGGAACTGCGGCTCAGCCTGCACCAGCGATGACACCGTGCGGGCAACCGCCGGGCCAGCCGCCCGCCGGGAGGGCGAGCACCTGCTCGCCGACATCACCGCCGCGATCGGGCGGGTGCTGGGTTCCGTAATGGAGGTGGGGGCGGCGATGACCGCCCTGGCGGCGGCGGCCAGGTCCGGCCGGAATCCGCTGCGCCGCGCCGACCTGTCTGCGCTCCGCCCACTGGTGGCGCGCCACCGCGGGTTCGCGGCGGGCGCGGGAGTGGTGCTGGCACCGGGCGCGCTGATGGATGTGCCACGATGCATCGACTGGTGGTGGGCGGACCGCGGGACCGGGCCGGGGCACCTGGAGGTCGACCTCGACCCGGGGTCGGCCGAGTTCTACGACTACACCACCACCGAGTGGTACCGCGAGCCCGCCCGGACCGGGCAGCCATGCATAGCCGGGCCGTACGTGGACTACATCTGCACCCACGAGTACACGTTCACGGTGTCGGTCCCGGTGACGGACGAGGGCAGGTTCGTCGGCGTGGCCGGCGCGGACATCCTGGCCGGCGAGGTGGAGCGGATGCTGCTGCCCAAGCTGTCCCTGCTCGGCCGGTCCGGCCGGCCGGCCATGCTGGTCAGCGGCAACGGCCGGGTGATCGCTTCCAGCACCGCCCGTATCCTGCCCGGCACGGTGCTGCGGCCACTGACGGCCAGCATGATGACGGCCGCGGATCTGCTGCCGTGGATGCTGGTCAGCGGGCCGGCGTCGGCGGCGCATGGGCCTGCGCCGCCTGGCCGCGGCTGACGTGCGGCCCGCTGGCGGTGGGCGCGAGACGCGCAATGCCGCAACCGGGCACATACGCGCCGTTCACGGGCGGTAACCTAGCCGCACAGAAACGGACAACGACGCGTAAATTGTGAGGTCACGATGAGCCTGCCCGCCCGTCAGCAGCGGAAACTGAGAGAGATCGAGGGCGGGCTCACCGGTTCCGATCCCCGTTTGCGGTCCCTGTTCGGGATCTTCACCCGGCTGACCACGGGCGAGGCGATGCCCTGGTTCGAGGCAGTGCCGACCCGGCCGGTGGCCGACGCGCTGGCTGCGTTCCGGAGCCTGATCCGGCGGATCGCCCGCAGGCCCGCCTCGCGGGTCCGTGCGCTGTTGCTGCTGCCGGCCGCGCTGAGCGCCATGGTGTGCGGGATCATGATCGCCGCCGGGCTCTCCGGCGCGCAGCGTCCGGCCCACGCGTCGGCGAAGCCCCCCGCCGCGCGGGAGCTCATTCTCAAGACCAGCCGGATATGCCGCCTCGGCATGATCCGCTACCCGGCCCTCGCCTGCTGACGGGGGTTACCGCGCTTCTTCGGCAAAGCTGAACATGCGCAGGCCGGCCGCGAGCGGCCGGGGCCGCGCCGTGAACCGGTGCACGCCGACCCCGAACCCCGCCGCCGGATCGGACAGCCAGTTCAGCTCGAAGCCCTCCTGGCCGAACCAGTCGCAGATCTGTGGCACCAGATCCGGCGGCGTCCGCTTGCGCGTCCACAGGGCGATCCCGCCCGTCGCGCACAGCTGGGCACAGCAACCGACCGTGCGCCGGATGTCTGAGTCACTGATGTTGCCGAACACCCCGCACGCCAGCACGAGGTCGGCGGGGACTTGGCCGGCGTAGGCGTCGGTCAGCGAGGCATCCCCGGTCACCACCTCGACACCGGGCAGCCCGGCGCCGGCGGCCGACCGGCGGGCCATGGCGGCCAGCGCCGGGTCAAGCTCCACCAGCCGGGCGGTGACGTCCGGCCCGCGCGGGTGGCTCGCGAGCACCGGGATCAGGTCGCGGCCCTGGCCCGCGCACATGCTGACGGCGCGCAACGGGCCGGGCGGCGCGGCGTCCAGTGTGTCGGCGATCCGCGCCCGCACCACCGCCAGCCGCCGCGCCAGCGACGAGCCGGGATCGTCATAGGCGTCATGCCAGGCGTGCCAGTCGCGTCCAGCCGCGCTCACCCGGACGCTTCCCGCACCCAGATCATGCGGCGCCCGCTTTCCCCCGGTGCCTCCGGCTCGTGTGCGATCACCCGGTCCAGCCGGTAGCCGAGCTTGCGGGGGATGGCGGCGCTGGCGGTGTTGGCCTCGTCGCAATGGATCTCGACCCGCCTCACCCCGGGGAGCGCGAGGGCGACCGAGGTCAGGGCCTCGGCCGCGGCCGTCGCGAAGCCACGGCGGGTCTGCCGCTCGGCGATCCAATAGCCGATCTCGATGCCCCCGTCGCCCACTCGCCGGTGCAGCCCGATGGCCCCGGCCAGCACTCCCTCGTCGGCGGTGAACACCGAGTAGATGTAATCGGTGCCCGCCGCCCACATCTCGTCGGCTTCGGCCACCCGCGCCCGCTGGGTCCGCGGGTCCGCCGCCTCCGGCGTCGCCCACGGCATCCAGGGGCGCAGGTGCTCCATGCCGGAACTGACGGCGGCCGCGATCTCGCCGACGTCGGTCGCGCGCAGCCGGCGCAGGACGAGCATGCCGGCGTCGATCTGTTCCGGAGGGGCGCCGGTGTTCTCTGTGGGCACGGTTCATAGTAAGCAGCCAGCAATGCGGGCCGTGTGGCAGTGGCTGCTTCCGGGCCGTGAGGGCGGTGGCTGCTTCCGGGCCGCCGCCGCGTCACGCGCCGGGCTTACTCCCCGGCATCATCCCGGGCCAGGCCCGCCGGGCCCGCCAGGCGGGGCGGCCCGGGCGGGTCATCGCCGACGATGACGCCCCCGCCACGGGCCCAGCTCAGGTAGCGCCACGACAGGTTGAGCAGCGCCGACAGCCGGTTGCGGCCACCGAGGAGCGTGACCAGGTGCAGGCCGAGCCAGGCCAGCCAGGCCAGCGTCCCGCGCACCCGCACGCCGTGCGGCAGCTGGACGACCGCGCTGCGGCGCCCGACCGTCGCCATGATGCCCTTGTCGTGGTAGGCGAGCGGGATGGCCGGGAGTCCTGTGACCAGCCGCGCCACCTGCCGGGCGGCGTGCCGCCCGGACTGGATGGCGGGCTGTGCGAGCTGGGGCAGCGGGAGCCCGTCGACGAGGGCGATGTCCCCCGCCGCGAACACCCGGTCCTGGCCGTGGACCAAGAGGTCGGGGCCGGCCAGGATGCGGCCGCCCCGCCCCTGGCGCAGGCCCCACTGGCCGACGATGGCCGGGGCGGCGACCCCAGCCGCCCAGATGGTGACGTCACTGGGCAGGTCCTCGCCGTCGGCCAGCAGCACGCGGTCCGGGGTGACCTCGCGGATCGCGGTGGACAGGCGGATCTCCACCCCGCGGTCAGCCAGCTCCCGTCGGGCGTACTCCTGCAGCGCCGGGTGGAACGGCGCGAGCAGGACCGGCGCCTGTTCGACCAGCCTGATATGCACATCCGACAGGTCGACCTCGGGGAACGCGGCGTCGAGTGCGGTCGCGCGCAGCTCGGCCAGGGCCCCGGCCAGTTCCACGCCGGTCGCCCCGCCGCCGACGACGGTGAAGTTCACGTCCTTGCCGGGGGCGTTGATGTCCAGGCGCTCCAGCCGGGACATGATGTGGTTCCGCAGCGTTACCGCGTCCCGGCGGGTGTACAGGCCGACGGTGTGCTCGGCGGCACCGGTCACGCCGTAATACGCGGCCGAGACGCCCGTCGCCAGGATGAGGTAGTCGTACTCGTATTGCCCGCCGTCGGCCAGCGTGATACGCCGCGCCGCCGCGTCCACCCTGGTCAGCTCTCCGGGCCGGAACCGGGCACCCTGCCTGCGGGTGAAGGCCCGGGTGGGATAGGCGATGTCGCCGGGATTCAGCCCGCCGGTCGCGACCTGGTACAGCAGTGGCTGGAAGGTGCTGTAGACGTTGCGGTCGATCAGCATGACCCGCATGCCCGCGCGAACCAGCTCGGCGACCGCCGCGAGGCCGGCAAAGCCCGCGCCAACGACGATGACCCTGGGCGCGTCCTGCGCCGCGACCCGGCGGCGCCCACGCCGCCATCTCATGAGATTCCCCTTCGATTCG
>DASYQM010000157.1:0-2528 GCA_036005525.1 Streptosporangiaceae bacterium
CGATTGTCCAGATGGCCCCGCTGGATCACGGCCTGGTCCTCGCCGCCGCACGATCCGGATACGCCCAGACCTGAGATGCCGTTAACCCATGCACCCGCTCGGCAGCACCGGCGGCTTAAGAGGCCAGAGCCTGGCCAGAGCCCCACTGGCCCCGCCCACGGGTCAGTGGCGGGAAGGTGGCGTGGGGCCGGGCAGGCAGCCCGGCTGGGCATAGGGCGGTGTTCTGCAACGCGGCGCCTAAGTGCCGGTCGGTGTGGTACCGGCCGCGGCACAAGCCGGGGACGTAGGGCCCATGGGCGGACCCTTTCCTTGAAAGGCCGACGGGGCCGCCGGGCAATGGGACCATAAGAGGACGGTAAACGTCCGGCATGTGAGCGCCGCCAGCCGAGGGAGGCGGACATGAACGCATGGTGGTGGGTGCCGATCGGCCTTGTCGCCTGGTCCGGTGTTTCGCTAGCGGTGGGGCTGTGGCTCGGCCCGGTTCTCAGGTACTGCTCACAGGCCCAGGAAGCCCTGGATGGGCCGCGCGCCGCCTAGCGGCATCGCACACAGGTGCCGTGGACGCGGAGATCTCAGAACGCGCTGTTGCCACCATGGGGCTGGCTAATGCCTCATAGGTGAGCATGCTGCGCAGCGCCGACAAGGCCCGGCTGGTGTGGCACTTGACGGCGCCCAGGCTGATCCCCATCACCGCGGCGATCTGAGGCCCGGACAGATCCGCGTAATAGCGCAGCACGATCGCCTCGCGCTGGCGCGGGGCAAGCCTGAGCAACGCGGCGATCACCGCCGAGCGCTCCAGCCGCTCAAACGCCACCTCCTCCGCACTTGGCATATTCGGTATCGGCTGCGGCGCCTGCCGCTCGGCGACTCTCCGGTGCCGCAGCACCGAACGGGACCGGTTAACCACGCACTGCCGCAGATACCAGGCTGCGCTGCCGCGGCCCCGGAGCCTGCGCCAGTTGGCGTGCATCGCGATGAAGGCGTCCTGCACCACGTCCTCCGCCGTCCCCACATCACGCACCAGCAGCACCGCCAACCGCACCAGCGGCCGGTAATACGCGGTGTAGAGCGCCACCGTCGCAGCGGCGGCATCCCGGCCAGCCACCGCCCGCGCGGCAGCCGGGCCAGCCAAGGCCGAACTCGCCGCGCCGGCCCCAGTCACCGGAATAGGGCGCCCCGCTGCGCCGCCGTGTACCGCCACCGTCCTGGCGTGATCCGCCTGACCAGCCAGCGGCGGGTTCTCATGCTCCAACGACCGCATCGTTGCCCCCAAACAATGCCCGGCCCGCTGGTGGCCACAGGCCCGATCTGTGCCGATCAGCTCCCTGGCGACTCAACGCGGCGCCAGAGCACGGGTCAGCCCGGGCCACGCCAGCAAACCACCCCCAACCCGAACAGACTGTCGCAAAGCCCGGCCAACGTCCATCCCCCAAGTGGGCTATGTTCCGCGAAGGCCTCCGTCCGGCCGGACGGCATGCGGCAGCGTGCGTAACGGAATGGGGATCGCTGCCGGTGACGGTATATGACGGCCGTCGCGCGTCGTCGGCTGTCTGGGTGGTCACGCGGGTTTCTTCCGGAATTCCCTGCCGCGTGACCCGAGAGGAGCCCGCGCCGCCGCTCCCCCGGCGGGCCGCGGGCTCCTGCGATGTGCTGGGGTTATGGGACGCCCAGGGGGGCCGGCGGGTTCACCTCCGGTCGCGGCGGATTCTCCCGAGCGATGATGGCGGCGATGTTCGCCAGGGACCCAGTGCGGGTGGAGAGGATGACGCAGGGTGCTGAGGACGGCTGCGGCCCGCGCCAGCGCGTGGAGCTGGAGGGCTCCGTGGGGTGGGGGCTTGGCGCGGGCCGCAGCCCGGGGGGTTCGTTGCTGCCTGGCCCATGCGCTTTCGTCGCCTTACGGCCACGAACTGTGATCGGCTGTGAAGCCTCAGAAAGGGCAGGTAAAGGCGCGGCAAAGGCCGCGTGTCGCCGTGCCAGCGGGCGTAGCGTCCTTTTGACGCCCGCCGCCTGGGGCTGGGCCCGCCCCCGCCTGGCCCCAGGTCCAGCGCTTGGATGCGGCAGGCCGTGGCCTAGCTGCTGTCCGGGTCCGCCTGCTCCCCGGTGACCGGGTACGTCGAGCGCTTCGGCCAGCTCAAGCAGTTCCGTGCCGTGGCCACCCGCCATGACAAACGAGAACTCATCTACCAGGGCACCGTTGACCTTGCTTCCATCAGGATCTGGCTACGCGATCCCGTCCCATGATCCACGGGACACGCTCTAGCGAGCCAAGCCATGTTTCTGGACCGCCTGGGGGAGGAGTACCGGCTTTCGCCAAGCGGCCCGAGGCGCCGGTTCGTTGCCAGTCCTCAGGAATAGGGGAGGAAGCAGATTCCGGCGTGGCCGGAGACGCCGCCGCAGCTGCTGGAGCCCTGGAAGTTGTCGCTGGCGATCCACAGGCCTGCCCGGGTGACCAGCATGTCGTCGGCGCCCAGCCCGCGGCTTCGTGTGGGGTTGAAGGTCAGGTGCCCGGTGGAGGGAGACAGGCCCTC
>DASYQM010000158.1:0-16366 GCA_036005525.1 Streptosporangiaceae bacterium
GGTCGAGGGTGACGCCGTCCAGGTCACCGACGACGACACGCTCGAACGCCTCGCAGCGGCGTGGACCGCGAAGTGGGACGGACGATGGCACTACCAGGTCCGCAACGGTACTTTTGACCACGAAGACGGCGGTGTGGCCCTAGTCTTCTCGGTAACACCCACCAAGATCCTCGCCTTTGGCAAGGGCAACTTCAGCCACACACGCCACCGCTTCTGACCGCCAGATCATGGGGCAGCTTGCGGATAAATCCGCGGACCAAGAGCGTGATCGCGGCCAGACCGTTTACGGCGACCCGCACCGAATCGGCCTTCTGCGTGGCTGGAAACGCCCGCCCGCACTCACCCAGTTGAGCGCCGATTCGGCGATCTGTCTCTCGTACGGCTCGATGGTGATTGCTGATTTCTCACTCTGCGCGGTCACCAACGGATCTCTCGCAATCCCGGACATTCGCTGGCCGCGAGACAGACCCGCCGTCGCGTCCTCTACCTTCCTGGTGACGGATGGTGTGCTGAGGGTCGGGCTGAGCAGCAGCTCGACGACCTCCGGCACCCGGCAGCGCGGCGTGCACGGCACGTCGCGGAGAATGAGACGTGGCCGCTGGCGTTACAGTCGCGGACATTAGACCCAGCTACTCGGAGGTGAGCGGTGCTGGGCCTGCCCGACCGGGAGGTTGAGCGCGCGCTGGCGATCATCGCGCATCCTGATGATGCCGAGTTCTGGGTGGGCGGCACGATCGCACACTGGACGGATAAGGGCGTCCAGGTGACTTACTGTGTCTTGACCGACGGGAGTGGTGGCGGTTTCGATCCGGGCGTTGCTCGCGGCGAGATCCCCCGCATCCGCCGCGCGGAGCAGCGGCAGGCGGCTAAGTTGCTGGGCGTGAGCGAGGTCAAGTTCTTCGGTCTTGGCGAGCAGAACCTGCTGGATGAGCGTCACGAGTTGCATGAGAATCTGGTCCGGGTGATCCGGCAGGTGCGTCCGCAGCGGGTCGTGACCTGGAGCCCGGAGTGGAACTGGCGGCGGTTCCGCAGCTGCCACCCTGATCATCTCGCGACAGGAGCGGCCGCGCTGGCGGCGATCTATCCGGATGCCAGCAATCGGTTCGCGCTCGCCCAGCTGCGGGAGGAGGAAGGGCTGGAGCCGTGGACGGTGCGAGAGGTGTGGCTGATCAACAGCCCGGAGCGAGAAGTCAATCACTACGTTGACATCACCGAGACATTTGACCGCAAGGTCGCGGCGGTGCGGGCGCACGCCAGCCAGATCAGGGATCCAGAGTCGCTGCCCAAGAGGCTGCGGGAGCGAATCGCCCAGAACACGGCAGGCGCTGGGCTGGCTGATGGGAGGCTAGCTGAGGCCTTCCAGATAGTCGCGACGGGCTAGCGTGCCGGCTGCTGCTTGGCAGGCTGCCCGCGCGCAGCGAGCAACTGGCGGGCCTGGTCGAGGAAATCGCTGGCTACGGGCGTCCTGAACGGCGCGACCGAGGCGGCCAGCTGCGCGACCTCGCCAAGTACGTGGCCAGAGTGCAGGTTCCATGCTTCGCGGACGACTTGCTCTGCGGCGGCGACGGCTGCCTCCAGCTCACCCATGCGCAGGTGAGCGGTGGCCCGGATGGTGTTGCGCTGCGCGCGAGTACGGCTATGACCTGGTAGGCAGAGCGCGACCGACTTTTGGGCCGCCTCTTCGGCCTGGCTCAACTCTCCAAGGTCGCGGTAGGCGCGGGCGGAATGGCCCCAGAAGCCGCCTTCGTCGAAGTCGAGCGATTCGGGATCAGTCTGGCCGCTGGCACTGATCAAGATCACGGCGTTAGCGGCGTCATCAAGCGCACGGTGACACTGCCGGGCGTCACCTGCGGCGGCGTGCGCGCATGCCTCCATCGCTGTCTCCATCGCCAAGGCGCGCGGCGTTGCGACATGCGCAGTGACGCGGCGGGCGGCCTGGACGAGCTCGATGGCATGCGGCAGGCGTCCCAGATGAATGGCCTGGTGGCTCATGGCCACCAGGAGCCGACCCGCAAGCAGCCGGTTCCCCGCCTGCTTGGCCCGGCGCAGTGCGGTGGCGAAATAGTGCGTGGCAAGGTCCTGCTGGCCAGCGTCGTATGCCATCCAGCCGACGTCATGCTCGTACTCTGCGGTGGCCTCGATGAAGCTGTGGGTCGCGGGATCTTGGTCGCGTGCGCCGAGCAGCGGGAGGATCTCGGCGCGCAGGTATGTGGTGGCCATGGGCAGCGCGGCTCCCCCGCCGTGGGCGTTGTCGATGGCTTTCAGGTGGGCGCGCATGCTGCGCACCCTGGTCAGATCGCCAGGTGCTACCAGCCTGGCCCCGGTGGCTGGCACGGTACGCGCGCCTTCTTCGCCGGACAGCCATGGTGATCCCGGGCCCGCTTCACCGCGGGCTGGCCCGCCGCTAGGTGCCCGGAGTGGAGGGGTAGCCAGCCACGGCTGCGGGCCAGCTGGAGCTTGCTCACGCTCGGCGAGAATGAGCCAGAACTGCGCTTGCGCTGGCGCAGATGCTTGCGCCAGTGCGGTGTCCAGCGCTTCCTGCATCGCTGGCTGAGGCACGCTGCCTGATCGTTGCCGCCAGTAGGCCACGGTGCGGACGGCGACGCCGAGACGTTCTGCGAAGGCCTCGTTGGTCATGCGCAGCGCTTGGCGGAGAGCGTCGGCCCGGGCGCCGGTCCATAAGGTGATGACATCCATGACGAGATCCTCAGCCTGGCGTTTTGCACCGTGGTTGCACCGTGGTTGCATCTAAGTTGCCTGGTGCGCAGCCCGCCATGACACAAGCCTGTAGGCGTGAAGCCCAGTGCATGCACGTTGGCCGGGCGGGCTGGATCTTTTGCCCGCGGCTCAACGGGTCCGCTCCTCGGATGGGAGCCGCGAGAGCAGGACAGCAACCATGCTCTCGGCCACACCAAGCTCTTCTCTGCCTCGGCGCAGCGCTGCACGGAGACCGGCCAGCTGCGTGCGCAGCGCATGGTCATCACTGTCGCGGGTGTTGTTGTGCGCATACACGCCGCGAGCCGGCCGGATCTGTACCAGTCCCTTGGTGGCGAGCATCTGGACGGCGGCCTGAGCCGTGTTCATCGCTATCCCATGGGCATCCCGGAGCTGCCGGCAGGACGGTATCCGGGCACCCGGTGGACAGGCCCCGCTGATGATCTCGGTCCGCAGGACGTCGGCAAGTCGGCGGCTCGCAACACGGTGGGACTGCTGCTGCGCCACACAGCCAATGTAACCAACCGTCCTGAGGCACAAACGCATCGTAAGCGGCGTGTCGAAGAAGCCTCCGCCACGCCGGACCACGGCTGTCCTAGGGCAGCAAGAGCGAGACCCAGACCGGCAACTTCGTGGCTGCGGTGGGACTGCTCGTCGTGCGGCACGGGGCTGACCGAAGGGTTGGAGATCTGCAGCTCACCCGTGTCGTCGGCCGCACTGCCGGAGCCACCCGCCGCGTCTGCAGCCCGGCTATCGCGCCGGGCAGCAGGCGGTGGCCGTGGTCGTAGCCGAACTCAACCGGATCGTCGCCCCCGTCGTGGCCGGCCTCGGTCGAACGTTGCCCACGGAGGGGAGGGCTGGGTGATGGCGGCTGATCTGGCGCTGGCCACCGACCCGCAGATCGTGGAGCGTTCTGCGGACCCGGCGGGGTTTGTTGTGGCGGCGTGTGCGCAGGCGAAGGCGTGGCTTGAGGAGGCGCTGGCGCGCGGCGGCATCGAGCAGATCGCCGAGATCAAATCCCAAGCCGAGGCGGTCCGCGTGTACACCGCGCAAAAGCAGCTCGGCAGGGACGCTCAGCTCGCGGCGGCGGAGATCGTCCGGCGCGCCGAGCGGGGCATCGGGCTGGCGATCCGCCGTGGTCAGCGCAATGGGCAGATCGCCAGGCGGGGGGACCGCGGCAGCCGCGGCGCGCCCGGCGTTCATGGCGGAAATCCGGGTGATCGGCGTGGCGACCATCTGGGTTCCCCGGCCGGGTTCTTCCGGCACGGTGACGAGCGCGCCGACGCCTATGCGATGACCGACGGGGTCGGCGACGCCGACTTTGAGAACGCCCTCGGCGAAGCAAAGGCGGAGGGGAACCTGTCGCGGGCCAACATGGTGCGCAAGCTCCGCCAGCGGCGCGGCAACCCGACGGCACCGGACGGGCAGGCCCCGGGCCGTGCGGACCGGTCGCCGGAGGTGGCGGCGCGCCGCCGGGAGCTGATCGGCGCGTTCGCTGCCAGTGGCATGTCGTCGGCCCAGATCGGTGAGCAGCTTGGCATCGGCGAGGACCGGGTACGGCAGTTCGCGCGCGAGCACGGCATCGATATCCGCGCCGATGCGGTGCTGGGCCGGACCCGGCGGCCGGATTCCAGCCGGATTGTGCGGGAGACGGTGCACGCCCTGGAGGGCCTGGCGCTGGGCGTCGGGCTCGCCGACCCGGCCGCGCTCGACCCGGCCGAGGCCGCCGCGTGGGCCGCCTCCATCACCCGCTCGATCCGGGCGCTGGGCACGTTCGCCCGCCAGCTGAAGGGGCAGATCCGATGACCGGTAACAGCACGATCGGGGGCCGGGTCGAGCGGATGGCGCGGCTGCGGTGGGTGCCGCTGACCCAGATGCGGGTGAACCCGCTGGCCCAGCGGGACCTCAATCATGCCCGGGTCAGCGAGCTGGCCGCCTGCTTCGATGTGGAGCAGATGGGTACCCCGACGGTCAGTTACCGCGGCGGCTGGTATTACCTGGTCGACGGGCAGCACCGGATTGAGGCGCTGAAGTGCTGGCTGGGGTCGTGGGAGGATCAGCAGGTCCAGTGCTGGACCTGTGAGGGCCTGTCCGAGGCGGCCGAAGCCGAGCTGTTCTTGGCGCTCAATGACACCCTCACTGTCGGCGCGTTCGCCAAGTTCAAGGTCGCCGTCGCGGCGGGGCGGGACGCCGAGGCCGATGTGGACCGGATCGTCCGCGCGCTGGGGCTGCGGATCGCCCGCGGGGGTGGCGGGATCTGCGCGGTCGCCACGCTGCGCCGGGTCCATGCCCGCGGCGGCCCGGCGGTGCTGTCCCGGGCGTTGCGGATCATCCGTGACGCCTACGGCGCGGCCGGGCTGGAGGGGCCGGTCATCGAGGGGATCGGGCTGGTCTGCCAGCGCTACGACGGCCAGCTGTCCGAGCAGCGGGCCATCCAGCGGCTGTCGTCGGCGCATGGCGGGGTGTCCGGTCTGGTCAGCCGGGCCGGGCAGCTGCGCCAGTCCACCGGCAGCGCCACCGCCCAGTGCGTGGCCGCGGCCGCGGTGGATCTGATCAACCGCGGCTCCGGCGGCAAGAACAAGAAGCTGCCCTCGTGGTGGAGGGCCCAGCTGTGACCGCCCTCAGCGCCCGGTGCAATCTGGCCACATCCGCCGGCGACGTCGGTGCGGCCGCCGGGTACGCCGCTAGCTATCTGCCGGAACTGACGCCGGCGGCTAGCCATTGGCGGGCCGGCACGCGGCCGCAGGGACAGGCTGCCGCGGATGCCCCAGCTGCTCAGGTGCTCGCCGATGGCGGTGGGGAGATCGCTGGCACCAGGCGCGGGCCCGGGGATCTGGGGGACCGGTCGGGTGCGTGGCTGCGGAATGCGATGGCCGGGCTGGCGGTGCTAGCCGGGGCCGCGGCAGTAGTGAGTTACCAGGCGCAGTACCAGCTGGTCGCTGGCTACAAGCACGCGCCGGTAGTCGCCGCCCTGCAGGCTGCCATCCCGGATGTGGCGGCGCTGGTGTTCGCCTCGCTGGGGATCGCGCTGGCTTTGCATGGGCGGCGGGCGGTGCGGGCGCGGGCGCTGAATGTGGCCGCGGTCGGCACGTCGGTTGCGATGAACGCCCTAGCGGCGGCGCCGGGGTGGCGGGCGCTGGCGGTGTGGGTGCTGCCGCCCACGGCTTACGCGCTGGCTTCGGACACGCTGATCGGGGTGGTGCGGGCGTGGGCGATCGCCCGCCAGCAGCAACTGGGCCAGCGGCTGGCCGGGGAGGAGGCCACGCCGCTGGCGATCGTGGGTGGCCTGCTGCTGTGGTGGCTGCGGCTCGCCTTGGCGCCGGTCTCGACGCTGGCCGGGTTCCGCCGCTGGGTGGTGACCGAGTGCCCGGTCGCCCCGGGACGGCGCGCGGTGACCGGCCGCGCGGCGGCGGCGGCGATCACGGTCGGCCGCCCGGCCGCGAGGCAGGGGAGTGACGGGCGGGGTTCCCGGCCGGGCAGCAAGACCCAGCGGTTCCTGGCCCTGGCCGAGCAGCGGCACGGGCCCCTTGCCCAGATCCCGGTTCATGAGGTGTCGCCGATCTGCACCGCGCTGGCGCCGCAGGTGGGCCTGAACACCGGGGCAGCCCGCACCGCGCTGCGCCAGGCGGTCCTGGCGGCCCGGGACGGAGGTGCTTCGTGAGAATCGTCATCGCGCTGGCCGTGATCCTGGCTCTCTTGGCCGTCGGGAAGTGGGCGTTCACGCCCGGTCGCGCCCTGCCGCAGCACCGGGTCCGGCACACCCGGCTGCGGCTGCACCTGCGGCTGCACCCCGGCCGCGGCTACGCCACCTGCTTTGAGCTGTGGCTGCGGTGGGGCCGGTGCGCCGCGTTCCGCAGATCCGCCCGGGTCCGGCCCTCGCTGAGCGCCTGGCACAGGATGCGGCGTCCGCGGGAGCATTCGGTGCTGGTGGGCCGCGCCCAGTACCGGCACCAGCTGGCGGTGCCGCTGGAAGAGCACCTGCTGGTGATGGCCCCGCCCCGCACCCACAAGACCGCCCTCCTCGCCTCGATCGTCTTGCACTACCCGGGGCCGGTGATCTCCACCACCACCAAGGCCGACGTGTTCGCCCTCACCTCCGGCGTCCGCGCCGCCATCGGGCCGGTGCACGTGTTCAACCCCCAGTCCATCGGCAACGTGCCGTCCACGTTCCGCTGGTCACCGCTGCAAGGCTGTGAGGCCCAGGCGGTGGCGATCCGCCGGGCGGACGCCTTCGCCCAAGCCGTCTCCCAAAAAGGCGTCGAGGACGGCACCTTCTGGTCAGCGAAGGCGTCGGACTATCTGCGGGCCTATTTCCACGCCGCCGCCCTGGCCGGCGCGGACATGCGGGCGGTGGCGCGGTGGGTGGCCGGCGCCGACCCCGGCACCGCCGAAGACATCCTGCAAGCGGTCGACGCCGGGTATTGGCGATGACCCTGGCGGAGCTGCGGTCGGAGGCGCAGAAGACCGCATCCACGGTGCGGATGGTCATGAGCCGGGCGCTGTCGTTCATGGCCGACCCCGCCCTCGCCGCTTCGGTCCTGCCCCAGGGCCGCGGGGGGTTCAGTATCGAGGGGTTCCTGGCCGCCCGCGGCACCCTGTACATGATCGCCGACTCCGAGCACGAGGACGCCCCAGTCGCGCCGCTCTTCGCCGCCATGGCCAGCGAGATCCACTACCAGGCTGAACTCGTGGGCCAGGCGTCGGCCGGGGGCCGGCTGGACCCGCCGCTTTTGATGGGGCTGGACGAGGTCACCCAGATCTGCCCGGTACCGCTGCCGGCGTGGCTGTCGGATTCGGGCGGCAAGGGCATCCAGATCGTCTCGGTCGCCCATGGCGAGGCGCAACTGGCCGGCCGGTGGGGCGAGCACGGCAAGCAGGTCGTGCTGGACACCTCCGGCGTGAAGTGCTTCCTGCCCGGCATCACCGACACCCGCACCCTGGAGGCGGCCAGCAAGCTGTGCGGCACCGCGGCGTTCACCGAGCACGGCAAGGACCACACCTCCCGGCATGAGGTCGCCACGGCGGACATGATCCGCCAGCTGCCCGCCCGGTTCGCCCTGGTGATCCGCGGCGGCGCCACCCCAGTCATCGCCCGGCTGCCGGCCGCCTGGAACGACAAGACCTACCGGCGCACCCGCCGCCGCGGCCAGGCGGCTGCCCTGACCCCCGCCCCCGCCGCCGCCGAGGCCGAGCCCGTACCGCCTCTGCGGCCGCCCGGGCGGGCAGTGGCTGACGAGGATCTGCCACCCGACCCGTTCCCGCCCGGCACCGAGTTCCCCTGGAGCTAGCACGCATGGATGGCTTCGACGCCGCGCTGCGCCAGCTCGCCGAGCACGGCGAGCGCCTCGCCCTGCTCGACGCCCGCGAAGCGGAGCACTTCGCCGCGGTTGGGGAGCGGCTGGCCGAGCTGGGCAGCCTGGTCACCGGCCTCGGCAGCACCCTCCGGGACCAGGCCGCAGCCCTCGCCCACCTGCAGGGCCTGCACGGGCAGGTCGCCGACCTCACCATCCGCCTGGCCGCCATCCTCCCCGCCGACGGCGACAGCGAGGGGGAGGGGGAGGCGGGGTTCTACCGGCCGCCACAGGCGCCGCGCTGGTGGAAGCTGCACGGCCCGGAACGAGAGCAGGCCCTCAACAAGCTGGCGGGCTGGGTGGAGCAGGTATACCGGCCCGGCTACGGGCAGCTCGCCGCCAACCTCGGCCCCTGCTGGCAAGACCACCCGCTGTGCCTGTACGCGCTGGACATCGCCTCCGAACTCTGGTCGGTCCTCTACCTCCAGGCCACCCGCACGCCGGGGGTGCTGTCGGCCCAGGCCGAATACCAGACCCGGATCCTGCCCGCCCTCGCCGGGCAGATGCTGACCGAAACCCGCCGCTGCGGCCACACCCAGCACCGCGCCGCGGCCAACGGCGCCGCCGGGAGACAGTCATGACCATCGGCCCCGCCCCGCGCGCCGCCCGGCCAGAGCCTGCCGGCGCCTTAAGCGGCGATGAGAGCGAGTACGTCGCGGTGCGCCGCGACCCAGTCGATGCGGTCGTCGAGATGGTGGGGCACGGCGGCGAGCACGATGAGCGGCTGCGGGCCGCCGCCTACGAGCAGGGACGCCAGGCGCACCTGGCCGGCGGGTACGAGGCGGGGTTCGCGCTGGGCCACGACACTGGGCTATCGGCCCGTCAGGACACCCGCGGGTATGTCCACGGCATCCTCGACGGCTTCGCCGCCGGCTCCCAGGCCCGCCACCAGCTCGCCGAAGAGCTACTGGGCCGCGACCGGGCCCGGCATACCGCCAGCCGCCAGCCCGACCGGGAGGCGGGATCATGACAGCCGCGCCGGTGCAGCCACAGCTAAGGCGGCTAGATGCCGGGGGCACGATGCTGCGGCTGCGGGCCCTGCAGGTGATGGGGCACGGCTCAGCCCGGGTGGCCCGTGCGACCGGGACCAGCGAGCGGATGATCCAGCGGATCGTCCGCGGCGACGCCCAGACGGTCAGCCCGGCCCTGCGCGAAGCCGTCGCTGCGGTCTATGACCGCTGGTGGGACAAGCGGGCCCCGGAACGGACTGCGGCCGAGCGGGCCGCGGCTAACGCCGTTCGGCGCCGCGCCCGGTGCGGTGATTGGTGCGCCGGCGCCGCCCTCGATGACGATCAGCTCGATGTGCCCGGCTACCAGCCATCCCATGGCTGGCTGCCCGCCTGCGGTACCGGCATGGCCGGCCCGCCAGCCCCTGCCACCAGGGAGAGAATCGCATGAGCCACGACCAAGATCCGTGGGCCAGCACCGGCGGGCCCGCCGGGGCCTGGCCCTCCACACGGCCGCCCGGTGCCCCCGCGGTCAGCGGCGCGGGCCGAGGCAAAGACCCGCGGGCCCCGGATAGACCGTGCGTCACCGGACGGGAACCCGATGATCCCGGACAGCCGGACACCTGCTACTTACTCCATTTCTCCGAGCCCTATAAGCACGCCCGCCACTATTCCGGCACCGCGGCTGATCTCCCGGCGCGGCTCGCCGAGCACGAGGCGGGCCGGGGCTCGCGGCTGTTGCAGGTCGTCAAGGCGGCCGGGATCACCTGGACGCTGGTCCGGACCTGGCCCGGTGGCCGCGCACGCGAGCGGCAGCTGAAGAACAGGGCGGCGCGTCGCGCCGGTGCCGCGCATGCGGCGTCACGCCGCGCACTAATCCAGGCGAGACAAAGGAGGCCACTGGCATGAAACAACCACCGGAAAACGACGCCACTGACGCGCACAGCATCAAGACACCTCCCGAGCAAGGGCCAACCACGTGGGCAAGCGCGCAGCTACGCGCCCAGATCCGGCGGTCCGGGGCCGCACCGCAGACCGGCCAGCCCACCAGCGAGCAGGTCTGCGAGGCGGGCGGCCCGCCGCTGGCGGATGTGGAGGCTGAGCCCGCCAGGACCGCCCCCGATCATGCGAACCAGCCCTCCACCGGGCTGCAGAGCACCGGCACCGCCGGCCGCGCCGAGGGCGCGGCACGCCGCGCGGATCAGCACGCGCAGGCCGCCCGGTCGGTGGACTGCGAATGCCCGGCGCGGGCCGGAACCCGGTGCGGCCCTTCCGGTGACCACCTGGCCCGCTATTTGCGCGCAACTCAGTCCGGCGCGCTCACCAAAGACTCGCTGAAAGACGTCATCGCCGGCCTCGATGTGATCGCGCCGCGCGCGCTCATCCAGCCATCCGGTGAGCGTGCCGCCGCCGCTACCGGGGCAGGCAACACCACCAGCCAGATCGCCCCCCGCCAGATGGGCACAGGGATGACCGCGGGCAGGGCCGGCGACCCGGCCCCCGAAGGAGATGCCTTGCACCGCGGCTACCGCGCAGCCCCGGCTATCGGTGCCCGCCGGGAGCGGGAACTGGAGGCCGGGTCATGACCGGCGGCTTCCAGTGCACCGCCGATCGCTGCTGTTGGCATCCGGCCCCTTCGGCGAACGGCATCTGCGCCCAGCACCGTTGGCAGGCCCGGCTCGCCCAGATACGGCACGCACCCTGTGTGGCGGTGCGCGCCGCAGCCTGGCTCCTCACCCAGCTCCACCAGCCCGGCCTCGAGCAGGACGGGGACGAGCCCCGGCACAGAGAGCCATCCCGGGCCGCGGCATGCGAGGCGGAGCCGGGCTGAGAGGACGAGCCGATGAGCCACAGCATCACCAGCCTGCCGCGCGCCAGGCTCGCCACCCGAGCTGCCGCCCGGGTCGCGCGGTGGCAGCGGCGGATCTCTGGCCGAATGCAGGCCGAGGACACCTTAGCCCGCCAGGCCGGCTGGACCATCACGCGCACCAGGTTCGGCGGCCGGATCTACCGGGACCCGCGCTTCGACCAGCTCGCCGCCTCGCGTGCGCCCGGCACATCCCACCAGGTGGCCCGCCTGCCGTCGGGCCGCCCGCCGCCGACAGCAGAGCCCTCACCGATACCCGGCACCAGCGGGCTGCCAGCGGCCCGGCCCGCAAGGCGGAACCGGAACGGAGGACCCGATGACCGGCAGCACCGGTGACCGGCCCGGCGACCGGCTCGCCTACTCCGTGGATGAAGCCGCGGCGATCACCGGGCTGTCCCGCGACCTGCTCTATGACCAGATGCGCGCCGGGATCCTGGCCTACCTCAAGGTCGGTCGCCGGCGCATCATCACCCGCCAGCACCTGGAAGCCTTCCTCACCCGGCACGCATCATGACCCCAGCCCCGCCGCCCGCCGGCCACAGATCACAGCCATGAGCGAGCGGATCTACGAGCTGGTCACCGAGCGGATCATCGCCGCCCTGGAACGCGGCACCATCCCCTGGCACAAACCCTGGCACGCGCACACCGGCCATCCCCGGTCGATGAGCACCGGCCAGCCCTACCGCGGCGTCAACGTGTTCTTACTGGCCCTGACCGCCGCCGATGAGGGCTACTCCAGCCCGTTCTGGGGCACCTACCGGCAGATCAGCGGCCACGGCGGCCAGGTCCGCCGCGGGGAGCACTCGACGCCGGTCGTGTTTACAAGCAGCACCAGATCGGCGATCACACCAGCGAGGCGGACCAGCAAGCCGAGCCGGGCCAGACCACGGCCAGGACCGTGCCGGTGCTGCGGTATTACCGGGTGTTCAACGCAGAACAAGCCGATCACTTGCCCCGGCGGTTTTGTCCCGAGCCCGGAAGCTTGACCGAGATCACCGAGCCGCAGGTCGCCCTGGACGCCTACCTCCACCACGGCGGTCCACAACTGCGGCACGTGGCCGGTGACCGCGCCGACTACAACTGGCGAACCGACACGATCCGGCTGCCACGGCCAGAGCAGTTCCGCAGCCCCGAGGGCTACTACGCCACCGCCTTCCACGAGTGCGGGCACTCCACCGGGCACCCGTCCCGGCTGGCGCGGCCCGGCATCGTCGGCTTCGACCACTTCGGCTCAGAGCGTTACGCCAAGGAAGAACTGGTCGCGCAAATGACCTCCTCGATCTTGTGCGCCCAAACCGGCATCGACACAACCGACGAGTTCAGCAATTCCGTCGGCTACATCGCCTCCTGGCTGCGGGCCCTCAACGACGACAAGAAACTGGTCGTCTCCGCCGCCGCCCAGGCGCAGCGCGCCTGCGACCTGGTGATCCAGCCCAGCCGCCAGGCCGAACCCCATTCGCATCCCGGGCCGGAGCAGGAAACCAGGCCGCAGACCGCCACGGCCGCCCCTTCACCCCGCCCGGCACGCGTGACCGAGCGGGAAGCCGAAGCAGGCTGACCTTGGCCGCTCTTCCACGAGCATCGCTATCCCCAGCTCTCAGCACCGGGCCATCCCGGGAATGACCGGGACATCAGCGGCGCGACGCTGCCCGGCGGCGTCTAGCTTGCTAGCCCGGGACCAGGTTCTTGAAGGTGTAGATCGTCACCGCCCAGTTGGGATCCCAGTAACTGGGCCCATCGCCGCGGTCTTGGCGCTCTTCCCGGTCCGCCAGCTCCCAGCCGTCGGCGCCCACCCGGTTCAGCAGCTCTAACACGCTCTGCCCACTATCAGTGAAGGTCTCCCCGAGGCCCTGGCCGGGCCCGCGCCACAAGATCGTGTGGACCTCACCGGTGCGGATGTCGCGGGTGATCGTTAATTGCGCGTACTGCCAGGCCGTCATAGCTAACCCTCCAGCCGATGCCATCGCCCTGATTGCATCCATGCAACGGCTCCCGGCGCTGCACTGCCGGGGTTATCCAGACCTGGCACTGCCATCGGCGAGATCGTGGTACAGCAGCCTGGCGAGCATGCCGCTTGCGCTGGCTAACTGCAGCTTCTGGCCCTGCACGCGGCGACAGGCCACCGGCGCACTTAGCTGCCAAGGAGTTCGGCGAGCCGCTGAGCGTTGACCTGGGCGTAGTTGCGGTAGCAGTTGTTGAACAACACGTGAGTGTTCTCGGCGTCGCCGGCCAGGGCGGCCACTCTGGGTGCCCATTCGTTCAGCTCGGTCTCGGTGTAGCGGTAGCCGAACCGTTCGTGGATGTCCTTGCTCTCCCACCTGTCCGAATGGCCGTGCATCCGGACCACGGCCAGATCGGGCGCGGTGGCGGCCAGCACCGGCGGGATGGAGTCGCGGTGGCCCTGCGGCATGTCCACGCCCACATACGCCAGCCGGTGCCCGGCCAGGAAGCCCAGCGTTTCCTCCTGGTTGTCCGGGGTCATCCAGGTCCGGTTGCGGAACTCGATGCACACCCGGTCCGGCGCCGCCCGCTCGGCGCAGGCCACGATGTAGTCCTTGCGGGCCCGCGAGATCGGAAACCACGGCGGGAACTGCAGCAAGATCGCGCCCAGCTTGCGCTCGGCCCGCAGCGGATCCAGCGCGGAAAGAAAACGCTCCCACACCTGGCCGGCCAGCGCCGGGCCGACATCGTTGAAATAGACCCGGTCCTTGCCCGTCTTCTCCGCCGCAGGGCGCAGATCCTTGGGCAGCGCCGCGACCGGGGTGGGGTGGTGGGTGAGCAGGCTGAACGCCTTGACGTTGAAGGTGAACCCGGCCGGGGTCCGCGCCGCCCACGCCTGGGCGGTCCGCTCAGCGGGCAGCGCGTAGTAGGTGGCGTCCACCTCCACCAGCGGGAACTGGCGGGCGTAATACCGCAGCCGCTTCTCCGGCGTGTCCGCCTCCGGCGGGTACCAGCCCGACGCGATCAGCGTGCGGTCCGTCCACGACGCCGTGCCCACGCGGACCTGCCCCATACTCCGCAGCCTAAAGGCCCGTCGGCCAGACCAGGCGCTCACCCAGCCACCACCCCGCAGGCTCTGAGCCTGACGGCGTCCCACAAGCCGGGCAGTCCAGTCATAGGCAACTGCACCCACCCGCAGTAAGCGCCCGCCACTGGGGCAGCGGCTTACTCCAGCAGTGCACCCTATGCGGCATGACAGCGTGTCAGCAGCTGCGGACCTCGCATGGTCGCGGAGGCCGACTGTAACCTTAACCATCCCGCCGGGCGTCTTCACTCAGGTTGGAACGGGGCAAGGAGGATTGTGGTGGGTTTGGTCAAGGGCATGGAAACGAGTACATCCGCATGACGAAGCGTACAGACGCCGTTCGCGTATTGACGGTCCGGCAGCCGCATGCTCACCTGCTGATCCACGGGTCGCCGAACACAGGAATCAAGGATGTCGAGAACCGCTCCAAGCCGACCAGCTACCGCGGGACACTACTAATTCAGGCGTCGGCGAAGATAGACCAGGCGGCGTATGCCGAGTGCATCGCCGAGGGCGTCGAGCTGCCACCCGCTGACCAGCTCGTGACCGGCGCGATCATCGGCTCGGTCCAGGTCATCGGCTGTGTCCGCGGTTCACGCTCGCGGTGGGCCATTCCGGGTAACTGGCACTGGCTGACTGACGCACCACAGGCCGCCGACCCGGTCATACCGATCAAGGGACAGCTGTCGATGTTCGCCGCGCCAGACGGCTGGGAGGAATCGTTCCACTCTCCGAGGTAAGCGCCATGCCGCCTCGTGTGCGTATTGGCTCGAGGGTCGACCGCGCTTGTGATCAGCCGACAGATAACCGTTATGCGGCATGAGAGTGCTTGCGCCGCGGGGCGTACGACCGATGTGCTCGAGCCGGAATTGGTGCGGTGATCTTGGGGCGCGCTGTTACATGCGGATCTGCTGGAGGAATAATACGGTGGGCATATGTCTCACTAACCGGAGTTGGTTAGAAATGCGCGGCTGCCAGCATAGATCTCCTTTGTAAGAGTCTTAGGCGTTGAGAGTTTGGAGGCGCGGTATAGGTAAGCCTCGGGTGACGGCTTCAGCAAACCGTCGATCGCCTTCTTGCGCTTGCGCTGGATCGTCCACGCTGCGAAGGCGAGGCCTGCAACCGCAGCTACCGGTGGAGCAAGCGTAAGGCCGACCGCCGTGAGAACCGCGGCGGCGGCGGCTGGCAGTGCGAAGCTGACGGCCATGGCGCTTTCCACCGTGTCGATGTTGGCGTTGTGTAGGCCTTTCCGAAGTGCCTTAACCCTCGGCGCGAGCGTCTTGTCGTACTCAGTCTTCAGATGCTGCTCCACTTCGTGAGGGTCTTTGACGTCCTTCAGATAGGTGAGGCCGCCTGCGAGCCTGGCCAGCTCAGCCTGGAACAGGCCCCTTTCCTCCGCGTATGTTCGGCGGAATTCAACGATCTGCTCGGCTGGAATACGCGCAGGGTCGACCGGTACCACGCTCCTGAATGCCAGCGATGCCATTGCTTCTTCGACTTCCCGCTCGGCGTCGGCATTGGCAGCCGCGGGGACGGCAAACTCGGGTCGGTCGAGCAAGGCTGCAGCTAGGCGTTCCATGGTGAGACCAGACACGGCGACGTGATCGAAGGTCGTGTCGGTCAACGGATGTGCGCCCAGTCTGGGCGCCATCGCTTCAGCCAACGACAGCATGTAGACCTTCGCCAGCCTCGGGTGCATGCCAATCCAGCGCGGGTTGTCGCTACGGCTTGCGACGAGTCCATGATCGAAGAGGTCGCTGAGAAGCCCGGGATCCAACTTCTCGTTGAAGACGTAAGCAAGTTTAGTGTCGCGGCCAGGAGCGTACAGTTGAGTATGAATATCGTCAGGCCACATATTGCGGTCGGCCACGCCAAACTCTGCGCGCATGGCGTCGCCGTGAGTATTGATGAGCTCGCGGAAGGGGCCACCGATCTGGAACGCCGCATCGAGAGGAATCTTGTTCTGGATAAACTCGGCATCGACTAGGCGCTTAACCTCGTCGGAATCGTGCACGCTTGCACCCAAGGGAACGATGCGCCGCATGCCATCCCAGTAGAGCGCCGTCAGCTTCAGCCAGCCCTCATCCCTGAAGTGGATGAAGGGATAGTACAGTCCGATGTAGGTGACCATGACATCTCGTCCATTTCTCAGTGCGAATTTGCCCCGAAGAAAGCATGCTCCCGATGTGGTCCTGCAGGCAAGGACAACCAGCACATTGCCGATGTCCGGCTCCATCGGCCACAAGCTGACTCTCCCGGCCAACATGCCCGGCGCCCACGCGGCCGGTGGGGCGGCAGATGCTGCGCGGCAGGCAAAACAAGCTGGCCAGGATCTCCCCAGGCGAATCGCCGCGGCGGGCCGGTCGGCATCAGCCGCGACCTCGGCCGCTCAGCCAGCGGCCGACGTGCTGAGGTGCCGTATCCGGTCCATGCGCTCAGCAACGACAACATCGATCCCGAA
>DASYQM010000159.1:0-7180 GCA_036005525.1 Streptosporangiaceae bacterium
TCCGAGCGGGCCGCGTTCAGGCAGATCGCCGCCAGCCACGCCCGCGTGTTCTCGCCCCGGTAGGAGCCGAACGCGGCATAAGCCCGCAGGTAGGTCTCCTGCACCAGGTCCTCGGGGTCCTGCCCGTCCCCGGCGGCGTGCCGCGCCACCTGCCACACCACGTCCAGATACGGCAGCGTGGCGTCCAGGAACGCGCGATGGTCACCGCCCACGGCACCTCACACCCACTACGACGCCCGGCGCCTCCCCTTGATTGCACCACCGCGGAGACAACACCCGCGAGACCGCTGCCGGGCCGGCCCGGCCGGAAGACCCAGCGGGCGTGGAGGTCACCGGGTCGGCCGGGGCCGCGGATCAGGTGCCCGCTGCCGCGGCGCGGCGGGTAAGCGGGTAGGCCACCAGGCCGAACGCGAGCCCGTAGATCAGGTGCCCGATGAAGAACGGCCCGCGGGGGGTCATGTGGCACATCAGCGGGTTCGCCCACGGCAGGACCAGGTACATCATCACCACATACAGCAGCGCCGCGCCCGCCACCGAGGCCCCCACGTACCCGGGTCCGGTCCGCAGCACGCCCACCCCAGCCCGCCGCAGGCCGAACAGGACCAGGATGAACACCATCCCCACCAGCACCGAGAACGCCAGGTGCAGCGCCATCCCGACCACCAGGTGGCCCGCCTGCACCGGCATGTTCATGCTCATGCCCGGGTGCATCATCATCTCCCGCTCGATCATGGCCGCCTGCCCGCGCCACACGAACGAGGCCATGCACAAGTTGAGCGGTGTCCAGAACCCCTGGTTGGTGGCGGCGGAGTCGATCATCTGCCACAGCGCCATCCCGGCGCCGCCCGCCAGCCCGGCGAGCGCGCCGTACCCGGCCAGCCGTGGCACCCGTATGGCCTTCGGATAAGGGAGAACCGCTTCGCTCATCCCGCTCACCTCTACTTCTCGCGCCTGGCACGCCAGCCAGGCACCGCCGGGCGCGATCCCGGCCGATGCTGTCTAAAGACGCCGCAGCCGCCCCGGTGATTGCACCGGCGGCCCGGCAGGGAGTCCTGGCCGCCAGGCAACTGGACCAGGAATGGCCAGCCATCACCGTGCCCTCGCCGCTGCCCGCATCTGCTGCTCCCCAGGCAAGACCAAGAAAACGGCGGCACAGGGGAGATCGCCAGCTGCCGGCACTGCACGCTTGGCTTCCTGTTCACCGCGCGGTCTTGCCTGGGAAGCCGGAGAGGCTGCTGGGCGGGGCTGGCGTCCCAGAAGACGCGCTTGCCGAGGTCACCCATTCCAGCCCGTCTGCCTACCTGCGGGTAGCTCGTTCGTGGCCGTTGGCACGGGTCAGGAGATCACCCGGGTGTGCGGGCGGAACGCCGCCCACACGAACCAGAACGTGTCCACGTGGGTGACCGGCGTCAGGTTCTGACCAGTGAGCGGCCCGGCGCGGGCGTGGCCAAGCACCGACCAGCGGCTGCCGGTCTCCCGGTCACGGAACCCTCCAGCGGCCGACAGGAAGTGCAGCCGCCGGCCATCGGCCACCGGGCTGAACGCTCCCGTGGCGCCAACGTCGGAACCACCGGCGACCGTCGCGCCTGACAGGGCGGACGCCGTGCCAGGCTGCCACCACACGACAACGGGCCGCCCGGCGAGCGTCAGGCCGATCACCCGCCGGTGCCGCAGCGTGCCGAGCAGGATCGCGACCGCCTCGCCGCCGGACTGCAGGCCGACGAGCCTGGTCATTGCCGTGTACCGGCCGTTGACCTGGCCGGTGAACAGGAACGGCCGGGAGTGGATGTTGTCGTAGCCGGGGTAGGGGTTGGCGCCGTAGGGGCGGGTGTAGCCGGTGTCGCGGGACAGCACCCAGCCGTGCGGGTGGCCGGCCCGCCACGCGCCCCAGGACACGGTCTGCACCGGGTAGGGGCGCAGCTGCTGCCCGGTGAGCACGCCCGCTATTGCCTGGCCGGTGAATTGCACCCATAGCGACTGGGTCTGCCGGTCGTACATGACCAGGTTCGAGTCATACAGCTTCCCCGAGGTGCCGAAGGACAGGACGCGGCCGGCGGCCCGGCGGTCGTAGCCGACCGCGCTGTTGCACAACGGGCAGTAGGTGACCGCCACCGGCACGCCGCCGACCGTGTCGTTGACGATCTCGTGCCAGATCAAGATCTGCACCGGGTAGGCGCGTGCGTCCGCGCCGATCTGCAGCGCGAGCACCGGCTCGCTGGCCGACAGGAAGCTGGCCTGCGCCGGGCGCAGGAACCGGGGATGGTCGATGGCCGGGATGCCATCGGGCGGCGGCCCGCCCAAAACGATGTTGGCCGGATTGACCAGCGGCTGGGGCAGCCCGGCCCCGGCCGGGCTGTGAAGCGCGGAGGCCACCTGCTCCCGCCCGCCGGCCGGGATCTGCGGAAGCGCGACGCTGGCCGGGCCCGGCTGGTGAGCGGCCACCGTGCCAGAAACGCAGCCGGTTGCCGAAAGCGCGCACGCGAGCACGGCCGCCACGGCGCGGCCCGGGACTCGCCGGGTTCGCGCCGTGGCGGCCCGCACGTGCGTTTCCCGGACCAGGTCCTCGGGCTCTTGCCCGGCCCCGGCGGCATGCCGCGTAGGCGGGTACACCACGCCCAGACACGGCCGCGTGGCGCCCGACAACGCACGGGGGCCACGGCCTACGGCACTCACACTTACATACGACGCCCGGCGCCGGCCGTTGATTGCACCACCGCCGAGCCAGTGCTCCCACGCGGACAGCCCTTCGCCCCGCTACCGCCACCCTTTGATGGTGAGGCTCAACTGCTGTGCCGCCGGCTGGCCGGTGCTGTCGGTGACCATCACGGTGAAGGTGACGCTACCGGCCCCGGTGGGCGTGCCAGCCAGCCGGTTGTTGTTGCCGGCGGGCGCGCCGGCCGAGCGCGGCGCCGGGCCGGGCGGCAGCTGCCTGGAGGCCACCGACCAGGTGCAGGGCGCCACACCGCCGCTGAGGAAGAAATGAGGTGACGGCGGGCTGCGGTGTGTGGCGCGCTTGAGATTCCAGTAGGACATCTTGTGCTTGATCACGCAGGCGTTGACGTGCGGGTGAACGCGACCCGGTAGGTCGACGCCGGCGTCCAGCGCTGCCTGGTGCATGAGGGCAGCGGATGGCATCGTGCACCAGGAATACCCTGATCGCTGTGGACCACCACACCACCATTCACGAGGTTGGCGAGGGCGGCGTGCAGGCGGTCTGCTCATGCGGTTGGCGCGGTCCGGTGTTCGGCGCGGACAAGACGGCCGGCACGATGGACCCACTGCAGCGTGCGGCCGACGCCGGCGATCTGCACGAATGGGAAATGTCCCTGCGATAAGCGGCGCCACGTGCCCCGCTGCAGCGTCCCAGGCATGCTGGGACGCGGCAGCTTCCGGACAGCGCTGACCGTGCCCCATCCTTGACATGGCTCGCTGATCATCTCGCGGCGATCACGGTGAGTGATGAGTTCGTTGAACGGCGCCGGATGGCTGGCGGCGGCGGTCACGACGGCGGTCACCAGCGCCGTCGCGAAGCCGTGCGGGGAAGGTGGACGTGGCAGGGCGGCCGGCCGCGAGCGCTGGCGTTATCGCTGCCCGCGGTCGGCTGCGAGGCCGCCCGGGCGGCTGACTGGTCACCGCTCCGGCGGCCATGCGTTTGCTGTAGTCATGATCGGGGCGGCGGGGCCCGATGCGCGCAGTCCGCGTGGTGGTGGCCGGCCCTTGGGCAGGCCGGTAGCCCGGTTAGGGCAAGCCAGCGACGATCATACGGAAATCTAACGACCGCCTGCGCGACAACAGGGGGCTGCGGCGAGCAAGCCCGGTGTGCAGGTGGGCCGGGAAGTCTGGTCGGCGCGAAGTCCCTATCCGTACTCGCGTACCGGAGCACCCGATGATGAACATCGTCCCGGGCCCTGGCCGGCTGGTCGTCGGCGCCAGCGGCTCGCCGGGCAGTATTCGCGCGTTGCGGCATGCGCAGGACCTGGCGCGCCGCAACGATGTCCCGCTGGTAGCGGTGCTTGCGTGGGTCCCACCCGGCGGCGATATCGCCGAACGGCGCTGTTCCTCTGCCGCCCTGCGCCGCGTCTGGGCGGACGCCGCGCGGGAACGGCTCACGGGCGCGCCGGAGGCCGCGTAGGGCGGCATCGCGCCGGACCTGGACATCAAGCCCGTCGTCGTCCGCGGCGAGCCGGGCCCGGCGCTGGTCGAGATCGCGAACTCTGGCGATGACCTCCTGGTCGTCGGCGCCGGGCGGCGCGGCGCGCTGACCCGGATGTGGCACGGCAAGGTGAGCCGCTACTGCCTGTCGCATGCTCAATGCCCGGTGCTGGCCGTCCCGTCCGCCACCCCCAGGCAGATGGGCCTGGGGCCCGGCCGGATGGGCGCTGCGCCATCGGGGAACTGACCCTGGACCGGGCCCTGCGCGACACACACGGTGAGGATCTGGCCGGTGGCGGGTTTGAGATGGCTGCCGTGGACGGTGCCGTTGCCGTCGAAGCCGGCCACCCGGCGTGCCCTCTTCCTAGGTAGGACGGGGGCGGCTGCTCCGCAGCCGCCCTGCGTCTGGGTTGGGCTATTTGAAGACGTGGGACGTGGTGCGGTTGCCAAACGGCGCGACGCTCTGGGGCGCTGCCCGGTTCCAGTAGTCGACGAAGCCCTTGGAGGCGGTGATCCCCTCGACAATGGGCAGGTTGGGCGGTGTGCCCGGCAGGTCGCAGCTGACGATCAGGACCCCGGTGTCGCCGTCGGAGTAGGCGATCCGCAGTACCGCCAGGCCCGCCCGGGCATCGGCGGCCACGCCGGTGACGCCGTCGGTGAACGGCGGTGAGGGCAAGTTGCCCGGGGCGAGCACTAAGCTGACGAACCCGGTCACCGTGTAGGTGCCGCTGCCGGCTCCGAAGCCGGTCGTCGTTCAGGTTCCGCCGCCGGTGACATGCTGGGCCCACCCGGGTTGGCGCGGCACAGGCGGGCTGGCCTGGCTGCCACGGCGCCTACCCCGGCCGCCGGCATCCTGGCCTTCTTGCTCCGGTGAGCGGATCGCCAAGACCCGCGGCCCGCTCACCTGCTACTGACCACCACCTGCCCGGGCGCGCCGGTGCCTGCAGGGCCCCAGCGTCAGGAGGGCAGGTCCGCGGCGAAAAACAGCCCCACCAGGGTGCCGTCGGAACGGGTCACCACCACCCGGGTCACCCCGGCATGGCCCATCCGGTGCGCCAGCGCCGCGGCATCCTCACTCGGCCGCACCGTGGACACGCCGAACCGCGCCACCGACCCAACCGCGGCCTGCCCGGCGGCGCCCGCCAGCTTGTCCCGGTAGGCGGCGCCCATCACCACCCCCGCCTGGTTGACGACCAGGACCGGCCCGAACCCCTGGGCCTCCAGCAGCCGCAGCGCCCCGGCCGCCGTGGTGCGCTCCCCAGCCGTGGCCACGCCGCGGCGGGTGAACATCCCCGCCAGCTGGGCCGTGCCCGCAAACGGCAGGTCGGCAGCCAGCCAGTCGGCCTTGCCCGCGGCATAGTCATACACCGGGCCGAACCCGGCCGCTTCGAGCCGCCACGCGGCCCGCGGGCTCATGTCTCAATACCAGTCGTGGCAATACACGATCACCGGCCGCGACCGGTCCAGCCGACCGGCCCCGGCGTCCAGTTCCTTCAGCGGGACATTGACCGCGCCCGGCAGATGCGCCCAGCCATAATCGTCTGCGGGCAGCACCTCGACCAGCTGAGCCCCCTGCCCGGTCAGCGTCTCCAGTTCGTCGCGCCCGATCCCGGTCGGCATGACGATCCCCATCCCGGCTCGCCCGCCCGGCCATGCCGCGGCGGCTAACCACTAGGTACCCCATACCCGGCGACATCCTTCCCGGCTCCGCAAGAAGGCGGCGGTACCGGCTTGCTCCGGGAGCTGGCTCATCGCCGCGACCCTGTCTGCCGTAAGCCATTCGTCCCGCGGACGTCGCCCAGCGACATCGATCGCGTAACGGGGCAGGCCCAGAACTAGGTGATCTGGGCGGTGACTCCCAAGATTGGCAGAATCTTCAGCCGGACCGATTCGGCGTTCGGCGTGCCCTGGATACGAACGACGATACTGAGTGCCGATCGTCGCGGCCTCCGGTCTGCCCCTCAAAATTGCGAGTGAACATGCCAATCAGTGCATAAGCATACGTGCCTGCAACGCCCTCAATTCGGCAGAGTCGGATGCCAGCCGGCTGTGCAGGCCGCGCGCAGATCGCCTCGTTCGGTCGCCATGGATGAGATCCAGCAGGAGGTCGGCTTGCCGCCCGTAACGGCGGCTCAGGGCGCGCCCCGCCCATGCCGTTCGTCACGTTCTGTGACGAGATTGGCCGTGGCGCGGGCAGTTGGTCGATGGCTGCGGACGACACGCTAGCGACGGGGTTAGCGGCTTGAACGAGCGGTGGCTGGGCAGGATGGTCGCCCGCCTATCATTTTCGTCGGGTATTGGTCCCATGTCCGGCCGTCTAGCTCGCGCCCGCCTGCTTTGGGGGTTGACCCGCCGACCTGCTTGAAGAAGAACGGGACGCCGGCGCCGAGGCAGCGGTCGCGGATCTCCCGGATCCAGGCCATGTCGACTGGACGGTGATCGGGTCCGCTTTCCCCGCCGACGATCACCCAGTCGATGCCGGTGAGGTCAAGGGATGGCAGTGGGCCAAGGAGAGGCTCGAGCGAGAGGAATCGGGTGGAGGCGGGTACCTGGCGCAGCACGTCGGCGCGCCAGGTGTAGTCGTCGGTTTCAATCGACGTGCCGACCCAGGTGTTCGGCAGCGGCCATGGCGGCATCCAGACGCAGTCCCCGGTGCTGCCTTCGGGGGTCCAGCCGGTCATATCCGTGCGCCAGACCCCGTGCGGGGTGCGGCTGATAATCTCCGTGGCCGCCTGCCCGATCTGGCGTGCGAAACCGGGGCCGGCCATCATCGCGGCGAGCCGCTTCGGCCGCTTGGTGAGCACCTGGAACGTGTGCTGCCGGGCCAGGGCCATGACCGCCCAGGTCTGCGCGACGAATGCGCGCGGGACGCGGGCATGCGCGATGTCGCTCATCGAATTGACGAACACGGTTCGCGGCCTGCGCCAGGTCAGCGGGTCGGCTAGGAGGTCTTCGTGGCAGGTGACACCGAAGCCGGGCCCGCTGGTCCGGGGGTCGCCGTCGTTTTGGTATTTCGCCTGGCCCATCG
>DASYQM010000160.1:0-7244 GCA_036005525.1 Streptosporangiaceae bacterium
CGCCTCGTGCGGCCCGGGGTCCTTTGGGCACCTATCCGGCAGTCGCCTGCCTGGCGATGTACTCCTCCAGCGCGCCCGGGGTGACGCGCCGGGCGCCATCGACCTTCAGCGAGGCGATCTCGCCGCGGGCCAGAAGCTCCCACATCTTCGACTCGCTGATGGCGAGCTTCCGCGCGGCCTCAGTCACGCGGTAAAGCATCTGGCCAGCGTCGGCAGCTGCCGTCGTCATCGGGGTCCTCCTGGGTGCTGGGACGCTTTTCTAGGTCTCCTGGTCCCAGATCATGCCAGCGGTCTCGACTCCGCACAACCCCATCCTGGGACACAGTGCTCCAGATCGGGGTCTCTTGCACCAGACCCCAAATTGGTGCATAGTCATCTCATGGCATCGGCCAGCTACAGCGATGCGGTCCTGGAGAACATCCGCGCGACGCGCGCCCGGAAGAAGCTCGACCAGGCCGTCGTGAGCGAGCGCATGCGCAAGCTGGGGTACACGAGCTGGCACCGGCAGACACTTGGCAAGGTTGAGCGCGGCGAGCGCAGGCTCGCAGCTTCTGAGCTTTTGGGCCTGGCGCTGGCCCTTGAGACGAACATCCCCGTTCTGCTGTCCGGCCCCCCCGACGATGGGATCGAACTAGGTGACAACGGCCCGATCGACGGCAGGGACGTGACCGACCTGGCCCGCGGCCGCAACAACGGCGCGGTGCGGTGGGATGACAGCAACGATCCGGTTTTCGGCAAGGGCGTGAACTCCTGGTGGGGAGAACCCGAAGACGACCCCGCGCGGGATCTGGTGTAACGCGATGGCGCGGCGGTCGCGGCGGGGACGCGGGACGGTGTTCTGGGATGCCGCCCGCGGGTCCTACACCGGGCAGCTGAGCCTGGGCCGTGACCCGCAGACGGGCAGGCGCCGGCGCAGCCCGAAGGTGTACGCGCCTACCGAGGACGAATGCTGGGCCCGGCTCGATGAGATGCGCGCCGAGCTGCGCAAGACGGGCGCCGTCGCGCCCCGTGACGTGACCGTGGAGATAGTGCTGGCCGATCTGCTGGCGTCCCCGCCGGCGGAGTGGGTGTCGCCGCTGACGCTGCAGGGCAACCGGGACCGGATCGCGCCGATCACCGCCGCGGTGGGGAGCACGAAGCTGCAGCGGCTGACGGTCGGCCAGGTCGAGCGGATGCTGCGCGACATGGCCGCCGCCGGGGCGTCTAGTGACAACATCCGGCGGGCGCGGGCGCTGCTGGCGCGGGCGATCCGCCGGGCGCAGCGCGACGGCCTGGTCCACCGCAACGTCGCCGAGCTCGCCGACGTCCCCCGCGGCACCCGCCGTGTGTCGAAGGCGATGACCCTCGACCAGATCCGGTCTCTCCTGGCGTCGGATGTGTCGCCGTGGTGGCGGGCGTACATCGTGACCGCCCTCACCACCGGATTGAGACCCGGTGAGCAGCTGGGCTTGCGGTGGGAGGATCTGGACTTGCGGGAGTCCACGATCCGGGTCCGCACGTGCCTGAAAGTGCTCCCCGCCCCCGGCGGCAGGCGGGTGATAACGCTGGCAGACCTGAAGACCGACCGGTCCCGCCGCACCATGGCGCTCCCGCGGGACGCGGCGGCGGTGCTGCGCGGGCTGAAGGCGCAGCAGGCGAAGGACCGGCTGCGCTACGGCAGCGACTGGACCGACAGCGGCCTGGTGTTCGCCGCCGAATCCGGGCGCCCGCACTGGCCGCAGGATGTGCGCAAGCAGTTCGGGAAGCTGTGCGAGCAGGCGGGGCTCGGCCCCGGGTGGCATCCGCATGAGACGCGGCACACGTGGGTGAGCATCCTGTCGGACGCCGGCGTGGACATCGAGGACATCGGCGACGCGGCCGGGCATGTCACGTCGGCGGTGACGCGGAACGTGTACCGGCACCAGCTGGCGGACAAGCTGACGAAGGCTTCGGCGGCGATGGACCGGATCGTGAACCTGGGCGAGGTGAGCGGGTCGTGAGCGCGCTGAAGGCTACGAGGAACGCCGAGCGGCAGTTGCGGACGGCGCTGAACCTGGCGATTGAGATGCAGGGCCGGTGGGAGCAGGAGCACACTGAGCTGCTCGCCGAAGACGTGCGCCGGTGCCGTGCCGTCGTCGAGGCAATGGAGCACCTTCTCGCCGGCAACGGCGCGCCAGCGGAAGCCCTTCTCGTGGTGCAGGAGGCGCAGCGGCAGATCGAGCGGGAGCGGCTCCAGGAGGCGATCCGGGAGACGGCGCACCGGCACGGATGGAGGGCGCCGTGAACGCGATTGGCTCCCCCGTTCGGCTCCCGCAGGATGCGCGCCCCGCCGGTGACCTGCCGGGATGCGGCTTTTTTGCTATCCCATGTGCGGGTAGCGGTAGTCCACCGGCGGGACGAACAGCTCCTTAATGGCGCGGGCGTTCACCCACCGGATCAGGTTGAAGATCGACCCGGCCTTGTCGTTGGTGCCGCTGGCCCGCGCCCCGCCGAACGGCTGCTGCCCGACGACCGCCCCGGTCGGCTTGTCGTTGATGTAGAAGTTGCCCGCCGAGAAGCGCAGCGCACCCGTGGCCGCCGCGATCGCCGTCCGGTCCTGGGCGATGATCGCGCCGGTCAGCGCGTAAGGTGCGGCGTCGGCCGCCTGGGCGAGCATTTCGTCATAACGGGCGTCGTCGTAGACGTAGACGCCAAGGATCGGCCCGAAGTACTCGGTGGTGAACGCCTCATCGGCCGGGTCGGAGGACTCGAGCACAGTGGGCTGGACGAAATAGCCCTCGGAGTCGTCGACCTGCCCGCCTGTGAGCACCCGCACCGACGGCCTGCCCCTGGCGGCCTCCAGCGCCCGGGAATGCTTGGCGAACGCCCGCGCGTCGATGACGGCCCCCATGAACAGCGACAGGTCGGCCGCGACATCACCCATGGTGAGCGACTCCACCTGTGTCAGGAAGTCGTCGCGCATGCCCTGCCACAGCGAGCGCGGTACGTACGCGCGTGACGCGGCGGAACACTTCTGGCCCTGATACTCGTACGCACCCCGGATCAGCGCCGTGGTCAGGACCGCCGGGTCGGCGGACGGGTGCGCGACGACGAAGTCCTTGCCACCCGTCTCCCCGACCAGCCGCGGGTAGCCGCGGTAGCCGGCGATGTTCTCCCCCACCGTTCGCCACAGGTGCTGGAACGTCGCTGTGGACCCGGTGAAGTGGATGCCCGCCAGGCCCGGGTGCGGCAGCGCCACCTCCGATACCGCCCGCCCGTCGCCCGTCACGAGGTTGATCACACCCGGCGGCAGCCCGGCCGCTTCCAGCAGCCGCATCGTGTAATGGGCGGCGAGTTGCTGGGTGGGGGACGGCTTCCACACCACGACGTTGCCGAGCAGGGCGGGCGCGGTCGGCAGGTTCCCCGCGATCGAGGTGAAGTTGAACGGGGTGATGGCCAGCACGAAGCCTTCCAGCGGCCGGTACTCCATGCGGTTCCAGGTGCCGGGGCTGGACTCCGGCTGCTCCGCCAGCAGCCGCCGCGCGAAGTGCACGTTGTAGCGCCAGAAGTCGATCATCTCGCAAGCGGCGTCGATCTCGGCCTGGTACACCGACTTGGACTGGCCGAGGATCGTCGCCGCGTTGATCGTCGCCCGCCACGGCCCGCTGAGCAGGTCGGCGGCCTTGAGCATGATCGCTGCCCGGTCGTCGAACGAGAGCGCCCGCCAGGCCGGTGCCGCCGCAGCCGCCGCGTCGATCGCTGCCGCCACGTCCTCTCCGGTCGCGTTGCGCATGGTGCCGAGTACGTGCCGGTGGTTGTGCGGCGCGACAACGTCTACCGGCTCACCGCCGGCCAGGCGCTGCTCGCCGCCGATGGTCATCGTCAGCTCGGCGTGCTCGCCCGCCATCTCCTTGATCTTGCTTTCCACCGCCGCCCGGTCGGCGCTGCCCGGCGGGTACTGCCGGACCGGCTCGTTCGCCGGAGGTGGGACATTGGTTACGGCGTCCATGGCGAGACTCCCCTGCACTACCCGGCATCACTGGCGGCCGAAACCATCGTCGCACGGTCGGCCGCGGGTGGGCAGGGGCCCCGGTCCCGGCCCGGCCAGCCCTGCCGGCCGCGGAGCGACAGCGCAGCCAGCGCCCCGGCCGCGCAGAGGGCGGTGAGCGCCAGCGCGCAATCGTGCAGCGCCGTGACGCCGACTAACCGCCACTCGGCTCGCCGGCCAGGTCGGGCAGCTCCTGGGCGGCGTACCAGAGCAGTTCGTGTCCCTCCGCCCCGTCCACCACGAACCGCGCGTCGTCGTCGCCCTCGTCGGCCGACGGGAGCGCGGCCACCGCCTGCGCGATGTCGGTCTCCGCGACCGAGTCATCGACGTGACCGGACACCACCCGGTCCACCGTGACCGGAGCGCGGACCTCGACCAGGGTTGGCTCGTCGAAGCCGCCGTCGTGCTTGATGAACTCGTCGGGCACGTCGGCAGCGAGCACCACCCGGCGCCGGGGCGCCCGCGGGTCGCCGGCGAGCAGTCGCAGTGATTCCCGCGCCGCGTGCGCCATCGCGACGTACTCGAGTTCTTCCAGGTCGCCAGTCGCGTACCACTCGCGCAACGCCGGGGTCACCGCGAACCCGCGCACGGGCGCGGGACCAATCGCCCCACTGCGCAGCTGGCGTGCCAGTGCCGTCAGCGTCGTCGGCAGATACACGCGCATGAGCTCCCCAGACACGGCCAGAGGCGCCGCACGGAACGAAAGACGAAGCCACAGCCCTTCCAGTGATCAAAGTGTGTCACCGATGGCCCATGCCGGCAGGCAGAACGCCGTTGCCCCTTACGGCAGCCCTTCGTGGCAGAACGCCGGCGCCCCTCATGGCAGCCCTCCGTGGCAGAACGGCGCTGCCCCGGGGATCAGGGCGGGCCGTCGGCGCCCACGGCCAGCGCCGCGACAACGGCCGCCACCGCGTCGGAGACGGTGACGTGCTCCCAGATCCGGACAACCCGCCACCCGGCCGCGGCCAGCGCCGCATCTGCCGCCCGGTCCCGCTCCACGGTGCGGCGCAGTTTCGGCGCCCAGTACCACTGGTTGACCGCGGGGTCGCGCCCGTGCTCCGGGCAAACGTGCCAGAAGCAGCCGTCCACAAAGACAGCCACCCGGCGGGCGGTGAACGCGATGTCAGGGCGGACCCGGGCACCCTCGTTAAGGTCAAGGCGCAGGTCCTTGCGAAACCGGTACCCCCGGCGGTGCAGCGCGCTACGCAACGCGATCTCGGGCTTGGTGTTGGTGCGCCGGATGGCGCGCATGTTGGCGGCACGGCCCGGGCTGGGGGGGGCTGGGTAGTCACCCACGGAGCCCAACGCTAGAGCACACCCGCTGGCCCGCGCAGCAGGCACGCTCAGCCGAGCGGGACGCCGAACAGTTCCGCGAGCCGGGCGACGCTTACCTCGGGCTCGATGTGCAGGACGCCACACATCCCGACGGCCTCGGCCACCTGCACGTTGGGCTCGATGTCGTCGATGAACACGCACTCGCTGGGCGCGAGCCCGAGCAGGTCCGCGGCGTGCCGGAAGATTCGTTCCTCAGGTTTGCGCATGCCGACTTCTGCCGAGATGACGACCGCGTGGTACATGTCCGCGAGCACGTCGTGCGGGTACGCCTCGCTTCCCCATGAGTTCGACAGCAGGCAGGTGCGCAGGCCGGCCGCCCGCGCGGCGTGCACGGCGGCATACATCGGCTCGCAGGGCAGCGACGCGGCGAACATCCTGGTGAGCAGCCCCTCGGCAAGGACCTGTCCCCCGTCCCGCCGCACCAGCATCGGGGCGAGCAAGCGCTCGAAATCGCCGATGGTGCACTCGCCCCGTTCCAGGGCGTGGATCGGGTTGCCGTCCTTGGCCGGGTCGTAGGCGGCTAGCAGCCACGGCCGAATGGCGGCGGTGTAGCTGTCGTGATCGATGCCCTCATGGTCCAGCCATGCCCGCACCGTGTCCGCGATCGGGCTGGTCATCACGCCGCCCCAGTCGGTGATCAGGCCGCGGAACCTGGGGGTCGGGGTGGGCGGTTGCGGCTGGTCCATGGCGGCCGGGGCGCTAGGGTCTTGCACATCCCCGAGCCTAAGCGAGATGCAGCGCAGCGCCACGCGCCACGACGCGCCGCACCGAGTGGTGTGGGCGGTGTCGCAGAGACCGGCGATGCCCCGTCCGCAGCGGGGGATAGCCACCGATGGCTGGCCAGATGATGACCGCCGGTTACAAGACGTGCCCCGGCCCGGGTCTGACGCATCCCGCTCACCGGGCCGAGGCACTTTTCATGCCCATCGGCCGGGTACGTTAACCTTGCTGCGGCTCGTGCCATGGACTGAGGGAGCTCGCGGCCCCGCCTGACGGGGCGTCGCCCAGGACTACGGGCTCCGGCAACATAACCGGCGAGAGCCCTCGTTCCGTTACAGCCCAAGGTCCCCCGGCGTACCGCCGCCGCTAACTGGGATAGTCCGACGTTCCTTCGCGTTTCAACACCTCGCGCTCCGGCACCCCCGGCCGCAAGCCGCGCCGCCGCGCCAGACGATCGTAGAACATCGCGGCGACCGCTACCGCCGCTCGTGCCGCGGGCGGTACTACACCGACGGCAGCCCGGCGGCGGGCGGGATCGCGCCAGGACCGAATCTGGCCGGTGTGTCGCCGCGTCCGGGTGGTAGCGGGTGGGTACGCCTATGGCGGACCTCAGATCCGCTCTCAGCATCCTGACCGTGTGCCCGTGTTGCGTGGGCCTGGGCAGGGAGGCCGAGGACTTGATTGAGGACCTGCTGTCATGAGGCACCAGAGGCCGGCAAGGCTCCAGCAGTTCCGGGACTGGGTTAACAACGCCCCGGTCTGGCAGCCTGCCATTGCCGCCCTGCTGCTGGCAGTGGCGAGTCTCACCGGGACTGTTGCCGTGCTCCGGGCCGGGTTCTCTGTGCAGCCCGGTCCTGGCAGCAGTCGCCCGCTGTTCTCTCCCGCGCCGACCTACACCACCCCGCCAGCCAAGACGTTCCCGCCGTTCCACTTCCATCTGCCCTCTCACCCGCCAGAGTGGGCTCGCCAGATATCCCCGCCCCCGTCCGTGGTCGTGGTACCCACGCACCATCGCCACCGGTCGCCGACCCCGACTCACACGCCGCACCCGAGCCACTCGCCCAGCCCGCCCCCATCGCCGTCCCCGACTTACACGCCCAGCCCGTCCCCCACTTAGGTTCTGTCGCTGATCTTGTGGTCAGCGGGTCAGGAGTACGCGTTTTCGCAGCAGTTCCAGGCTGGC
>DASYQM010000161.1:0-6731 GCA_036005525.1 Streptosporangiaceae bacterium
GTGTTCACCGCCGATGGCACCGCGATCATCCGGACCCCTATCGCAGCGCCGAACGCGAACGCGTACGCCGAGCGATGGGTGTCTAGCGCCCGCTCCGAGTGCCTGGACTGGCTCCTGATCCGCAGCGAACGGCACCTCGTCCGCGTTCTCGCCGAGTACATCGAGCACTACAACCACGCCCGGCCACATCGCAGCCGCGACCTTCGACCGCCGTGCGCGAGCGCCGTGGGTCCTTCACCGCCTGCGGCAGCTCAGCGCATCCGCCGCCGGGACCGGCTCGGCGGGCTGATCCACGAATACGAGCCCGCTGCAGCGTGAGGATCGAATACTTGCACCCCACGGGCCGTCCACGCCAGCCGCGATCCGCAAGCTCGTGATCCGCATGGCGACCGAGAACCCGACGTGGGGCCACCGGCGCGTGCAAGGTGAACTCGTCAGGCTCGGCCACCGGATCGCCAGCTCCACGGTGTGGCAGATCCTGCGTGTCGCCGGGATCGATCCCGCACCGCGCCGCATGGGCCCGGCCTGGAAACAGTTCCTGGCCGCGCAAGCCCGCGGCATTGTCGCGGTCGACTTTGTTCACGTGGACACCGTGCTCCTGCGGCGCCTCTACGCCCTGATCGTCATCGAGCACGGCACCCGCCGCGTCCACCTGGCCGGCATCACCGCGAATCCTGACGGCGCGTGGACGGCCCAAGCAGCCCGCAACTTCCTGATGGACCCCAACCAGCTCACGGCCTCGATCAAGTTCTTGATCCGGGATCGCGCAGGCCAGTTCACCGCCTGCTTCGACGCCGTGTTCACCGCGGAAGGCATCACGATTCTCGCCAGCCCACCCCAGGCGCCCAAAGCGAACGCCATCTGCGAACGGATCATAGGCACCCTGCGCCGGGAGCTCTTCGACCGGTTGCTGATCGTCAATGAGCACCACCTGCGCCGGGTGCTGACCGAGTACCTGCGCCACTACAACACCGCCCGGCCGCACCGCGCTCTTGGCAGGTCGCACCCACTCAGGCTGACACCCGGCCACCTGAGATCAACCTCGCCAAGTACCGGATCCGCCGGAACCAAGTCCTCGGCGGACTCACACACGAATACCAGATCGCCGCCTGACAGCCCTTCGCGACTACAAGATGAAGCAGCTCACCGCCACGATCGTGTATTCGAGCCCAACAGGCTGACCGGCGCTTGACACGCCCACCGGAGCACCCCTGTACAGGTCACCTTCTGGAGCGTCCCCGCGAGTCCACTCCGCTCCAGGCGGTTGCCGTACCTCCCTGCGTACGGCTCATCCAGCCCGTAGGCTCCCGATTGGGGCATGCTGTTTAAACGTCGATGATTTGGCTCGATGCCCCAGCGGCTTCAATGAGCCGGCCGATATCGCCGCGGTCGCCAGTCACTACATCAGCCCGCAGTTCAGCGGCCGTCTGGGCGACCACCGCATCCACCACGTCGCTGGCGCCAGCGCGTCCTAGCAGGTTCCCCGCCGCATGCGCCTTCTGCTCCGTCAATGTCATGACCTCACAGCCGCGCAGCAGCCGCCGGAGCTGAACTTGCGCCGGTGAGCGGCTGACCTGAGCGACAACAGGGGCAGGCACCACCGGGACGATCCCCGACTCCAGGCGCACCCGGTGATCCGCCCACACCCCGCGTACGTTCCGGTCAGCGGCAACCAATACGCCCGCGTCGTATACAACCGGCGTCATGCCGACCGGCGTTCAAGGCTGCCGGCACGGCGGCGGGCGGCTTCAAGCTCTTCGCCTGTCAAGGCTCCGTGCTCGGCCTCCCATTCAGCGACCGCCGCAAGCCCCTCTCTCAGCCTGAGCGCACGCCGCGCAGCTGCTGTCATCCAGGCCGACACGCTGACACCCTCGGCAGCAGCCGCAGCGACTATCTGGGCGTGGACGTCAGGATCGACAGTGATGGCGAGCTTGGGCGACGGGTTGCCGCGTGGCATGAGCCAAACTATACCACTACGGTAGGATCGCATAGGGTTTCCTCGATCCCAGATCCCGACCGACCAGGCCAGTGATCATGCGATGGGAGCGCAAATGGGAGCGCGTTCCGCTCTGCATTGCTCGGAACTGCTCCGGCCCGCTCACGACAGCGCCGCCTGAACTCGGTAAATGAGGAGAACTGCAGGTCGTGGTTTCGGTTGTGCATTCCTGGGGGTCAAGGGGTCGCCGGTTCAAATCCGGCCGTCCCGACGCAGGTCAAAGGCTGGTTCCGGGTTTCAGCGGCCAGCTTTTGGCTGCAATGGGAGCGCACGTGCGCTCCCATCCGTTGCGCCGACCAAGCGGAGTGGCGTGCCCTGCCGTGCAGGCATCCTGACCAGCGATTACTGGCACTCAGCGCGTCCGCGTGCTGGTTCCCGCCCTTCCCCGCCGCCTCGGGTGAGCTTCCTCCAGGTCAAGGGGTCGCCGGTTCGGATCCGGCCGTCAAAGGCTGGTTCTGGGCAACAACAGCCGCAGAGGGGCGGTGCCGGCCAGCGGCTACCACTTGGTCCCGCCTGGGTCCTCGCCGCCCTGCGACGTCGACCGCACCGGCCTTCCGATGCTCATTGCCACCGCCGACGGTCAGTACGCCGATCTGCCAACTGGTGGCCATTCAGCCGCAGTTGCGATTGTCACCGACGGTGACAATCTCCACCGGGTGGCACCCGTATGCCCGGCGACAGATCGAATACGCACTGTCTGTCGGTGGCGAGTTCAGCTGGACGGAGCGGCGCAGAACGGCGCGAGTTCTGGGTGGTGCGCAGCCTCGAGAGCGAAGGGCTGGTCATCACGCGACCCGGCCGAAGTGTGGTGGTCACCTCGCTGGATCCGGGCGACCTGCCCGCGGTCGCCGCGGTCAGGGGATCAAGACGAGCTTTCCGCGGACGTGGCCGCCTCGGCTGATGCGGTAGGCCTCGGCAGCGCGGTCGAACGGGAACGTCTGCACCTTGATCACCAGCTTGTTCTGTGCCAGCAGTTCGGCGACCTCCGCCAGCGCCTGCATGGGCCTGCTGTCCGCGCCGCCACCGGTCACCCGGGCTCCAGCTTGACCGGCTGCGAAGTTGGCGATGGACAATACCTGAGATGGCTTGGAGACCAGGCTGATCAGCTCCTCGACCGGGGTCTTGCCCGCAACATCGAACACCGCGTCGACCCGCCCGCCGGCAGCGGCCCGGACGCGGCCGGCCACGCCCTCGCCGTACAGCACGGAGATCGCCCTGATCTCCCGCAGGTAGTCCTGGTTGGCCTCGCTCGCGGAGGCGATCACCCTCACTCCCCGGGCCACCGCCATCTGCACGGCGACCGCTCCCACGCCGCCCGCGCCACCGTCGACGAAGAGCGTATCCCTGGCCGTGACGCCGAGCAGACGAAGACCGCGTTCACTAGTCTCACCGGCCACGCCGGCCGCAGCTGCCACCGCCCAGTCGATGGACGGCGGCTTGGCCGCCCAGGCGTCCAGCACCGCGTACTCCGCATGAGTGTTCTGGCCGCGGCCGAACACCTCATCACCCAGCGATACACCCGTGACCCCCTCATGGACCTCGTCCACCACGCCGACGGCGTCGTATCCGAGATAACCCGTACCGGCCAGGGGCTGGCCACCGGACATGGCCCCGGCCAGCAGCTTCCAGTCGGCCGGGTTAACGCTGGCCGCCCGCACAGCGATCCGGATCTGCCCCGGCCCCGCGTGCGGAACAGGAGCGTCTCCCCATGTGAGGACCTCGGGACCTCCGTAAGCCGTGAACTGCAGCGCTCGCATGCAACCGTCCTTCCCAGGCCGGCAGGGTGAGCCCGCCCCTTCCGGGCCGGGCAGCAGCAGCCACGCGGCAGTTGCCCCGGGACCACAAACAGGGCCCCGGCGAACGCTATTCCTCACCGGGCGGCCCGGCAAACCGCACAAGCGACCCCCAGTGCACTGTCACGCCGCGCACACATCGCGGCATGTCCGAGTGGCGGAGAGGCCCAACTGGCGCCGTTCACTGGCCCATCAGGGCCAGAGGCCACCTACGCGGCGAGGATGCGGTTCGCACCAGCCGTGATACAGACTTGCGCTGGAATCACCTGGCGGCGGCCTCGTGCTGCTCAACAATGCCCGCCGGAAATGCGCCCGCGTTCGCTGACCGGGATGCCTTGGCCGTTCGCCCACGCCCGGATGTCGCCGCTGCGCTCACGAGGGATGAGGTGCGCCCTGGCCAGGCGGGCCGCTGGTGCGTCGGGTAGCCATACCGCCTTGACTGCTGGAAGCTGACTGCCGACGCTGTTCGGTGGCAGCAAACGGCCCATCCCGGCGCTGGAGGCTAACGATGCCCGACGAACCGGCCACGACCAAGCAGGACCTTCCTAGCCGGACACTGTACGAGGGATTCGATCGCGCCGGCGCCAGGTCGTTCCTCTACGGCATCGGGTACACGCGGGAGGAGCTTGAGCGCCCCATCGTAGGGGTCGCTCACTCGTGGACCTCCACTATGCCCTGCAACTTCAATCACCGGGACCTGGCAGCGGCGGCCGAGTCGGGCGTCCGTCAGGCGGGCGGCACCGCGATGCAGTTCTCTACGATCGCCATCTCCGATGGGATCACGATGGGCACCGACGGGATGCGGTCCTCCTTGATCAGCCGGGAGGTCATCGCCGATTCCATCGAGCTTGTCGCGCGCGGGCATCATTTCGACGCGATGGTCTGCATCGCCTCCTGCGACAAGACTGTGCCAGGATGCGCGATGGCGCTTGCCCGCGTCAACAGGCCCGCGGTGCTGTTGTATGGCGGGACAATCATGCCCGGCTTTTTCCGTGGCCGGCGGGTGGCAGTGGGCGAGGTGTTTGAGGCGGTCGGCGCCGTCTCTGCCGGCCGGATGGACCTTGGCGACCTTGACGAACTGGAACGGGCGGCCTGCCCGGGGGCGGGAGCGTGCGGCGGGCAGTACACCGCCAACACGATGTCCATGGTGATGGAGGCCATCGGCCTGTCGCCGGTTGGGGTCAACTCGATCCCGGCTACCGATCCGGCCAAACGTGACGCCGCGCGCGATACCGGCGCGCTGGTAATGGAGGTCCTTACCGCCGGCAGGCGTCCGCGTGACATCTTGACCAGGCCGGCCTGCCTGAACGCGGTCGCAGCGGCAACGGCGTCTGGCGGGTCTACGAACGCGGTCCTGCACCTGCTGGCCATGGCCGGCGAGATCGGCGTGGAGCTGTCACTTGCCGACATCGACGCGGTCTCGAGAAGGACTCCCTTGCTCGGCGACCTCAAGCCGGGTGGCCGGTTCACCGCGGCCGAACTGCACGAAGCCGGCGGCGTGCCTGTCCTGCTCCGCGAGCTTCTCGGCGCCGGGCTCATCGACGGCTCCGCCGTCACGGTCACCGGCCGCAGCCTTGGCGAGGAGCTCGAACGCCAGCCGCGGCCACCGGTGGATCAGGCTCAGCAGGTCATCCGGCCGGTTGATGCTCCGCTCAGCCCGGAGGGTGGCCTGTGCGTGCTCAGCGGCAACATCGCCCCGCAGGGCGCGGTCGTGAAGGTCACGGTGGCCACGCCGCGGCATCACCGTGGCACGGCGCGGGTTTTTGACGGGGAGCGCGATGCCCTCACCGCCGTGCTTGAAGGCCGGATCATCGCTGGCGACACGGTGGTCATCAGGTACGAAGGCCCCCGCGGCGGCCCGGGCATGCCGGAGATGCTTCAGGTCACCGCAGCCCTCGTCGGGCGCGGGCTGGAAGACTCGGTGGCGCTCGTGACCGACGGCCGGTTCAGCGGCGCCACGCGGGGCCTGATGGCCGGGCACGTGTCGCCCGAGGCGGCGCTGGGCGGCCCGATTGCCAGGATCTGTGACGGGGACCAGATCGAGATCGACGTCGCGCGGCGGACCGCCGAAGCGCTCGGTGACCTGGCGGCACGGCCGCCCGCCGCCAACCCTAAGCCAGCCCCGCCACCGGGCGTCTACCGCAAGTACGCCGAAAGCGCCGGCTCAGCCGCCAAGGGAGCGCTAACCACCCGGTGAGGCCTCGCTGACCCGACACGCGCCCCCAGCGGCAGATCCGGGCGTTCACTGGCCGGCCGTCGTGCATAAATCAGCCTGTCGCACAAACGGCGCGCCTCCGTAGGGGCAGGCCTGGTGCTTGGGATCATGGTGTGTGCCGCAGAACTTCCTTTCCCCGCAGCGTGATCAGCCGTTGCTGATGCCGGTGGATATGCGCGAGTGGCTACCCGAAGACGACCTGGTGTACGTGGTGCTGGACGCAGTGGCCACTTTGGACCTGGGCGAGTTCCGGCGCCGGTACCGGGCCGACGGTCATGGCCGGGCGGCGTTCGACCCGGAGATGATGGTCGCGCTGCTGCTGTACGGCTACTGCCAGGGCGAGCGGTCCAGCCGGGTGATCGAAAAGCGGTGCGTGCGGGATGTGGGCTACCGGGTGATCACCGGCGGGCTGCGTCCAGACCATGCGACGATCGCCCGGTTCCGGGCGAGGCACGAGAAGGCGCTAGGCGGACTGTTCAGCCAGGTGCTGCGGTTGCTGGCCGCCGAGGGCATGGTGTCGCTGGGCACGCTGAGCCTAGATGGCACCAAGCTGGCCGGCAACGCGGCGCAGAAGGCGAACCGGACGCTGCCGCAGATCGAGAAGCTGCTCGTCGAGGCGGCTGCGGCGGCCGGGAAACCGCGCGGGCACCGCCCCGGGGACGAGCCGCCGCGCCCGAACCGCAACAACACCGAGCCGCGGGCGAACATCACCGACCCGGACGTGCGG
>DASYQM010000162.1:0-54218 GCA_036005525.1 Streptosporangiaceae bacterium
CCTCGATTCGTTATAGATGCTGGTCAGCTTATTCTGGTACCACACGGTGGTCACCACGTACGCATCCAGCATGCCGATCGCCACATACCCGAAGAGAATGGAGCCTGCCATGACCTTGGCGGCCGAATTCGCGCCCCCTGCCGCAGCGGCTGGCGCCAGGCCCGCGGCGACGCTGTCGATCAAATGGCTGATGGGCGCGCCCAGGCGTGTGAGCTGAACTAGTCCGGCTCCCAGCAGCAGCTTCGTGAGCCAGTCGCTCACTTCGGCGAGATTTGAGCTCGGCGTATACAGATTTGAGCTCGGCGCAGGCAGACCGGATCCCTTGTCACGGCGAAACTGGCCGGTGTCATGGCGAAGCTGACCGGATGAGACCACCCGTGGGATGCCAAACAGGAAGCCGATGAGACAGCCGCTCAAGAAGGCCGCGATCGCCGTGGACATGGCGATTCCCAGGTAGGACCAGTGCGGTCCAGGGGTGCCAAACGAGTAGATCACGATCCAGAGGCTGCCGAACATCGGCACCCCGAGGGCCAGCAAGGCGAGCCAGTTGCTGATGTTGAACAGGCCCTGCCACCAGCGGCGTTTTGGATCGATATTCAGATAGACCTCGTATGGCACCGCGTCATCAGCGCTGTCGGTGACATTGATCGTGGACCTGATCGGCCCGTTCTTCGTGGGCACCCCCCGAATCACCGCTTGCTGGCCGCTCCCCGGCAGCACCGCCAACTCCAGCCCGTCGGCCAACGGCGGGTTGGTGGTCCACTGATAGGGAGGAGTCCCGCCAGCCGCCGTCAGCTTCGTGTAGTACTCATCGCCAACCATGCCCGGAGGAGGGCTGCCCTCCACTGTTATTGCCATACCGGTCCCACCCCAGCGGTCGTTTAACGTTCCGACGCGGACCCAGTGTGGACTGAATCCAGTCAACGGGCAAGGGCCACGCCCGCGATTGGCGCAGCACGCGGCATCGCGACGAGCCGTGATGATGTAATGCGCCGGCCGTCTCCATTGCGGTCATCTCCCGTGCCGCGCGGCATATTCTTCAGATGCCCGGCATTTGCACGCAGCGGCTGACGGTGCCGTGACAGATGGCCTTTCCGGCGGGCATCGACGGTGACCTCCAGCGGGCCGGAATATCGTGACTACCGCGGGCTGGGCGCGGCCGGCGGTGGGTGCGGCGGCCCGTTCCCGTGATCCGCTTGAGGGCAGGGAGGTGGCCCATGACGGCGCCCGGACCGGATGTTCCGGCCATTCTGGCGGGCCGGCCCGCCCTCCTGGAGGACGCCTGCCGGCGGGCCCTGGCCTACCTCGGTGGGCTGGGAGAGCGGCGGGTGGCCCCCGCCGCGCAGGCCGTGGCCGCCTTGGGAGGGCTCGACTTCGCACTGCCCGGGCCGGGCCTGGATGCCACGGAAGTGCTCCGCGTGCTGGATGAGCTCGGCTCGCCCGCCACGGTCGCGAGCGCTGGCCCGAGGTACTTCGGGTTCGTCACCGGCGGGACGCTGCCGGTGGCCCAGGCCGCCGCCTGGCTCGCCGCAGCGTGGGATCAGAACGCCGCCCTGACGGTGATGTCCCCGGCCGCCGCGGCGCTCAACACCGTGGCGCTGCGCTGGGTTGCCGAGCTGCTGGGCCTGCCGCCCGGCACCGCGGGCGGCTTCGTCACCGGCGCCACGATGGCGAACGCCGCCTGCCTGGCCGCGGGCAGGGACGCGGTGCTGGCGAGGCACGGATGGGACGCCGCCGGCCAGGGCATCGCCGGGGCGCCGCCGGTCACCGTGGTGGTCGGCGCCGAGGTGCATGCGGCCGTCCGCAAGGCGCTCGGCCTGGTTGGCCTCGGCCGTGACCGGGCGACGGTGCTGCCGGCCGACGGCCAGGGGCGGATCGATCCGTCCGCCCTCCCGGCGCTCAGCGGGCCCGCGCTGGTGTGCCTTCAGGCCGGCAACGTCAACAGCGGTGCCAGCGATCCGTTCGTGCCGCTGATCGGGTGGGCCCGCGAGCACGGTGCCTGGGTCCACGTCGACGGCGCGTTCGGGCTCTGGGCCGCGGCGTCGGCCGCCACTGCCCCGCAGGTGGCGGGCGTGGGCGAGGCCGACTCCTGGGCGACCGACGCGCATAAGTGGCTCAACACGGCCTACGACTGCGGCATCGCCCTGGTCCGCGACCGCGGCGCCCTTCGGTCGGCGATGGAGGCATCGGCCGCCTATCTGCCAGGTGAGGGGGACGCCGAGCCCATGAACCTCACCCCGCAGTCGTCCCAGCGGGCCAGGGGCGCCGAGGTGTGGGCGGCGCTCGCATTCCTTGGCCGCAACGGCATGGCCGAGCTGGTCAACAGGACATGCCGGCTGGCCCGCCGGTTCGCTGACGGGATGGCGCAGGCCGGTTATGACGTGCTGAACGAGGTCGTGCTCAACCAGGTCGTCGTGGCGTTCGGCGACGCGCCACGCACCGACGCGGTCATCGCCGCGGTCCAGGACGGCGGAACGTGCTGGTGCGGGCCGACGACATGGCGCGGCCGCAGGGCGATGCGGGTCAGCGTCAGCTGCTGGAACACCATCGAGGACGATATCGACCGGAGCATCGCCGCGGTCCTTGGCTGCGCCCAGCGGTAGCCGGTGGCCTGATCAGCCGCGCGGGTGTGGTCGGCCGGGTGGGCCGGCGAGGCGGCCGTCGCCGCGGCGGAGCCCGGCAGGCAGGTAGGCCGCGCCCGGGCCATATGCGCGGGCGGTGTCGCCGGGGTTGGAGATAGTGCACCGCTCCAGGGAGAGACAGCCGCAGCCGATGCATGAGTCAAGGCCGTCCCGCAGGGCGGAGAGGGCCGTGATCTGGTCGTCGAGGCGCTGCCGCCAGCCACGCGAGAGCCGGGACCAGTCGGCGCGGGTGGGCGTCCGCCCCGCGGGCAGCGACGCCAGGGCGTCCGCTATCTCGTCGAGGCTGAGCCCGACGTTGCGCGCGGCGCGGATGAACGCCAGCCGCCGGAGGGTGCTGCGCTCAAACCGGCGCTGCCCGCCCGCCGTCCGGGCCGCCGACAGCAGGCCGAGCCGTTCGTAGTAGCGGACGGCGGACTCGGCAAAGCCGCTGCGGCGGGCGATCTCGCCGATCGTCAGCGGGTCCGTGGTGTGCATCCGGATCAGGTCCCTTGACATGAAGTTGACTTCAACTACGAGTATGGCATCCATCCGACGCCCAAGGAGGAGCCATGCCCGTTGCCCTGATTACCGGCGCGTCCCGCGGACTCGGCCGCGCGCTCGCCCACGCGCTGGCCCGGCGTGGCTGGTCGCTGATCGTCGACGCCCGGCGAGCAGATGACCTCGCCGATGCGATGCGGGGGATAGCGGATGTCGTCGCGGTTCCCGGCGACGTGACCGACCCCGGGCACCGCGCGCGCCTCGCGGAGGCGGCCGGCCGGACCGGCCGGCTCGATGTGCTGGTGAACAACGCCAGCCGGCTCGGTCCCAGCCCGCAGCCGTTGCTGCGCGACTACCCACTCGATGAGCTCGGCCGCGTCTATGACACAGACGTCTTCGCCCCGCTGGCCCTCATCCAGCTTCTCGCCGCCCCGCTCACCGCCGCCGCGGGCACGATCGTGAACGTCAGCTCCGACGCGGCGGTCGAGGCCTACCCGGGGTGGGGCGGCTACGGCTCGGCGAAGGCCGCTCTCGACCAGCTGACCGCGGTCCTCGCCGCCGAGGAGCCGGCGCTGCGCTGCTATGCGCTGGACCCGGGCGACATGCGCACGGACATGCACCAGCAGGCATTCCCCGGCGAGGACATTTCCGACCGGCCCGAGCCGGGCACGGTCGTTCCGGCGCTGCTGCGGCTGCTTGACGAGCGGCCATCGAGCGGCCGTTACCGCGCGAGCGACCTCGCCGTGCCGGCGGTGGCCCGGTGAGGCTCGCCGCCCGTCGGCCACCGGAGGAACGCGGGCTGGGCAGGGACGGGGTGCGGCTGCTTGTCGCCACCCCCGATGGCCTCGTCCACGCCCGGTTCGGCGACCTGCCCCGCTTCCTGTCATCGGGCGACCTGCTGGTCGTCAACACCTCGGCCACCATCGCCGCGGCCGTGGACGGCCGCCGCGGCGACGGCCGCCCGGTCGTCGTGCACCTGTCCACACCGCTGGCGGAGGAAGGAGCGCGCGGGGAGGGAACGCCGGAGGGAGGAACGCACGGGGAGGGAACGCCGGAGGGAACGCACGGGGAGGGAACGCCGGAGGGAGGAACGCACGGGGAGGCAACACTGCCGGACGGGACGTGGCTGATCGAGCTGCGCGAGCGCTCCGCCGTGACCGGGCGCGTGACCGATGCGGCCCCCGGCGAGACCGTCGCGCTTCCCGCCGGTGCGTCGCTCACCCTGCTCCGCCGCTATCCCGGCCCCGCCGCGGCCCGGATGTGGGAGGCCTCCGTAGCGGCCGGCGGCGACCTGGGCGCGTTCCTGTCCCGGCACGGCCGGCCGATCCGCTACTCCTACGTCCCGGACCCGTGGCCGCTGGCGGCCTATCAGAGCGTGTTCGCGCGGTCTCCCGGCAGCGCGGAGATGCCCAGCGCGGGCCGGCCCTTCACGCCGGAGCTGGTCACCGACCTCGTCGTGGCCGGCGTCGTCGTGGCGCCGATCACCCTGCACGCCGGGGTGGCATCGCTCGAGGCCGGCGAGCCGCCACTGCCCGAACGGTTCACGGTGCCGGAGCCGACTGCGCGGCTCGTCAACCTGACCCGTGCCGCGGGCCGCCGGGTGGTGGCCGTCGGGACCACCAGCACCCGGGCGCTGGAGAGCGTGGCCGACGCCGGCGGCACGGTGCGGGCCAGCCACGGCTGGACCGACTTGGTGCTCGGCGCCGCCCACCCGGTCCGGGTCGTGGACGGCCTGGTCACCGGCTGGCACGACCCGGACGCGTCACATCTCGCGCTGCTGGAGGCGGTCGCCGGGCCGGCGCTGGTGCAGGCGGCCTACCGGGAGGCGGAGCGGGCCGGCTACCTGTGGCACGAGTTCGGTGACAGCTGCCTGCTGCTGCCGCCGCTGCCCGCCGCTCGCCCGGGCCGCCCCGGCCGCCGGGCATGATCGGGGGCCCTGCGGCGGTTGTGGCAGGCTCGGCTCATGGCTGGGCGTCTCGCGTCGAAGGTCGTGATCGTTACCGGAGGGGCCACCGGGATCGGGCGCGCGGTGGCCGGCCGGGCCGTCTCCGACGGCGCCGCCGTCGTGATCGGCGGTCGGCGCGGGGACGTTGGTGAGCGGGCCGCGGAACAGCTGCGCGACGGCGGCGGCCGGGCGCTCTTCGTCGCCACCGACGTCACCGTGGAGCAGCAGGTTGAGCGGCTGGTCGCCGCTGCCGTGACGGAATTCGGCCGGCTGGACGGCGCGGTCAACAACGCGGGCGGCGTGACCGCCGCCGGGCCCGTCCACGCCGTGGCCGGCGCGGCATGGCACGCGGACCTGGAGCAGAACCTCACCAGCGTGTTCTACTGCCTCAAGTTCCAGATCCCGGCGATGACCGGCTCCGCCGGCGGCGGATCGATCGTCAACAACGCCTCGATCGGCGGGGTCCGCGGGATACCCGGCATGGCGCCATACGTGGCCGCCAAGCACGGGGTCGTCGGCCTCACCCGCTCGGCGGCGCTGGAGGGAGCGGCCCGCGGCGTGCGGGTCAACGCGCTGGTCACCGGCAACGTCGACACGCCGCTGTACCGGCATCTGCTGGGTGCGCCGGCAGAGGGCGAGCTGCCGGGCCCGGCGCCGAACCCCACCGGCCGGGTCGCCAGCGCCGCCGAGATCGCCTCCTTCGTGGCCTTCCTCCTCAGCGACGAATCCGCCTTCATCACGGGTGCCGCCCTGGCGATCGACGGCGGCGCCACCGCTCAGTGGCGCCGGGCGCCCCTGCCACGGCCGGTGGCTCGGTGGTCAGGTGGCTTCGAGTATCGACTTCAGCCTGGCCAGGTCCTTGGTGTTGGCCCTGCGCATCGCCCCGGCGAGGAACGGGGCGAGGATCTTCGAGAAGCCGGCCGGCTCGCCGCGGTTGCGCAGGGTCATGCGGGTCGAACCGTTGCCGGCTGGCGCCCAGGTATAGGTCGTCTCCATCGGGAACGGTCCCTGGGCCGTTCGCATGACAAGCCGCTCGCCGGGGACGAACTCCGCGATCTCGTACGTGTACTCAAGGCGCCGCCCCAGGAAGTGGGCGGTGAAGCCGACCCGGGCGCCGGGGCGCAAGGGCGGCGGCGTCTTCCATTCGGCAGACTCGATATTGACGTACCAGGCCGGTGCGTTGGACGGGTCGGCGGCGTAGGCGGATACCGCCGCGGCGGGCCGGTTGATGACGACGTCGGTCAGCACGTTCACGCTGGGCATGGCTCTCCGTTCTCATCCGTGGCTGTCCCGGCGGGACGCCATCAGCGTCCGTCCCTGACCTGCGCGCCAGGCCGGCCGGCGGCGTCGGCGAGCACGGGCAGGAAGTGGGACCAGCCCGCGCGGTGCTGGTCGCGCGCCGCCGGCGGAAGCCCCGTGTGGCGAAGGGTCAGGATCGTCTCGCCGTCGTCCTCGGTCAGCGTGATCGTGACCGTGCTGGAACCCGGGGCCACCGGCGGAGCGCCGTCGGCCGGGTCCCAGCCGAACGTGAAGACGATGCGCCGGTAGGGGACCAGTTCGACGAACTCGCCGCGCATGACCGCGTCGCCGCCCAGCCGCACCACGCAGGCGCCGCCGGGCCGCGGGTCAAGCTCTGCGGACGATCCCCACCAGTCACAGATCCGCTCCGGATCGGTCCAGAACCGCCAGACCGTCTCCGGCCGGGCGCCGATCCGGAGCGTGCGCTCGACGGCCTGGACGCGTGGGCCGGTCAATCTCTCGCCCCCCGGGTCCCTCGGTGCGCCGCCCGCGCGCGGGCCGGCCATTCCTCTCGTTCCGCCGCCGCCTTGAGTGCCGCCAGGCGGTCTGACCACATCTCCTCCAGGAACGCGGTCACGTCGGTTAGCCCTTCTGGCCGCCATCGGTAAAGGCGCAGGTTGCCCGAGGGCCTGATCGCGACCAGCCCAGCGGCGGCCAGGACGCGCAGGTGCTGGGAGACCGCCGGACGGCTCATGGCCGGGAAGTGGCGTGCGATCTCGCCGGCAGCCAGCTCGTCGTCGTGCACCAGCCGCAGGATCGCCCGGCGCGTCGGATCGGCAAGCGCACGGAGCGCCATGTCCATCCGCGCCACCTCCCGTCCCATCTTTGTAAGCGATATCTTACATAGTCGGCCCGCTGCTGTCCGACCCTCGGGGTACGGTGCCTGGCATGGACTGGAAAATCGAGCTCGTGGCCATCCCGGTGACCGATGTCGACCGAGCCAAGGAGTTCTACGTGAACCAGGTCGGCTTCCACGCCGATCACGACTACCAGGTGACTGACGGTCTGCGGTTCGTGCAGCTCACCCCTCCCGGTTCGGCCTGCTCCATCGTGATGGGCGCCGGGGTCACCGAGATGCCACCGGGCTCGCAGAAGGGGGTGCAGGTCGTGGTCGCCGACGTCGAGGCCGCGCGGCGGGACCTGGTCGCGCGCGGCGTGCAGGCCAGCGACGTCGACGTGCAGCCCTGGGGCTCGTTCGTCACCTTCAGCGATCCCGACGGCAACACCTGGGCGCTGCAGCAGCTGCCCCCGCGGCAATAAGCGCCGGCTCGCGGCCCGGGGCCAGAACGTCGCCTCAGAGCAGCGGCAGCTCCGCGGTCACCGCGTCGATCCGGGCGCTTTCCGCGGGCCCGAGCGCGCAGCATGTCAAGGTTCCCGGCGTCACCTGGGTGCGGCCGGCGTCGCTGATGAGCTCGACCGGCAGCCCGGCGGCCTCGCCCCGTCGCGCCACGTCCCGGAGCTGCTCGGCACTCGTCACCTTGAGTACCACCTTGGGCTGCCCATCCTCGACCCAGGCGGCAAAGTCAGCCGTGCCGAGGTTGCCGAGTACGGCAGCCACCGCCGCGTGGGCTACCTGAGCGGCGATCTTCCCGCGTCCCATGTCGAGGTCCGTCCGGACGGCCACCGCCAGCTTCACCGCCATGAGAATGCCGTCACCCCGCGTGAGCTGATCGCTGAGGTGAATTCTGGCGGTCGGCGAAGACCGAAGAGCGCGACTCCACGTCCATCCTGTCGACGCGCTCTGCGATCCGCCGCGGCGGTATCGGCGCCGAGGCGTCGATGTCCCTCAGGGTGGTCTGCAGCTGGTTGATCAGGTCTGATTCCTGCTTCAGCGGCTGGTCGAGCCGGGTTGGCTTGAACGAGGTGGCCTCGAGCTGCCGCAGGGCACCCTTGTAGTCCGCGGCGGCCTTACGGTGCCGCTCGGCGCGGCCGCCGAGGTCGAGGAACGTGACCACGCCGGTCAGCACGGATGCGACGCTGGCGATCAGCGCGCTGACGAGGGCCAGCGTGGCGTTCGAGGTTTGCGTCTGCCACGCCACGACCGCGGACGAGCCGGCGAGAGACGCGAACACGGCGGCCAGGACGCCGAGGCTGTAATGGAGCGACTGAACTCGCCGGGCCGACTGCTCGTGGATGGCACGTTGCTTCGCGACGTGGGTCTGCCAGCCATCCATCAGGGCAGGGACCTCCTCGAAATCGTAGATGGGCAGGGTCTGCGGGCGCCGCCACCTGCCGCGCAGATGCGCGAGGAAGCGCCGCACAGTCCCGGGACGGCGGGCCTGCGGTTCGTCCATGTGGGCGGTCATCATCGTTCCTCTCAGCGGCGCCAAGGAATAACCCGTGCCCGAAGCCGTCGCGAAACTCTCCCCAATGACCGTAGCCGCGCCAAGATCGATGGACTGTGCGAACGGCGATGGGCCCGCGGTTACGCTGGCGTGGTGGACATGGCTGATGGCAACTACCGGGTCGGCCCGGAGTCTGGCCGGCTGCTTGTCAGGACGGCCCGTACCGGGCTAGGCGCGAAGGCCGGCCACGATCTCACCATCGAGGTGACCCGCTGGCGCGGGAACGTGGTGATCGACACCGCCAACCCGGCCGCCTCATCGGTGACGGTTGAGGCCGACGTCGACTCGTTCGAGGTCCGGCAGGGAACCGGCGGCGTCAAGCCACTGACGGACGCCGACCGCGCCGACATCAAGAACACAATTCGCGGCAAGATCCTCAAGACCGGGCGGTACCCGACGATCACGTTCGGTTCGAAGCAGGTCGGCGGGACCGGAGAGTCGTTCCGCATCGATGGTGACCTCACCATCGTCGGCGTCACGCAGCCGGTCACCGTTGAGGGGCGGCTGGCCGATGGCCACGCGCGCGGATCGGCGGTCATCGTGCAGTCCCGGTGGGGGATCCGCCCCTATACGGCGTTCCTGGGAGCTCTCAAGCTGCGCGACGAGGTCGAGATCGAGTTCGACGTCGACCTCACGCCGGGCTCCTGACCGGGAACTTCGCGCTGCCCCGCGGCGGCCCATGCCGATGTCGAGACGGGCGGCTCAGCTCCGTCCTACTGCTGAGAGCGCCACCGGGGCGCGGCAACCGGAAGGACGAGCGTCATGGACTGGAAGCTGGAAGTGGTGGTGGTCCCGGTCACCGACATCGACCGGGCGAAGAGCTTCTACGTGGACAAGCTGGGGTTTCACCTCGACGCCGACACCCAGCCCACGGAGACGATGCGGGTGGTGCACATGACGCCGCCCGGTTCGGCGTGCTCGGTGGTCATCGGGCCCACCCGCGTGCCAGAGGGCACCGACATGGGCTCGAGCGCCAGCATGCAACTGGTCGTCAGCGACATCGAGGCGGCTCGGGCCGAACTGGCCGGGCGCGGCATCGAGGTGTCGGCGATCCAGGCGCTGGACCCCCGCGATGGCGGGAAGTTCGTCTTCTTCGCCGACCCCGACGGCAACAACTGGGCTGTGCAGGAGGTCCGGGAGCGCGTCGGGGCGCCGCTGGGCTGACACCCGGGGCGCACCGGGTGCCGGTCAGACCCAGAACGTGTCGTGACGGAGGAAGAATTCAGCCCGTTCTTCCTCCGTCGCGCCGGCCAGGCCGGGAAGCCCCTCGAAGTAGCCCTCCCGCGGCGCGCCGGGCGCGAAATGCAGCAGCATCGACGCTGGCTCACCCGACTCATTGCGGAACGCGTGGATTCCGCCCTCGGGCACATGCACGAAATCACCGGGCCGAGTGTCGATCCAGCGGTCGCCGTCGTAGATCCGCACGACCCCGGACAGGACGTAGAACGACTCGGAGATGGACCGGTGGAAGTGCGGGTCCGGACCGCTCGGCTCCGGGCCCATGGTCCACAGGTACAGGCCGAACTCACCATTCGTGGACGCCCCCGTTGCCAGGTAGTGCACCGTGTTGCCGCCCCGGTAGGCCAGTTCGGGTGTGCTGCCAGCCGGGCGGTAGGTTGCGCTGATCTCGCCGCCGGTCCCGAGGTACCGCGGGTTCGGATACGTCATGGCCTTGCTTCTGTGTCGGGGCGGTAGATCCAGGACGCGAACACTACTTCCCGCCCGTCCGGGTCCCGGTAGGTGACGCCGCCGTTGTCCTGCCAGTAATCGATCTGCGCGACCGGATCGATGCCCGCGGCGGCGAGCCGTGCCGTGATGCGCTCCTGGGCCGCCGCATCGGGCAGGTAGAACACCAGCTGATCACGTCGCTGTGCCGGGTCCGGCGCATCCCGCAACCGGACGATCTCCAGGTGAACCGCGCTGCCGGGCATGCCAAGGATCGTCCCGTCCAGGCCGTAGCTGTCGGTGAAGGTTTCCAGCACCGGCAGCCCGATGAGGTCCCGGTAGAAGATGACCGTCTGGTCGTAGCGCGCGCTCCACCGCACCACCCGCAGCGCGCCGACGGGAAGATGCGCTGGCCAGCCCGCTCGCGCCGGCTCCGGGGTACCCACAGCGACAGTCTTCATCAGGCGGGCCGGGGCGCGCCAGACTCGGCTGCCCGGATCTTCCATCCGTGGCTACCTGGGCCGCCCAGCAGGCAGACTGGCCAGCATGTCCGCTACCGGGCCGACGCTCAGCCAGCTCGCGGCACTGCTGGGAAACTGTTCCCAGGGGGACAGCGCCGCCAGCAGCCCGGCCGTGCTGCTCAGCGCCAGCGGCGGCGCTGCCGACCTCGCCGTGGCCGGCCAGCGTGACGAGCTGCGGCGGTGGCTGAACACATGGGGGTGCCGGCTGCGTTATCCGCAACCTGGGGAACCCGATGTGTTCTCCGACAGCCTCGCCCGGTGGTGGGCCAGCAGTGGCTCGGGGTTGCCGGATGTCCCGGTCGCCGAACTCAGCGACGCGGGAGTCGGCACGCTCGCCGACAGCTACGCGGACCTCGCGGCGAGGCCCGCCGCGCTGCTGACCCGCGCCGGCGCGCCCGCCGGCCACCGGGCCATCGCCCCGACCGCGGCGTCGAAAATCATGTTTGCCCTGCGGCCCGAGACCGTGCCGCCGTGGGATGCCGCGATCGCCCGCGCCAGCGCAGGGGGGACGTCCCGGGATCACTTCGCCAGCCACCTCGAAGCCGCGCGCGCCTGGGCCGGCTCCGTCCAGGACGAGGCCCGCCGTCACGGCATCGCGGATGTCCCCGCCTACGTTGGGCGGCCCGGCTCCTCGCTGGCCAGAGTCTGGGACGAGTGGCTCTATCTCACGATCACGCGCGGCTGCCACATTCCCGACTAGCCCCGTGCTTCCCTCGGTGACGGCGACGCCGCGCCCTGCCGCTGAGCCTCCGCGGCACGGGGAACGGCCGCGCCTGACTGCTTGTCCCAGGTGAGGAACTCGATTGGGCCGTTGAACCAGTGACCGCGCGGGCAGCGGATTTTTGCGCTTTCGAGCGGCCCGTCTGATGACCGGACGGTGTACCGGCTTTCCACCTCTGCCGGTAGCCTGCACCGGACCGCGCCACGCCTGTCCATATACGCCGGGCAGTCCAGGAACGCCACGCTGGTTTCCATGAGTAGCCCCCGTTCCGTGTGTACCGCCAGCGGTGCGTAGGGCAGCAGTCCCGCGGCTGGCTGGCCCACCGCATCCGTGTGGTACTGGCCTTTGCAGAGCCAGAGGGCCGGGCGGCATCGCTGATACAGCCGGGCCGTCGGCGATGATGCCGATCGGCCTCAGGCCGAACGGCGTCCCCGTTACCGGATGAGGAACGTGCGCAGCCCCTCTGGCCGCTCTGCCTGGGCCGCGATGTCAACGACGACGGCCAGGTCGGGACCGTGGCGCATCCAATCGACGAGACGGTTAACGCCGTCGGCAGGCCCCTCGAAGACCGCCTCGACCCGGCCGTCGGGAAGGTTGCGCACCCAGCCGTTCACACCATGCTCAAGGGCCCGTCGCCGGCAGATGTCGCGGAAGTAGACGCCCTGGACCCGGCCGGAGACGAGCACCCGATAACGGATCACAAGCAGACGTTACGGGGTGACCGGAGTACTGGCACCCACCTGCCCCCGAGGTCAACCCGCTCGGTCGTCAACATAGGTTGCCAGGACCCCGGGCGTCAACTTATATTGACAACATGGCGAACAGGGCTGGTCTGGCCGAGGTGGCCAGCGGAGGCGACCCGGCCGAGGGGCTGCGGGCGGCCCGCGCGCTGCGTGAACTAGCGGAGCGGCTGGAGGCGCTGCAGGTGGGCAACGCCCGGGCACACGGCTGGTCGTGGGCGGAGATCGCTTTCTTCCTGGGCGTCAGCAAGCAGGCGGTGCACAAGAAGCACGCCGGCCGGCTCCCGCCCGGCTGAGACACGGCGAGCCCGGAGAGAAGGAGACGGGGTGTTCGAGAGGTTCTCCCAGGACGCGAGGCGTGCGGTGGTGCGCGCCCGGCACGAGGCCGTGCGCGCCGGCCGGGGGCAGCTCGGCTGCGCGCACCTGCTGCTCGGCCTGCTGGCCGAGCCGGGCCCGGCCGCCGCGGCGATGACCGCGGCGGGACTCGAGCTCGGCGCACTGCGGGCCGGGCTGTCCCGCGGCAGCCAGGCGGAGCCGGATCCGCTCGACGCGGACGCGCTCGCTTCGGTCGGCATTGACCTGGACGCGGTCCGTAGGGCGGCCGACGCCACGTTCGGCCGAGGCGCCCTGGACCGGGCCGGGCCCGGCCGGGCCCGCAGGCGCGGCCAGATGCGGGTCACGGCGGACGCGAAGAAGGCGCTGGAGCTCGCGCTGCGGACGGCGGTGAGACTCCGGCAGCGGGAGATCTCCGGCGGGCACCTGCTGATCGGGATCATCGATCACGGTGACAACGGCGCGCTCGACCTGCTCGCCGCCTTCGCCGTGGACATTGCCGGGCTGCGCGCCGACGTGCTGGCCCGGCTGGCAGCGGCTGCCTGACCGGCCGGGCGGGCGACGCGAGGCGCTCGAGCGGCAGGCATGTCTTCAGTTAGTCCCCGCGTTCCGGGCTCGGAGCGGGCGGTGATCAGGGCGCGTAGTTGCTGAGCTCGATGAGGTTCTGGTCCGGGTCGCGGATGTAGCAGCTGACGATCGGCCCGGTCGCGCCGGTGCGCGCAACCGGGCCCTCCTCGATCGCGATTCCAGCCGCGGCCAGTGCCGTGATCACCTCGCCGATGTCGTCGTCCACGATGAGGCAGACATCCGCGCTTCCCGGAGTCGGGCACAGCGCCTTTGGCTCGAACTCCCGCCCGGCCTCGTGGAGGTTGATCTTGCTGGTCCCGAAGCTCAGCGCCGTGCGCCCGGGACCGAAGGTCACCGCCTTCATGCCGAGCACCCGCGTGTAGAACCCGACGGTCGCGCCGATATCTGCCACGGTCAGCACGAGATGATCCAGCCTGTCGACTCGCACGGAACCTCCTCCAGCATCGCCATCACGTTGCCTCTGCCCCGCACGGCCCTGCCGTCACCGTCCGGGTGCTCCTAAGGTTGCCGGTATGGACGGCGGGTCCGGTCCGGAAGCGGCGGGTAAGGGGTACGGTGCATGACCGGTGAGGCGGTCGGCTACGACGTCCGCGAGCAGGAGTCCCGGTGGCTTCGGCGGTGGCTGGCGCACCCGCCGGCGAAGTTCGACGTCAGCGGCGCCGACCCGGCCCGCAAGTTCTACAACCTGGTCGAGTTCCCCTACCCGTCCGCCGAGGGTCTGCATGTCGGGCACGTCTACACCTACTGTGGCGCGGACGCGCTCGGACGGTACCTGACCATGAACGGCAGGCAGGTCCTGCAGCCCATAGGTTTCGACTCGTTCGGGATTCATACCGAAAACTTCGCCATAAAGATCAACGAGCACCCGAAAACGGTGACCGACCGGGCGACCGCCAATTACCGGCGCCAGCTGCAGCGTGTGGGCGCGAATTGGGCGTGGGACCTGGAGCTGCGCACGGACGATCCGTCCTACTACCGCTGGACCCAATGGATCTTCGTCAAGTTCTTCAAGGCGGGATTGGCAGAACGGAAGGAGGCGCCGGTCATCTGGTGTCCCTCGTGCCTGACCGTGCTGGCCTACGAGCAGGTCGACGGGAACCGCTGTGAGCGATGTGGCTCTGAGGTCGTGACAAAGGTGATGAAGCAGTGGTTCCTGCGGATCACGGCCTACGCGGACAAGCTGCTGGACGCCCTCGCGGGGCTGGACTGGCCCGAGCTGTCCAAGCGGCTGCAGCGGGAATGGATCGGCCGCTCGGCCGGGGCCGATGTGCTGTTCGCCGTCACCGCCGACCCCCGGACCCAGCTGACCGCGTTCACCACCCGCGCCGACACGCTGTTCGGCGTGACCTTCGTCGCGCTGGCGCCCGAGCATCCTTTCGTCGGCACGCTGATCACGAAGGCTGGCAACGGTGACCAGGTAGCCGCCTATGTCGCCGAGGTCGCCTCGCGGGTCGGCGCCGACCGGTACACCAGGATCGGGGAGACGGGCCGGCCGGGAGTGGTCACCGACGTCACGGTCACCCACCCGCTGACCGGCGCGCAGCTCCCGCTGGTGGTGGCCGACTACGTGCTGGCCGAGTACGGCACCGGCGTGGTGATGGGCGTGCCCGCACACGACGAGCGCGACTTTGCCTTCGCGACCGCGCTGGGCCTGCCCGTCGTGCAGGTCATCGAGCCCGATCCGGCGGCGGGCAGCTATGACGGGACCGCTGCCTGGCAGGGTGAGGGCACGCTGGTCGCGTCCGCGGACTTCACCGGGCTGCCCTCAGCCCACGCCCGCAACCGGATCGCGGAACGGCTGCAGGACAAGGGGCTGGGCCGGCCGGTCACCCGCTACCGGCTGCAGGACTGGCTCGTGTCGCGCCAGCGCTACTGGGGTTCACCGATCCCGATCATCTACTGCGGCGGCTGCGGCACCGTCCCGGTACCCGAGACCGACCTGCCGGTCGAGCTACCCGACGTGGCCGACTTCCGGCCGGCCGGCACCGGCGTGTCGCCCCTGGCCACCAGCGAGGAATTCGTCAACGTCGCCTGCCCGGCCTGTGGTGGGCCAGCCAGACGCGAGACCGACGTGTTCGACACTTTCGTCGAGTCATCGTGGTACTTCCTGCGCTACCCCTCCCGCGCCTGCTCTCAGCTGGCCTGGGACCCGCAGATCACCCGCCGGCTGCTGCCCGTCGACATGTACGCGGGCGGCCGGGAGCACGCCACCCGCCACCACCTCTACGCCCGGTTCGTCACCCGGGCGCTGCACGACCTGGGCCTGCTGCCCTTCGCCGAGCCGTTCACCCGGCTGCGCCTGCACGGCCTGCTCAGCTCCGGCGGCGCGAAGATGAGCAAGAGCCGGGGGAACGTGGTCAACCCCGACGCCTACATCGACCGGGTAGGCGCCGACAACCTGCGGACCTACCTGCTGTTTTGCGGCCCGTGGGAGGAAGGCGGGGATTTCAGCGACCGGGGCCTGCAGGGCGTGGTGCGCTTCACCGGGCGCCTCTACAACCTTGTCGTGAGCTCGCCAGCGCCCGCCGGCCCCGGTGCGGACCTGCGGCGGCTCGACCGGGCGGTCCACAAAGTCGGGACGGATATCGAGCGGCTGAAGTTCAACACCGCGATCGCCGAAATCATGTCGCTCAGCAACTGGCTGCGTGACGACCGCGAGAACATGACCACCCCACAGTGGGCGCAAGCCTGCCGCACGCTGGTGCTGCTGCTCGCGCCCTTCGAGCCATTCATGGCCGAGGAGCTATGGCAGCACCTGGGCGGCGACTACTCGGTCCACAACCAGCCCTGGCCGGCGTATGATCCCGCCGCGCTGGCCGACGACGAGATCGAACTGCGGGTGCAGGTCAACGGCAAGCTGCGGGGCAAGGTCATGGTGGCGGCCACGGCCGACCAGCAAACGGCGCTCGGTGCGGCTCTGGCCCTCGCCCCGGTCCGCAACGCACTGGCGGGAGGCACTCCCAAGCGGGTTGTCTTCGTGCCCGGACGGACCCTGAACCTCGTCGTCTGAGCACCGGCCGGTGCCCGGCGCAGCGTCCTTCCGGCCGCTGCCGCGCCAGCCCTCAGGAGGGTGTGGCGGCGGAGCCAGGGTGCGCGGCTTCCGCGCGCAGCGCTGCCATCCGCTGGTGGAACTCATCCTCGTCGATCTCGCCGCGGGCGAACCGCCCGGCCAGGATCTGCTCGGGTGCGGCCGCCGCGGCCGCGGCGGCTGGCCCGGACTCGGTGTAGGGGCCGCCCCGGTAGGGCGGCAGCAGCCGCTGGCCACCCCCGGTGAACAAACGAACGAGGGCGATGACGGCCACCACCAGCAGCACCCAGAACACCAGCGAACTCAGGCCCAGGGCCCACCCCCAGCCGCCCAGCTGCGGCCCGTACCAGAACATCTCCACACCTTCTTCCCGCGGGCCGTGGCACCGAGCGCGCTGGCCCGCAGATGCCAGTACACAGCCCGACCCTGAACGCCAGCTCCATACCACCCACCGGCCGGCTCTGCGCCGCGCTCACCGGTCCCAGCTGGTGCCCCGTGCAGGCCGGTGCCCGGGGCGGGCGATGAGTCTGGGGGCCGGCAGCGGTCTACCGGTCATGGCCGGCGGGGAAAGCCCGGCGGCCGGCGAGACGGGAGCCTGTCATGAGCCCGCAACCCCAGATCCAGCAGCGCGCCGCGCAGGACTACGCCGCGATCCCGGTGCGCGTCACCATGGACTCTCTTCCGGCGGCGGTGGACGAAGGGTTCCCCGAGCTGTTCGGGTGGCTGGAGCAGCATGCCGTCGCGCCCGCCGGGCCACCGTTCATCCGTTACCTGGTGGTCGACATGGCGGGCGAGCTTCAGATCGAGCTGGGTGTACCGGTGGGAGCCAAGGTCGGCGCCGGCGGACGGGTACGGCCCGGCGTGCTCCCCGGCGGCCGCTACGTGGTGCTGCGGTACGTCGGGCCCTACGACGGCCTGGCCGCCAGCAACGCGGCGCTGCAGCGGTGGGCGCAGCAGCACGGTGTCGGGCTGGACAGCTGGGACACCGCCGAGGGCACAGCCTGGCGCGGTCGTCTCGAGCATTACCTCACCGACCCCTCAGCCGAGCCCGACCCGGCCAAATGGGAGACCGACGTGGCGTACCTGGCCAGCGAGCACTGAGCAGCTGGCGCCTGAGCGGATCTACATCACCGAAGCCTGGGAGGCCCCGACCGGCGGCCCCTGGCGTGCGGACGCTCCGGCAGACCCGCCGGAGTGAGGTGCCCTGGTCAGGCGGGCTGGGCCAGGCCGGTCGGGTTGACGTCGGGCAGCATCCCGGATGCGACCACGGCGCGCACGGACGGTCGAAGGAGGGCGACGACTTCGTCGGCGCCGTGTTCGCCGAGCAGTGCCAGCCCGCCGGTCCAGGCCCGCTCGTCGGTGCGAGCTTCGATCGTGTCCAGCACCTCCCGGCCGGCGTGGGTGAGCTGGGGGACGGTGCCCGCGGTGAGCAGGCCCCGGCTCTGCAGCGCCTCGGCGGCGGCGGCCCACTCGGTCACGGACCAGCCGCGCACCTGCCGTATCAGCTCATCGGGGAAGCGGCCGTCCGCGACCTGCAGCAGGTGCGCCTGCAGCCCGCTTATCCCTTCGCTGACCAGGGCCGCGATGTGCCCGTCGCCGCGATGCTCGCGCAGCGTGGTGGCCATTTGCCAGAGCCTGCCGATCGCGTCACCGGGTGGCGGGAGTGCGGCGTTGGCCGCGAACAGGGGCCTGCCGGTCGGGTCGGCCGCGGCGGCCACCGGATCGAGCAGCCTGGCTGCGGCGTCGCAGGCGTGCGGGTCCACGCCCGCGTCCCGCAGCGCGGCGGTGCCGACGGCCGCACGCGCCTGGATGCAGGCCTGCGGCGTGGTACGCGACCACGCGTCGGGCAGCGCCTTGGCGACCATGGCGGGGTGGAATCCGCCGAAGGCCGCGATGACCGGAGCCGCAGGGACGGCGCCGAGCGGCGCGGCCCGGAACGCGAAGTAGGTCATCCAGAAGCCTCTGAGGCCCAGCGCGATCCCGGCGGGCCGGACGCCGTCCGCGAAGTAGATGACGTCGTGCAGCGTTTCCAGCGTGGCCCACACGCGGCGGGCGGGATGCGTGCGCACGGGGGGGAGTCTAACCTCGCCGCCGTGCCCGCTGCCGCCCGGCCGGGTCCCCGGGCGCATGGTGATCTCCGTCGTATCTCTGACTATAGTCAGAGAATGGAGACGGGCATGGTGGAGCAGGTCCGGAGGTTCAACCGGACCGTCACGCAACGGATCGGCGCGCTCAACGACTCGTTCCTGGCCCGCGACCGCCCGCTCGGCCAGGCGCGCGTGCTGTGGGAGATCGGCCCGGGGGGCAGCGATGTCCGGTTGCTCCGATCGCGGCTGGACCTGGACTCCGGCTACCTGAGCCGGCTTCTGCGGTCGCTGGAGAATGACGGGCTCATCGTCGTCGAACAGAGCCGGGCCGACCGGCGGGTACGCACGGCGCGACTCACCGGCCGCGGGCTGGCCGAGCGGGCGGAGCTTGACCGGCGCTCCGATGATCTGGCCGCGTCGATCCTGCGGTCGCTCAGCGCCCGCCAGCGCACCCGGCTCACCACGGCGATGGCCGAGGTCGAACGGCTCCTGGTGGCCTCGGCGGTCCAGGTCGCCGCGTGCGACCCCCGGCACCCGGACGCACGCTCCTGCCTGCGGGCCTACTTCGGCGAGCTGTCACACCGCTTCGACGGCGGCTTCGACCCCAACCGGAGCATTTCCGCCGCCGACGACGAGCTGACGCCGCCCTCGGGTCTCCTCCTGGTTGCCACCGCTCACGGCGAGCCCGTCGGATGCGGCGCGCTCAAGTTCCACGGCGGCGCCCCAGCCGAGATCAAGCGGATGTGGGTCGCGCCTACGGCCCGTGGGCTGGGGCTCGGCCGGCGACTCCTCGATGACCTGGAGGCGCACGCGGCCGCCCACGGGGCCCGCACGCTCCGGCTGGAGACCAATCGCGCCCTCGGCGAGGCGATCGGCCTGTACCGGTCGGCCGGCTACCGCGAGGTCGCCGCGTTCAACGAGGAGCCGTACGCCCACCACTGGTTCGAGAAGACCCTTGACCGGTAGCCGGGCCCCCGGAGCAGGACTGCCGGGCCTCCTAGCCGGCTGCCAGGCGTTCCGCCAGCCACTCCACGGGGGCCAGCAGCACGTCTTCGGCCGGGAGCTCGCCCAGCCGGGCCGGCTCGAAGGCGGGCACGGTCTCGGTCACCGCGGCAACGATCTCCGCCATCCGGTCGCCCGCAGAGTCCATGGCGGCCACCAGGTCCCGGGGCGCACACCGCTCGTGCAGCTCGACATGCACGACGCAGAGTTGGCTGAGGCGGTTACAGTCCTGCTCGGGCACCACCAGCACGACGCGCCCGTCCGAGCGGCCCCGCAGCAGGCGGGCCGTGCGCAACTCGGCGACGCGCCGCTTGGAGCCCATGAGCGGCGCACCGTGATCGGCCCTGCTGGCAAGCCCGGCGGCTGAGCCGGTCTTGCGCACGACCCGGATGGTGCCGGCCTCCTCGGCGCCGCCCACCCGGTAATAGGTCACGCCGGTAACGCGCTTGATGACGCGGGCCTGCGCCCGTACCACGCGCAGCACCGGCAAGGTGAGCCGGTGCAAGTCCACACCCGCGTCCCGCATGGCCGCCACGACGTCGTTGTCGTACACGTCGGCGTCGTCGCGGGAGGTGCCCACCGTCACCGTCTTGGCCTGGTGCTTGACCGAGTCGATCGGCCGCCCGACCTCCTCGATGGCGCGGGCGAGGACCGCCCGGGCCAGGTCTACCGGCTGCGTCGTCTGGAAGGAGAAAGCTTCCGGGCCGAGTCCCGGCCTGGTCGGCTGGAGCACCAGGCGCGCCAGGCCCAGTGCGGTTTCGCTGGTCAGTACGCCGCGCAGGTGGCCACGGTCGGCGTCCTCCAGCACATCGATGACCGGCACGAGAACCTCGTGCGGGAGCGCGGCGGACAGTTCCAGCCCGTGGTCCACAGCGCCCTCCAGCCGGGCCAGCGCGACACGCAGGGGCTCGGCAACCGCGTCGATGCGCCGTGCGGCGTGATAGGCGAAGAGATGGCCCGCGGCCGTCGCGACGATCCACATCATCTCGGGATGCCCGAGCGGCAGCCCGATGACGAGATCCGTCGGCCAGCCCTGCTCTGTGCCCTCGTCACAGAGCACGATCGGGGTGTTTCCGTGGGCCGCGAGGATCTCGACCTCCTTGACCAGGTCGGATACCTGCCCCGGCGGTGCGCCAGCGACGCAGACGAGCACAAGTGCCTCCGCCGACAGATCGATGTGCTTCTTGTCCTCCACCGCATCCGTCGAGATCGTCTTGTAACACAGCTCAGACAGCTTGATCCGGATCTCTGCCGCCGCCACCCGGTTATGCCCTGAGCCGACCACGGCCCAGTAGGGGTAGCGGGCGGCGACGTCGGTGGCGATCTTGGCGAGCAGCTCTTCGCTCGCCTGCAGGGCGAGGAGCTGGCCGGGAATCCGCTGCAGGCCATCGATCAGGCTGGCCTCGCGCTCGGGCGTCAGCACATCGAGCTCGCGCCCGAGCTCGATGGCCAGCAGGCAGCCGGCCGCCACCTGGGCGTAGAACGCCTTGGTGGAAGCGACGGACATCTCGACATCCCGGCCGTCCGACGTGTAAAGCACGCCATGGCTCTTGGTCGTCAGGTCACTGTCGCGCCGGTTGACGATCGAAAGGATCGCCGCGCCACGGTCTCGGGCAAGATCGACGCTCCGGTTCGTGTCCGTGGTCGTGCCAGACTGGCTGATCGCTATGACGCACACATCTGTCATGTCCGGGCGCAGGCATGACGCCGAAAACTCGCTCGCGGGCATGGCGGTCAGCACCAGCCGGTCGCCAACGGCGGCCCGCATGAACTGCGCCACCCCCTGCGCGGCAACGGCGGCGGTGCCCTGCCCGACGACCACGATCTCCCGCACCCGCCCGTCGGAGATGCGCCTGCGTACCTCCGGGGGCAACGACGACGGCGGCAGGCTGACCTGCACGCCCGCCGCGCCCTGGCGGAGCCGGCCCCGCAGCGTCTTGCGGAACGACGAGGGCGCCTCGTGGATCTCCTTGTGCAGGTAGTGGACGGCAGAGTCGAGCGCCAGGTCCCGCGTTGTCACCTCGGCCGTGCGTACCTCGCCGGGCTCGACGGGCCGGGGCACGCCATCGCCGTCCCACCGGCGGATGGCCGCGAGCATCCCGGAGCCGCGGCGCGGCAAGGCCAGGACGGTACCCTGCCGGGTGGCGCTCGGCCATGCGGCGCCGTCCACCCTGAGGTATCTGGAGGTGGTCGCGACCAGGCCGTAGACCTCGCTCGCGACGACGAAACCGCCGTGGCCAAGCCCGACGTACACGGACTGGCCGCTGCCTTTGACGGCGAGCAGCACCTCATCGCCGGTTTCGGACTGCGCCGCGATGGCCATGGAGCCGGCGAAGTCCCCCAGGCAGGAGCACAGGGCGCTGCCCGGGCCGGCGTCCTGCGCCAGGCGCTGTGAAAGCAGCACCGGAATGACCTTTGCGTCGGTGGTAATTCCCCGCTCATCTGGCTCGTAGGAGACCTGCTTCGCCAGCGCGCCGTAGTTGTCGATGTCCCCGTTGAGCGCCGCTATCGAAAACGGGCCAGCGTCATCGGCGCCGGCGATGCGGCTGTCGACGGGGTGGGCGTTGGCCTCACTGATCCGCCCGACGCTGGCCCAGCGGGTGTGCGCCAGTACCGTGACCGCCGCGGAAGGCAGGGCCAGCACGGCGTGGAGGTCGGCGTCGTCGCGCAGGGCCAGGCGCAGGGCGGTGCCATTGTCGCCCAGCTTGCCGACGATGGCGGCGTGCTTGTAGACGAAGCAGACGCCGTCGCCGGTCACCACCGCGGATCCGCTGCGCAGCAGCGGATCCGCGCGGTCGGCGAGAGAACCGGCGAGCAGCGCACGATCCGCCGCGTCCAGATGGACCCACACGCTCAGGCCCGCGGAGTCACGGCCACGCACCTCGAGGCGGTCGACCGCCTGCAGCACGGTCTCGACCGCGAGGTAGGTGAGCGCGGAGCGCGGCGTCGGCTGGCCGGGGATGAGTGCCCTGGCGCTGTCCGCGACCGCGATCCGGTCATGCAGCACGGTATAGAGCCGGTCGGTGAGCTGGCCAAGCACGCCCTGGACGGCCTCAACGCCGTCGGCGTCCCAGCCGAGGGTGCTCGGCGTATCCAGCAGGCGATCGAGTTCGGCCGCCCATTCCAGGAGGCCGGAGCAGGCGGCGGCCATGGCCTGCCGCGCCGGGCCGTCGCGCAGCAGCTCGACGTTGGCGGCCTCGGTGCTGAGGGCCTGCAGCACCGTCCCGATCTCCCCGAGCAGGCCGCTGAGCACCTTCCCGGCGGCGGCTGGTTGCCGGAGGAGCAGGGCCGCGGCCGCGGGCGGTTCTGGCAACGTCGGCAGCGTGCTCGCCGCGCCGTCGCTGGCCATGCTCTGGTAGGCAGGCAAGGCTGCCACGATGCCACACACCTCAGGCGCTCCTTCCCCTTGCCCGGCAAGCCTAGCTGGCTGACATGCCCCGGGTTCCCCGCCGACCCGGTGCAGCGGCGCGACCCAGCCGCCGGGGCAGGGCAGCGGCCACGCGTATTCGTTAAGATCAAATCCACTGTGCGCCTCCATACAACCCGGCGCGGCTGGCAGTGGCACGGGACTCACTCAGCGAGGACAGGAGCGTGGCATGACGGCAAAGGCCGCCTTTTCGCCCGAGGAATGGAAGGCGGTGCTCGAGGGCCCGCCGAGCGCCGGCATGATCGTGGTCACGGCCGCGCATGGCGGGATGTTCCGCGAGACGATCGCGATCTCCAAGGCATACGCCGAGGCTCGCGCCCAGCACGGTGCGAGCGAGCTGCTCGACGAGATCGTCTCGGCGAAGCCCCAGATCGACCACACGAGGTACCACTCCTTCGAAGAGCTCCGGGACAACGGGCTGGAGAACCTCCGCAGCGCGGTGACGGTGCTCGAGGGCAAGGCGACGGCCGAGGAGGTCGACGACTACCGGCGGTTCGTTGTTGCCCTGGCGAACAAGGTCGCGGCTGCTCACAGGGAGGGCGGGCAGGACGTGAGCCCCGCCGAGGCGGAGGCCGTCCAGCAGATCACGGCGGCGCTCGGCACAGCCGCTCAGTAGCGGAGCAGGCGGCCCGGGCAGCCCGGGCCGCGCGAGGGAGACGTCGGCGCCCCGCGTCCCCGGAGCCGTGGTGCCCGGCCCATGGACGTGATCATGACCTGGCTGTAAGCAGATGCGCGGCAAAGCCATGATCATGAAGGACCCGCGCCTGACGCGCCTCACGCGCTGCGAGTGGCTCTGCCGGCATCGGCTCACCCCGCGATGACGCGACTACCGGTTAGCTCCCCCCGGTTTGGGGTAGCGGCCCGGTTCACGGCGGAAAGCTGGCCGCTGCGCAAGGGGCAACGGTCAGGTGACCGCGAAGGGGTGGCGTTTCCTGCACGTGCCGCTGGGCGTGGCGGCGCTGTTGGTGGGCACATGGATGATGCGGGTGATGAGGGGCGATGAAGAAACTGATCTACCGGCTGGCGAGCTTCGGGCTCAGCGTGGTCAGCGGGATGCTGGCGGGAGCCATGTTCAAGCAACTGTGGAAGCTCATCGCACGCGAGGACGAGGCTCCGGAGGCAACCGATCCGGAACGGAGCTGGCGAGAGGTCCTTCCCGCCGCGGCGTTGCAGGGCGCGGTCTTCGCCACGGTCAAGGCCGCCGTCGAGCGTGGCGCCGTGCAAGGCGGACGCAAGCTGGCCAGGTCCAGCCAGGACGGCTGAGCAAGCGAAGGGGTGCGCCATGGCGGATGCGCGCGGGCCGGCCCCGGCCGGGCAGCCCGAACCGGGCGGGCCGGTGCCGGGCAGCCCCGGACACGGCAGCACACAGCCCAATGACCGGGCCGAACGTGAGATCCCGAGCGGCCCGACCAAGATGAGCGGCGGCTCGTGGCTGGCGGCGGCCAAGCGGACGCTGCCCGAATTCGTCGACGACCAGCTGACGGACCGCGCCGCCGCGCTGACGTACTATGCGGTGCTGTCGATCTTCCCCGGCCTGCTCGTCGTGGCGTCCCTGCTGGGCCTGCTCGGCACCCGGACCAAGCCGCTGGTCGACAACCTCACCCAGGCCGTCCCGGACAACGTCCAGCAGATCATCAAGCCCGTGACGACCAACTTGCAGAACGGCCAGTCGGCCGCGGGCTTCGCCGCGATCGTGGGCCTGGTCCTGGCGCTGTGGTCGGCGTCGGGCTACATCTCGGCCTTCATGCGGGCCGCCAACGTCGTCTATGACGTGCCCGAGGGCAGGCCGTTCTGGAAGACCACACCGGTCCGTGTCGGCGTCACGGTGCTGATCGCGGTGCTGCTCGTGGCGTCCGCCCTCATGGTCGTCGTCTCCGGTGGACTGGCCAGGCACGTGGGCGACGTGCTGGGCATCGGCTCGACGGCCATCACCGTCTGGAACATCGCGAAGTGGCCGGTGCTGCTGATCATCGTCAGCCTGATGATCTCGATCCTGTACTGGGCTGCGCCCAACGCAAAACGGGGATTCCAGTGGGTCAGCCCGGGCGGGCTCATCGCGATCGTCGTGTGGCTTATCGCCTCCGGCTTGTTCGCCCTCTACCTGGCGAACTTTGCCCACTACGGCGCGACCTACGGCACCATCGCCGGCTTGATCGTCTTCCTGATCTGGCTGTGGATCTCCAACATCGCGATCCTTTTCGGCGCGGAGTTCAACGCGGAACTCGAGCGCGGCCGCGCGGCAGCAGGCGGAGGTGTCCCGCTGGGACACGAGCCGTACGTCGAGCTCCGCGACACGCGGCAGCTGGAGAAACGCCGCAAGAAGGCCGAGGCGGTCGGCCTCGGCACCCGGGACTGAGGCGCAGGGCACGGTAAGCGGGACCGGCCGGGAGCGGCCGGGCCAATCAGCGGGCGGTTGCGGTGGCTGCCCAGATCATGGTTATCGTGAGCCCCATGGCTCACAGACTGGTCACGGAGCGCCTTGTCCTTCGTCCGTGGAGCATCGACGATGCCGGCGCGGCGCTGGACGCCTACGGCGATGCCGAGGTCGCACGATGGCTGACCCCGGCGATGGACAGGATCAATGACCTGGCGGCCATGCGCGTAGTGCTGGAGCAGTGGGTCGCCGAGGACGCGCGCATGATCACGCCAGCCGGCCGGTGGGCGATCGAGCGTCGCCAGGACGGGCGCGTGATCGGCGGGGCGACCCTGCTGCCGCTGTCACCGGACGAGGAATTCGAGGTCGGCTGGCAGCTTCACCGGGAGGCGTGGGGCCACGGGTACGCCACCGAGGCCGGGCTGGCGCTGGCGCGCTGGGCATTTGGGCAGGGAATCGAACAGGTCATCGCGCTCGTGCGGCCGGCCAACACGCGCGCGATGGAGATGGTACGGCGCATGGGCATGGAGTGGGTCGGCGAGACGGAGAAGTACCACGACCTGCGCCTGCAGGAATTCCGCCTCCGCCCTGGGGATCTGGCGCAAACAGCGTGAACCGGTGTCCGGGCCCAGATGCGACGATGGTCCAGTGAGCGAACCCCGGCAGGTCACCGATAACCAGGCCGCGTCCCGCCTCGAGCTCCGGGCCGACGGCAGCCTCGCCGAACTCTTGTACCGGCGCGTCGGGAACCGGCTTGTCCTGATCCATACCGAAGTGCCCGTGGAACTCGAGGGCCTCGGCATCGGCGGCGCTCTGGTGGCGGCGGCGGTCGACCGCGCGGCGCGCGAGGGCATGACGCTGGTGCCGTTGTGCCCGTTCGCCCGGGGCTGGCTGCAGCGCCACCCCGACGTGGCCAAGGCGGCGACGATCGACTGGGGCAAAAGCGCTGGTTCCTAGCCCCGGCTACGCCGGGCTGGGCTGACCGCAACCGCCGCTTCGTCGGTGTATACCAGGAATGTCATGGTCTCCTGGAAGTACAGTTCGACGCTGGCGGCATCGTGGGACAGGTAGCCGATGGACAGATCCTGGCCCAGTGTCAGCCGGTAGTCACCACCGCGGGCCGATACCACGAACGCCCCGTCGATGGCGGGCGCCCAGACGATCTCTCCGTCGATCACCTGGTCAAGATGCCGCCGGATGGGGTAGCCGTCGTCCGACGTCTCGTTGACGACGGTGTAGGCCGCGGCGCTCAGCAGCAGCGAGTACGGCCCGGCGACCCCGGCCTCCCGTAGTGAGGTGACGGCCTGGCTGACGACATCGGGATAGTCCGCAGCCTCGGCCGGGAGCGCCAGGCGGGGGTTCGATGAGCTTTCCCTGATGCCCCGGATCCCCGCCGCGGAGTGGCCCTCGAACACCGCCCGGTCCTCGGCAAAGGCGATCCTCCTGGCCGCGTCCTTCACCGGCTGCCAGTCAGAATCCTGGGCCCCCCGTTCCACGTTGTCGATGTCCTGCCGGCTCAGCGTGAACGGCGCGCGCAGCTCGACCAGCGGCATGGAGCGGCGCACGCGGGCGGTTACTCCCTCCCCGGCCGCCTCGGTGTCGCCGAGGTGACCGGTGCCCACGGCGGCCAGCGTGAGACCGCCCGGTCCCTCGACGTCCACCACCCGGCGGCCCGCCAGGTTGATCTTGAAGGTCCGGCGCGCCTCCTCCTCAATGCTGGCCCACGCGGATTCGGAGATGGGGGCGAGCTCGCGGTGCAGGTTGTTCATTGCTGGCTGCTCCTTTTCAGGCCACCGATGCCCAGCGAGCCGTCGGCCGCCGGTGCGGAGGCGGGCGTGGATGGGGAAGAAGTCATGGCCGGGGCCTGCAGGCCCGGCGGGGCTGGCAGGTCGTCGAGGAAGTCGGCCGATGGCGCGAAGAAGAGGTTGCCGGTGACGGCGGTGGAGAAGTCGAGGATCCGGTCGTAGTTGCCCGGCGGATCGCCGATGAACATGCGCTCCAGCATCCGCTCGGTGACGCTGGGCGTGGCGCTGTAGGCGGCGTAGTACGTGCCGAACTCGCCGGCGCCCACCGAGCCGAACGGCATGTTGGCCCGCACGATCTGCCGCTCGGTGCCGTCGGGCTCGGTGATCGTGTTTAGGGCCACGTGCGAGTTGGACGGCTTGACGTCGTCGGGAAGCTCGATATCGTCCAGCTTGGTGCGGCCGATCACCCCCTCCTGCTCCTCGACCGTCAGCGCGTTCCACGCGCCCATGTCGTGCACGTACTTCTGGACGGTGAGGTAGCTGCCGCCGGCGAAGCCGGGATCCCCGGCGCAGGTGATGGCCGCCGCCATGCCGGCCTGCCCGGTGGGATTCTCCGTCCCGTCGACGAAGCCGAGCAGGTCACGGTCGTCGAAGTACCGGAACCCGTGCACCTCGTCGCACACGGTGACCGCCCCGGCGAGCCGCTCCATGACGTGCGTGGCGAACTCGAAGCACAGGCCCATCTGCTCGGCCCGGATGTGGAATACCAGGTCACCAGCGGTGGCCACCGCCCGGTGCCGGGACCCGGTCAGCTCACGGAAGGGGTGCAGTTCGGCCGGCCGCGGCCCGGCGAACAGCCGGTCCCAGGCCCCCGATCCCACCCCGGCGACGCAGGCCAGCGTGTCGTCCGGGGCCCGGAACCCAACCGACCGCTGCAGCGCGGCGAGATCGCCGAGCAGCTCCCTGGCCGTTGGCTCGCCGCCCTCGCCGACCGCCACCACCAGGAAGATCGCCGCGCGGGTCAGCGGGTTCAGCACCGGCTGCGGCTCAGGCGGCGCGGTCATGTCCATGCGCTCCTTTGCGTTCATGTGACAGCAAGCTTCGCACAGGCGCCCAACGGGGAGCGGCGCGCTCCCCAGGGACGCGGCGGCGTTCCCGGCAGCTACGGGGCGACGAGGGCGTCGGTGAGCGTGTCGATGGCCGCAAGGTTTCCGGCCAGGTCAGGGCCGAGCCGGTGGCGGGCGGCGAGCTCGGCAGGTGCGTAATAGGAGACCTTCGTCTGCCCTGTGTCGTCCCACACCAGCACCTTGAGTGGCAGGTCGAGAGCGGCCAGGGGCGAAGCGGCCATCACCGGTGTGCCGGCCGCCGGGCTGCCGAAGATCACCAGCGTGGTGTCGCGCAACTGCAGTCCGGCCTTGCGCGCCTCGGCGCTCTGGTCGATGACCGCGAAGAGCTTGACTCCCTTGGCGCCGAGCATGTCGACCAGCCGCGCGACGGTGTCGGCCACGGGCCGGGGGCTGAGCTTGGTGACCACGCCTGGCTCGCCCGCGGCAGCGTCTCCGGCCATGGCTGACTCCTCTGGGCCCGCGTCGGTGTCCGGTGAGCTATCCGGCTGATACGCCACAGCAGAGGCTACGCCGCGCGTCACCCTCGCCCGGTATCCGGCCTACCACGGCAGCAGGGCGGGATACGGGCCCCGCTGAACAACGCGGGAACGCCAGCACACGGTCCTGCGGCGAATTGCCGAACAGTGGCATACGCGCACCCAGGGCGGCCAGGCACGGGGTAACGGTGACCTGATCACCTGCCATGGAGGAGCCAGGAATGCTGCCCGGCGCGCCAGGGGCGGCCGCCGCCCGGACGGCGCCGCCGGACGCTGCGGGGGCGGAGGCCGCGGCGCCGCGACAAGCCGTTCGCCATCACCTACCACCTCATGCTCGCCCACCGCCGGATCTGGGTGTTCGGCACGAGACCGTCGACGCGAAGGGCCCCCGGGCTGATCAGCGACGAGAGCTTGGCGCTGGAGCGCCGCTTTACCCTGATCGACCGGCACCGATTCCACGGCATCCTCGTCACGCTCTGGCTGCGGCGCTGAGCCGCGCCGGGGCCAGGCGTATGCTTCGGCATCACCGCCCATGGGGCAGCCCGGTGCCGGGTCCCGGATCAGGATGGGCGACGGGGTCGTGATCAGTCAGACTGGGGGCGGGGCAGCCCGACGTTCACCCGACGTTCACCTTTCGAGAAGGGACCGGCGATGGCCGATGAGAGGGCGAAACGGATCGCGGAACTGATCAAGCCGCTGCGGGTCAAGCCGGGATCGAAGGTGAAACTGGGCAAGGACTACGACCCCGGTTACAGGCCGGACTCCCTGAAGAAGAAGGACGGCGCCGAGCTGCTGCAGACGGGTATCGCGCTGCTGGCCGACTACCAGCGGCGGCTGGCCGCGCAGGACACCTACGGGGTGCTGGTCTGCCTGCAGGCGCTGGATGCGGGCGGCAAGGACGGGACGATCCGCCACGTGATGAGCGGGGTGAACCCGCAGGGCGTGACGGTGAGCGGGTTCAAGGTGCCGTCCGCGGAAGAACTCGACCACGACTACCTCTGGCGCTACGCCCGCCGCCTGCCCGCGCGCGGGCAGATCGGGATCTTCAACCGGTCCCACTACGAGGAGGTCCTGGTGGTGCGGGTGCACCCGGAGAACCTGGACCGCCAGCAGCTGCCAAAGGCGGGGAAGGGCAAGGGGGTCTGGGAGCGGCGCTACCGGGAGATCAACGACTGGGAGCGGTACCTGACCGACAACGGTTTCAGGGTCGTGAAGCTGTTTTTGAACCTGTCGAAAGAGGAGCAGCGGACCCGGTTCCTCAAGCGGATCGACGTGCCGGAGAAGAACTGGAAGTTCTCGGCGGCCGACGTCCGGGAGCGGGAACGGTGGGACGACTACCAGCACGCGTTCTCACAGATGCTGTCCGCCACGAGCACCCGCTGGGCACCCTGGTATGTCATACCGGCGGACCGCAAGTGGTTCGCCCGGATCTGCGCCGCTGCGGTCATCGTGCGCACCCTGATGGAGATCGACCCGCACTACCCGACGGTGAGCGCGGACCGCCGGCAGCAACTGCTCGCCGTCAGGCGCGAGCTCGAGGATGAGGCTCCCAAGGGCGCTCCCGCCGACCCGTTCGCAGCCAAGGAGGCCAATGAGGCCAAGGACTTGGCCGAAACAAAGGCCAGGGCCGCCCGCAACGGGGCGGCGCGGGCGAGCTCCAGGGCAGGCAGGCCACGTGCCGCGAGCCGGACAGGATCGGAGGCCTAGGAATGGCCGTGCAAGCCGACACGACGGAACAACCGGCCGCGGGCGGCCAGAACTGGTACTCGCGTTCTCCGGCCGAGGTGACCGCCGCGCTCGGAGTGGATCCGGCGGTCGGGCTGACCGCCGCGCGGGCGGCCGAGCTGCTGGCCGCGAACGGCCCGAACGCGCTGCCCGAAGAGAAGCCGAAGCCGGGCTGGCGCAGGTTCCTGGATGAGTACCGCAGCTACATGCAGATCATCCTGCTCGCCACCACGGTTGTGTCCCTGCTGGTCAAGCAGTGGAGCACCGCCATTCTGCTGTTCTTGCTGACGATCCTGAACGCGGTGATCGGGATGCGGCAGGAGGGCAAGGCCGAGAGTGCGATGAACGCGCTCAAATCCATGATGAAGGCGACCGCCCGGGTGCGGCGGGACGGGTCCGAGTCCCAGATCCCGGCCGAGCAGGTGGTCGTGGGCGATGTGGTGCTCATCGCCGCGGGGGACGAGGTGCCGGCCGATGGCCGCATCATCGCCGCCAGCGCCCTGCAGATCGATGAGTCGGCGCTGACCGGGGAGAGTGTGCCCGCGGCGAAGGACGCCGAGACGCTGTCCGGCGATCAGCTGGGCCCGGGGGACCAGACGAACATGGCGTTCATGAACACGCCGGTCACCCACGGCAGCGGCACCATGATCGTCACCGGAACGGGCGCCGGCACCGAGCTGGGGAAGATCTCCGGGATGCTGGCGGCCACGGCCAGGGAGGAGTCACCCCTGACCAGGGAGCTGAACAGGCTCACCCTGTGGATCGCGGCGGCGGCGGGGCTGACCATGATCGTGATGTTCATCCTCGGGCGCCAGCGCGGCCAGGCGTGGGACGCGCTGTTCGTGGCCGCGGTGTCGCTGGCCATCGCGGCCATCCCCGAGGCGCTGCCCACGGTGTCGCAGACGATCCTGTCGATCGGCGGGGTCGACCTGGCCAAGCGCAACGCGATCGTGAAGGACCTCCCCTCGGTCGAGACGCTGGGGTTCACCTCGGCGATCAACTCCGACAAGACCGGCACCCTGACCATGAACCAGATGACCGCCGTCGAGGTGGTGAACCCGACCGACCGCTACACGATCTCGGGTATCGGCTACGGCCTGGAGGGGCAGGTCCATCACGCGGCGGGCACGGCGCCGTCGATCGATGCTGCGATCCTGCCGTACCTGCTCGCCAGCGACGCCAAGCTGGTGGACGGCAAGGTGGTCGGCGATCCCACGGAGGGTGCGCTGCTGGTGCTGGCCTACAAGACCGGGATGGACATCGACGAGACCCGCGAGCGGCTGCCACGGCTGGCCACACTGCCGTTCGACCCGACCTACAAGCTGATGGCCACCTTCCACACCGCCCTGGGCGCCAACGGCCGGCCGGTGGTGCGGTGCTTCGTCAAGGGCGCGGCGCCGGCGGTGATGGCCCGGGCGGCCTCCGCCCTTTCCGGCGGCGCGAGCGTCCCGTGGGACGACGACCTCGAGGAACGGCACCAGGGTCACGTGGAACGCATGGAGGGCGAGGGCCGGCGGGTGATGGCGGCCGCCACCCGCGATCTCGACCCAGCCAGTTTCGACCCCGCTGGCGACCTGCTCGGCTACGTCACCGAATTGCAGATGACCAGCCTGGTCGGGATGGTTGACCCGCCGCGGGACGAGTCCAGGGACGCGGTCGCCGCGGCGCAGGCGGCCCACATCCAGGTCCGCATGGTGACCGGCGACGACGTCATCACCGGCGCGGCCATCGCCAAGCAGGTCGGGATCCCGGGCGAGGCCATTCTGGGCGTGGACTTCGCCGACCTGTCCGAGGCCGAGCGGCTGGCCCGGATCGACGGCATCGGCGTGGTCGGCCGGGTGGCGCCCGAGCACAAGGTGCTGCTCGCCGACACGCTGAAGAAGAAGGGCTATGTGGTCGCGATGACCGGCGACGGCGTCAACGACGCCCCCGCCATCAAGGCCGCCGACATCGGGATCGCCATGGGCACCGGCACCGAGGTCGCCAAGAACGCCGGCCGGATGATCCTGTCCGACGACAACTTCGCCACGATCGTGTTCGCGGTGGAGCAGGGCCGCAAGATCTATGACAACCTCACCAAGTACATCCGTTTCGTACTGATCTTGCTGGTTGTCTTCGTCCTGACGTTCCTGGGCGCGACCCTGTTCAACATCGCCAGCGGGGAGCCGTTCACGCCCGCGCAGGTGCTGTGGATCCACTTCATCGTCAACGCCCCGTTCGGTTTCGCCCTCGGCTTCGACCGGGAAACCCCCGGGCTCATGGGCCGCAGGCCCCGGCCGCGGGGCGAGTCGGTGCTCACCACCCCGGTACTCGTCACCGTCGGGCTGGTAGGCCTGGCCATCACCATCGGCCTGCTCACGCTCATCCAGCTCGGCACCTCCCAATTCCACAGCGAACAAATCGGCAACTCGATTGCGTTCACCGCCTTCGCACTGTGCCTGATCGTGGCCGCGGTCGAGTGCCGCAGCCAGACCGGCACCGTGCTCACCACCGCCACCTTCGACAGCAAGCAGATGAACTACGCCATGCTCGGGGAGTTCGTCCTCGCGGTGCTCGTCACCCAGATGGATGTCTTCCACCGCCTGCTCGGCACCACCGACATCAACCTGCGCCAATTCGGCTGGGCACTCATCCCCGCCGTCGCGCTGCTGATCCTCTGGGAGGCCGGCAAATACATAGCCCGGCGCTGGCTGATCCACGAGCCGTCAATATCCGGCAACCCGGCGTAAGGGCGGCGGGCCCGGGCCGTCCAGCCGGCCTGATCGGCTGGGTAGGGCAGTTACACTCAACCCCTGCCTCCTTACCGGCGCCCGTGAGACAGCCGCCGGTGGCGGGCAATACAGGCCACGGAATCGAGGGACGATGGCAAAGAAAAAGCAGAAGAAGGCAGATAAGAAGGCCGAAAAGGCGGCCAAGAAGGCAGAAAAGGCGGCCAAGAAGAGCGCGAAGAAGGCCCAGAAGGCCGCCGCCAGCGCTGCGGGGACCCGGCGAAGCGCGACTGCCGGCGCGACGAGGACCCGGCGGGCCGCGACGTCCAGCGCTGCGGGGACCCGGCGAAGCGCGACTGCCGGCGCGACGAGGACCCGGCGAGCCTCGACCGCCAACGTGAAGAAGGCCCAGGAGGCGGCGACCGCCAAGAGGACGATCGCGCATCTGCCGGAGAGGACCCGCACCGCGCTGGGGAAGCAGGGCGCCGCGGTAGCCCAGCGCCGGCGCACCGGCGCGGCCTCGCCCAAGACCCGGGCGGAGCTGTACGAGATCGCCAAGCGGCGCGACCTGCCGGGCCGGTCGAGGATGGGCCGCGACGAGCTGGCCAAGGCGCTGGGCGAGAAGTAGGGCGCTGGGCGAGAAGTAACGCCTGCCCGGCCCGGAGCTGCCGCTGGCACGATAACGGCCTGACCGGTCTCGCCGCGGCCGTATTCTGCACCTGCCCCGCATGATCCACCGGGATTGGTGAGGAAACGGAGCGGAAGTGGAGGGTTGGGGCAGGCATGCTTGAGACTTTGCTGCTGGCGGCGATCGTGGCGGCGCCGGTGGGCTCCGCCTCCTTGTTCCTGCCCGCAAGGCGGCGTACCCGGGCAACCGGGACCTGGTCGGCCATCCGCCGGTTCGTGCTGGCCGTGGTGGGCACCGTGCTGCTGATCGCGGTGGTGGCTGGCGGGCTGAGGCTGCTCGGGGTGTCAAGACCCAACCTGGGTACCGCGATCGCGGGCGTGGCGTTCGCGAGCCTGGTCTGGCTGCCGGTCACGCGGCGGTGGAACGCCCGCGCCCACCTGGCCTGGGCGTCGACGGTGTTCCTGTTCGTCATCTATCTCACGTACGCGCTGGACTGGACGTTCGCAAGCAACCTCGGGTTCGCGAGCACCGTTGGCGGCCTGCTGCTGTGGGTGTTCGAGGTCTTCGCCGCGATCCTGTGCTGCGCCTACCTGTGGGAGATCTGTGACGCGCTGGGCACCGAGCACTGGCGCAGGCGGGTGACCCCGCAGGTGTCGTTCGGCGCGAAGGACAGCGAGCTTCCGATGGTCAGCCTGCATGTCCCGGCGCACAACGAGCCGCCGGACATGGTCATCGACACGCTCCGTTCGCTGCTGCGCCTCGACTATCCCCGTTACGAGGTCATCTGCATCGACGACAACACCGACGATGAGCGGCTCTGGCGCCCGGTCGAGCAGTGGTGCGCCCGGCACGGCGTCAAGTTCGTGCACCTGGCGGACTGGCCGGGATACAAGTCCGGGGCGCTGAACTACGCCCTGCGCAACATGACCGACCCGGGCGCCGGGATCATCGGCGTGGTCGACTCCGACTACCAGATCGAGCCGGGGTTCCTGCGCCGCTGCGTGCCGCCCTTCGCCGACCGCTGGATCGGCTTCGTCCAGGCGCCGCAGGACTACCGCGGCTGGCGGGAAGCGCCCTACTACCGGCGGTTGTACTACTCCTACAAGTACTTCTTCGCGGTCTCGCAGCCCGCACGGAACGAGCACGACGGGGCGATCTTCGCCGGCACGATGGGGCTCATCCGGCGGGTCGCGCTGGATGAGCTCGGCGGCTGGGACGAGTGGTGCATCACCGAGGACGCCGAGCTGTCTCTGCGGCTGCTCCAGGCCGGCTGGCACGGGCTGCACGTGGACCAGTCGTGGGGCTACGGCATCATGCCGCTGACGTTCGAGGCGCTCAAGGGCCAGCGGTACCGGTGGTGCTTCGGCGGCATCCAGATCCTGCGCATGCACTGGCGCTCGCTGCTTCCCGGCCGCGGCACACGGGCCAACCACCTCACCCCCGCGCAGCGGTGGTCGTACCTGGCGGGCGGGATCCAGTGGTACGGCGACCTGCTCGGCCTGGTCTTCTTCGTCTTCCTGCTGGCCGGCGCGTTCAACCTGACCACTGGCGGCGGCGAACTGTTCCGCAAGCTCACGATCTTCCTCGTCGCCGCGGTGCCGGTGATGGTGGGGCTTGGGCTGATCCGCGCGGTGGCGCTGCTGCGGCGGGGGACGGGAGCGTCGTGGCGGGATGCCATCGGTGCCTTCTTCATCTGGCAATCCACGTCCGTGGTCGTGGCGCGGGCGTCGGTGCTCGGCCTCTTCGCCCGCAAGGCGGCGTTCCTGCGGACGCCGAAGACAAGCGAGCGCGCCAAATGGTGGGAGGCGCTGCGGGCGAACTGGGCGGAATCGTCGCTGGCCCTGCTCGGCGTGGCCGGCATCGCCGGCGCGCTGACCAAGTGGAACCAGCTGAGCGGGCCGCTGCTGGCGGCGCTGCTGCTGTTCCCGACCCTGGGCTTCGCGGCCGCTCCGTTCAACAGCTGGGCCGCACAGCGGGCGACCCTCCCGGCGTGGCTGCGTGAGCGCAGGCGCACCGAGAACCGGCGGGACCGGCGGGCCTTCGCGACGGGCGCGGCGACCGGCGGCGCGGTCGTCGTGGCCGGCGTGGTCGCGGCGGCGGTCGCGCTGATGCTCTGGCCGAGCCAACACGTGCAGTCGCCCAACCTGGTCGGTCCCGCCCAGGGCGCGAGTTCGGCGCCGGCGAGCCCGTCGCCGTCCCGGAGCGCGACGCCGACGCCCTCCAGCACGTCGCCGTCGCCTACGCCGACCTCGGTGTCGCCAAGCCCGTCCCTCTCGCCCACACCCAGCCTGACGCCCACGCCCACGCCATCGGCCACGACGACGCCGGCGCCGTCCACGTCCCCTCCGGGCTGAACAGCCGGAACGCTGGGTGGCGCGGCGGCCAGCAGCCCCGGCGATCACGCCGAGGTGTATGGTGACGACACTGGGCGGGGTGGCGCGCCGCTCACCCGGAGCGGGTGATGCCGGCGGGCAGCCGATGTCCTTGAATCTCCATCCGCGACGACAGGAGGTGGCCGGCCGTGACCATCGGAGGCAGCATCGCGCTCATCATCATCGGCGCCATTCTCCGGTACGCGGTGACCTGGACACCGAACGGCATAGACCTGCAGGTGGTCGGCCTCATCCTGATCATCGGCGGCGTGGTCGGCCTGATCATTTCCCTCGGGTTCCTCCTCGCGCGGCGGCGCCGCGCCTCTTCGACGCAGGTCTACGAGGAACGCCGCTATACAGAGCCACCAGGCCGCTACACCGATCCACAGGGCCGCTACACCGATCCACAGGGCCGCTACAACGATCCACCGGGCCGCTACAACGACCCAACGGCGTGAGGGGGCGCGGTTACAGCGGCACGGTCCGGGTGTGACAGGCTTTCGCCATGGGAATCGTGTCACCCGGTTTCTCCGGGCGCCGGAGGTCCTCCGACAAGCGCCTGCCGCCAGGGCAGTACCTGGTCACCGACTTCCCGGTGCTCTCCGCCGGGCCCACGCCCCGCGTAGATACCGGTAAGTGGGAGCTGCGGATCACGACCGAGACCGGGCAGGTCCACCGCTGGGACTGGGCGGCCTTCCGGGCGCTGCCCGCCGAGGAGCCGACCGTCGACATCCACTGCGTGACCAAGTGGTCCAAGTTCGGCACCCACTGGCGCGGCGTGTCGCTGGACACGCTGCTGGCCGACGTGAAGACCAGCGCCGGGTTCGCGACCGCGAAGTCCTACGGCGGCTACACCACCAACCTGCCGCTGGCGGACATGGTCGACGGCCAGGCGTGGGTGGCCTTCGACTTCGGCGGCGAGCCGCTCCAGGCGGAGCACGGCGGCCCGGCACGGCTGCTCGTTCCGCATCTGTATTTCTGGAAGTCCGCGAAATGGCTCCAGGGCATCGACCTGTCCGACCATGACACGCCGGGGTTCTGGGAGAGCCTGGGCTACCACAACTACGGTGACCCGTGGCGCGAGCAGCGGTACTGGGGCGACTGAGCTGGCGGGTGGGCACGGTAGCGGCCCTCCGCGACGAGACCGCCACCGCGCGCACGATCGTGCTTGATGTCCCCGGCTGGCCTGGGCACCTGGCGGGCCAGCACGTGGATGTGCGGCTGACCGCGGAGGACGGGTACTCGACCGAGCGGTCGTACTCGATCGCCTCCGCCCCCGAGAATGGCGGGGCTGGGCCCCAGGTCGAGCTCACCGTGCAGCGGCTGGCGGACGGCGAGGTCTCCCCCTATCTCACACAGACCCTGGCCGTCGGCTACCCGCTGGAACTGCGCGGCCCGGTCGGTGGCTGGTTCGTCTGGAACCCGGACGGCCCAGCCAGCACCGGGCCGGTGCTGCTCGTGGCCGGCGGGAGCGGCGTGGTGCCGCTGATGGCGATGATCCGCGAGCGCGCCGCCGCGGGCAGTCACGCGCCGTTCCGGCTGATCTACTCGGTCCGGGATCCCAGTGCCCTGCTGTACGCCGATGAGCTGGCGCGGCGGGATCGGGCCGGTGACGGCCTGGAGGTGAGGTACGTGTACACGCGCACCGCGCCGCCAGGCTCCACCGAGCCCACCGGCCGGATCAACGCCGCGACCCTCGCCTCGGCCGGCTGGCCGCCGGATGAGTCGCCGGCGGTGTTCGTGTGCGGCCCGACCGGCTTCGTCGAGGCCGTCGCCGACCTGCTGGTGCGCGCGGGCCATGGCGCGGGCGCCATCAAGACCGAACGTTTCGGGCCCTCCGGAGGAAAGCCATGAGCGACTACATGGACGGGAACATGCTCGGCGGGTCGCTGGGCGAGCTGTTCAGCATGGACGTCACCAGCGCGACCGTCACGTGCGTGTCGTGCGGCGCCAGCTGGGCCATCGCGCAGACACGCGTCTACCCGCACGCGCCCGGGATGGTAGCCCGCTGCCCCGACTGCGACGCGGTGCTGCTGCGGCTCGTCCGCGGCCCCGACCGCGCCTGGCTGGACCTGCGCGGCGTCACCAGCCTCCAGCTCGCCATGCCCGGCCAGTGAGTCCTACGTCGGCTTCTGAGTCCTACATCGGCTTCATCAGCCCGATGCGGTTCCCCGCGGGGTCGCTGAAGAACGCGATGCTGGGGCCGCTGGGGACATCCACCGGCGGCGTCACGGTGGCGCCGCCGAGCCTGCCGATCTGGTCCAGCGCGGCCTGGAGGTCGGGCACCGCGACGTAGAAGACGACGTACGGCTTGCCGTCCGGGCTCGGGCACACCCCGCCGCCGATGCCGCCCTCCTGTGCCGCGACCATCCCGTAGCTCATCGGGTTGTTCGCGTCGATCTCCCAGCCGAAGGCCTCCCCGTAGAAGCGCTGGAGCGCTCCCGCGTCCGGCCGCTCACCTCGAACCAGCCGACCGGATTCGCCATCGGTCACCCCTCCCTCGTCATGGCCCAGCCGCCGTGGGCCCGGGGCATGCGCGCCACAGTACCCGGCACGGCGGCCGTCCTGTTGCCGGCGCCTCATAGCATGGGCTGCATGTGGTGGTCCGGTTACGGCCAGGGGGTGTGAGATGACGACGCCCGAAGGTGCGGCACGGACGGTCATCGTGACCGTGGACGACGATCCCGGTGTGTCCCGGGCCGTGGCCCGTGACCTGCGGCGCCGGTACGGCGAGCAGCACCGGATCGTACGCGCCGAGTCCGGCGACACCGCGCTCGACGCGCTGCGCGAGATGAAGCTCCGGGGCGACGAGGTAGCCGTGATCGTGGCGGACTACCGGATGCCGGGGATGAACGGGATCGAGTTCCTCGAGCGAGCCATGGACTTCTACCCGACGGCGCGCCGGGTGCTGCTCACCGCCTACGCGGACACCGGCGCCGCGATTGACGCGATCAACGTGATCGACCTCGACCACTACCTGCTCAAGCCGTGGGATCCACCGGAGGAGAAGCTCTACCCGGTGATCGACGAGCTGCTGAGCAAGTGGCAGGCGGAGGACCGGCGCCCGGTCCGGGTGACCAAGGTGGTCGGCCACCGCTGGTCCGCGCGCTCCTCCGCGGTCCGCGAATTCCTCGCCCGCAACCAGGTCGCCTACCGCTGGTACGACTCCGAGGAACCCGATGGCCAGCGGCTGCTGGCCGCCGCCGAGGCCGACGGGCTCCGGCTGCCGGTGGTGATCACCCCCGATGCGGACGTGCTGGTGGAACCGGCCGACGCCGAGCTCGCCGTCAAGGTCGGGCTCGCGACCACCCCGGCGCAGGACTTCTACGACGTGGTGGTGATCGGCGGCGGCCCGGCCGGGCTCGGCGCGGCGGTCTACGGCGCGTCCGAGGGGCTGCGGACCGTGCTGGTCGAGCGGACCGCCACCGGCGGCCAGGCGGGCCAGAGTTCCCGCATCGAGAACTACCTGGGTTTCCCCGACGGGGTGACGGGGGCGCAGCTGACCGAGCGGGCCCGGCGGCAGGCCACCAGGTTCGGGGCTGAGGTGCTCACCACGCGCAACGTGGTCGCCCTGGACATCAACGGCTCGGCGCGCACGGTCCGCTTCGCAGACGGCGGCACCATTGATGCGCACACGGTCATCCTTGCCACGGGGGTCTCCTACCGGCAGCTTGGCGCACCCGGGCTCGACGAGATGACCGGGCGCGGCGTCTACTACGGGTCCACGCTCACCGAGGCGGCCGCCTGCACGGGCCAGGACGTCTACGTCGTGGGCGGCGCGAACTCCGCCGGGCAGGCCGCCGTCTACCTGGCCCAGCACGCCAAGTCGGTCACGATCTTGTGCCGCGGGTCCTCGCTGGAACGGTCCATGTCCTACTACCTCATCGAGCAGATCAGGGCGACCGGCAACATCTCGGCCCGCATCTGCACCGAGGTCATCGCCGCCGAGGGCGACGACCACCTGGAGAGCCTGACGCTGCGCGACACCTCGTCCGGCGCGACCGAGACCGTCGGCGCCCAGTGGCTGTTCCTGTTCATCGGCGCCGCGCCGTTCACCGACTGGCTGGACGGCGTCGTGGTGCGCGACGAGCGCGGCTTTGTGCTGGCGGGCCCCGACCTGGCCAGCTGTGGGCGGCGGCCCCCCGGCTGGGACCTGGACCGGCTGCCGTATCACCTGGAGACGAGCGTCCCGGGCGTGTTCGTGGCCGGGGACGCGCGCGCGGAGTCGGCCAAGCGGGTCGCCTCCGCGGTCGGCGAGGGCGCCATGGCCGTCATGTTGGTGCACCGGTACCTGGAGAAGCTATGACCAAGCAGATGCAACCGGCGACCTGCAGCGCAGACGAGCTGCGGGCGCTGTTCCTGTTCGAGAAGCTCTCCGATTCCCAGCTGGCCTGGCTGTGCCGCGAGGGCCGGGTGGAGGTCTTCCCGCCAGGGCCCGTGTACGCCGAAGGCGATCCCGCGACCTGTTTCTACGTGCTCCTGCACGGCACGCTCGTGCTGTCCCGCAAGGTCGGAGCCGACGACGTCGAGACGAACCGGACGTCCGCTCCCGGCGTGTACTCCGGCGCCTTCACGGCGTATCTGGGGGACCGGGTGCCCCAGATCTACCAGACGTCGATGCGGGTCACCGAGCCGTCGCGGTTCTTCGTGCTCGAGGCCGATACCTTTGCGCGGATGATGGCCGAGTGGTTCCCGATGGCGGTCCACCTGCTGGAAGGCGCGTTCTTCGGGGTCCAGAACGCGCAGCGGCTGGTGCAGCAGCGGGAGCGGCTGCTGGCCCTGGGGTCGCTGTCGGCCGGCCTCACCCACGAACTGAACAACCCCGCCGCCGCCGCCGTCCGCGCGACGGCGGCGCTGCGGGAACGGGTCGCGGGGATGCGGCACAAGCTGGGGATCATCGCGGCCGGCCGCTACGAGCCAGCCACCCTGGAAACGCTGATCAAGCAGCAGGAGCGCGCGGCGGAGCAGGTGGCCAAGGCGCCGACACTCAGCCCGATCGAGGCCGCCGACCGCGAGGACGCCGTGGCCGACTGGCTCGACAGCCACGGAATCGGCGGCGGCTGGAGTCTCGCGCCGGTCTTCGTGCAGGCCGGCCTGGATGCCGGCTGGCTCGATCAGATCGCGGCCTGCGTGGACGAGGCCACCCTGGACGGCGCAGTGCGGTGGCTCAACTACACCGTCGAGACCGAACTGCTGATGAACGAGATCGAGGACTCGACCACCAGGATCTCGTCGCTGGTGGGTGCGGCCAAGCAGTATTCCCAGATCGACCGGGCGCCTTTCCAGGTCGTCAACGTGCACGAGCTGCTCGACAGCACCCTCGTCATGCTGGCCGGCAAGATCGGCGGCGGCATCACTGTGGTCAAGGACTACGACCCGGGCCTGCCGGCCATCTCTGGCTATCCGGCTGAGCTCAACCAGGTCTGGACGAATCTGATCGACAACGCGGTGGACGCGATGGGGGGAACCGGCACGCTCACCGTGCGCACCGCGCTCGACCGCGGCCAGGTTCTGGTCGAGTTCGGTGACACCGGGCCGGGCGTGCCCGCCGAGATCCGCGACCGGATCTTCGAGCCGTTCTTCACCACCAAGGAGGTCGGCGAGGGCACCGGCCTCGGGCTGGACATCTCCTGGCGCATCGTGGTGAACAAGCATCACGGAGATCTCAGGCTGGAATCGGAGCCCGGCAACACCCGATTCCAGGTGTGCCTCCCGATCAACCTGCCGGAGACTGAACTGGACGCGCCTGCAGAACGAAAGGAGCCCGCGTGACCGCCCTGCCAGGGATCGACCCCGTCGCGCCGCCGAGCGGGACCGGCTGCATCGAGTGCGAGGCAACCGGCGGCTGGTGGCTGCACCTGCGCCGGTGTGCGCAGTGCGGGCACATCGGCTGCTGCGACACCTCGCCGTCGCAGCACGCGAGCGCGCACGCGGCGGCCACCGGGCACCCGGTGATCCGCAGCTTCGAGCCGGGGGAGGCCTGGTTCTGGAGCTACCAGACCAACGAGTTTTACGAGTCCGGCCCCGATCTTGTCCCGCCGGACAGCCACCCCGCCGATCAGACGGTCCCGGGCCCAGCCGGCCGGGTGCCGCGCGACTGGCGCGCCCACCTGCACTAGCAGGCACTGCTCCCTCAGAGCCAGTCCAGGCTTCATCATGCTTGGTAGCGGATGTCTGCCTGCTGCCGCACGCAAGGGAGCCCAAGATGATCATCGACTGTGCTTACTACAAAGACGGCCACAGGAGCGATGAGGGCACGGTGCCGCTGGAGGAGGCGGCGGCCCGGCGCAGCGAGGGCGGCTTCGTGTGGCTGGGACTGTTCGAGCCCAGTGAAGAGGAACTGGCCCAGATGCGCGACGCCTTCGGGCTGCATGAGCTGGCGGTGGAGGACGCGCAGAACCTTCACCTGCGGCCGAAGATCGAGAACTACGAGAACGACGTGCGGCTGGTGATCCTGCGCACCGCGCGCTACGACGACGAGGAGGAGGAGGTCGAGTTCGGCAACATCGCCATCTTCCTCGCGCCGAACTTCGTGATCACCGTGCGGCAGGGCGTGGCGAGCAAGCTGCACGAGGCCAGGCACCGGCTGGAGCAGCGGCCGGAGCTGCTCTCCGCCGGCAGCTCATCCGCGCTCTGGGCGATCCTGGACGAGGTCGTGGACGACTACGCGCCCGTCGTGGCCGGGCTCGAACGCGACATCGACGAGATCGAGGCCACCGTGTTCTCCGGCGCCGTCGCGCCGACCGAGCGGATCTACTCGCTCCGCAGCGAGGCCACCGACTTCTACCGCGCCGTCCATCCGCTGCTCGCCGTGGTCGGCACGGTCGAGCGCACCACCGCGGCCCCGGAGCTGCGGCCGTATCTGCGCGACGTCCAGGACCACCTGCTGCTGGTCGAAGAGGAGGTCGCCGCCCAACGTGACCTGCTCGGCACGGTGCTGCAGGCCAACATGGCGGTGATCTCGGTGGAGCAGACCAAGGTCAGCGTCCGGCAGAACTCGACCATCGAACAGCTCACGGTCCTGGCGACGGTCTTTCTGCCGCTGACGTTCATCACCGGTTTCTTCGGCCAGAACTTCGCGTGGCTGGTCGGGCACATCAGCAGCTGGACCGCGTTCATCGTCTATGGCCTGGGCGGTCTGGTCGTGCCGCTGGCACTGCTGTTCCTGTGGCTGAAACTCCGCATGCCGCGCCCGGACACCCGTGCCGCGGTCGGCGAGCGCGCGGGGGCCGGGGCTGCCGGCGGCTAACCCATCCACCGGCGGTAGCGAGAGCGGGAGGCCTGCTTCCAGGCCTGCCGTGCCTGAGCCTGCAGCCGCTCAGCGTCGCAGGCGTCGCGCTCATAGAGCAGGCCGTAGCTGAAGGCGTTCTCGCCGGCCAGGTGTGCGCTCATGCCCAGTTCCCGCTCCACCTGGCGCGCAATGACCGTGTCCTGGTGCTCGCCGAGCACCGACTGGAGCTTCTTCATCTGCCTGGTGAACCGCGCCGCCCGCTTGCCGATCGCCGGGGTCACTGCCTCGCCCGCGTAGCGGGCGCGCTTGGCCGCCTTGCGTGCCTGATGCAGGGCCGCGTCCCGGGGTTTGCCGGCTGCCGCGCCCTGCGCCCGGCGCATCCGCCGGCCCACCTGCCGGTAGCCGCGGTGCACGGCAGCGGGGAGGGCATCGGCGGCCGGCATCGCCGCCCGCCGGGTCAGCGGTGGCTCGGCCAGCAGCCGGTCCAGCTCATCGAGCAGCGAGAAGTACCGCCGCGAGTCGAGCGCAGCGAGAACCGCGTCACGCGCGGCGGCCCGGGCCGGCGCGAAGTGGCCCTGCACACGCGCCTGGACGGGGCCGACGACCTGCTCCGCCGGCATCCGGCGCAGGTTCGCCCCCATGCGCTCGGTGAGTACCTCGGCGTCGCGTGCCTCGCCGAGCACGTCACCGAGCCATTTGAGTTCGCCGCCGAGCCGCTGCGCCCCGGAGCGGCCGATGATCATCCCGAACGACCGGAGCGTGCTGCGGAGCCGGCGGGTGGCCACCCGCATCTGGTGCACCGAGTCGGGCTCATCCCTGCGCACCATCGGGTCGAGCGATGTGAGCTTCCCGGTCTGTGACCGCAGGTAGGCCAGCACGACCTGGCCCGCCGGCGCGGATGGCGTCAGCTCCGGCTCGCTCGCCGCCCCGGGCAGCCGGCCGCCCAGTGCCCGTTCGAGCTTGGCTGAGCGGCCTGCCGGGCGCAGGCCGTCGCGGCGCAGCAGTTCATCGGCCGCTTTGAGCAGCCGCCGGCCGCCGCCGGTGAGCTCGACCTCCACCTCATGCCACCGGGACTCCGTGGTCGGGCCACCCAGGGTCCGGGCGGAGACGTCGTCCTCCGCCACCTCGGCGAGCGACGCTCCGGACTTGTCGAGCAGGATCAGGCGCTGCCTTCTGGTGGTCACCCGGGCGATGGGCTGGAGCCGCTCGCCGCGGGTGTGCACGCGCACCAGCTCGGCCAGCTCACGGGGCACCCGGCCGCCGGGCCGCCCCAGCGGCAGCCGGATTTCGCGGCGGGTGTCCGGCCCGGCCGGCAGCTTCAAGTGCCATCCCGCGTCGTGGCCGCCGCGCCGGCGGCGCAACGTGATTCCCGCCCTGATCAGCCGCAGGTCGCCGGTGTCGTAATACTCGGCCTCGAGTTGTTCTTCGTCCGGCCCGGAGGTGCCAGCCACCTGCGGCAGGTCGTCCAGGCCGGGCAGCGCTACATTCGCTGGCGCATCGTACTTGGCCTCGGTTTCGTTCGCGTTCGATGCCATCTGGCCGTGCTACCCCCGTCGGGACGGCCGATGCGCCGCGGTACCGGGACTTCGGTGCTTTACCAGATATTCACCTGCTGGGGCGGATTCTGCCGGCGCTGACCGCACCCTACGATGGCCTGTGATGGACCTCGAATCCCTGGTCGCCATCGACGTGCACACCCACGCCGAGGTCTCCTCGCGCGGCGGCGCGTCCCTGGCAGACACGCTGAACGAGGCGTCCGCGGCCTATTTCAAGATCGATGCCGCGCACCGCAAGCCGACCCTGGCGGAGATCGCCGCGTACTACCGCGAGCGCGACATGGCGGCGGTCGTGTTCACGGTGGACGCGGAGCACGCCACCGGCATCCCGCCGGTGCCGAACGAGGAGATCGCGGAGGCGGCCGCGGCCAGCGGCGGTGTGCTCATCCCGTTCGCCTCCATCGACCCGTTCCGCGGCAGGGCAGGCGTGGCGCAGGCGCGCGCGCTGGCGGAGCGCTATGGCGTGAAGGGCTTCAAATTCCACCCCAACATCCAGGGCTTCTTCCCGAACGACCGGATGGCGTACGGCCTGTATGAAGCGATCGAGGAACTCGGGGCGATCGCGCTCTTCCACACCGGCCAGACCGGCATCGGCGCGGGTGTGCCCGGCGGCGGCGGGATCCGGCTGAAATACTCCAACCCGCTGTATATCGACGACGTGGCGGTCGACTTCCCCGATCTGAAGATAATCCTGGCGCACCCGTCCTTCCCCTGGCAGGACGAGGCGCTCAGCATCGCCACGCACAAGCCCGGCGTGTACATCGACCTGTCGGGCTGGTCGCCGAAGTACTTCCCGCCGCAGCTCGTGCAGTACGCCAACACCCTGCTGCAGGACAAGGTCCTGTTCGGCTCGGACTTCCCGTTGCTCACCCCGGACCGCTGGCTGGCCGACTTCGCGAAGCTGCCGATCAAGGACGAGGTGCGGCCGAAGATTCTCAAGCAGAACGCGGCCCGCCTGCTGGGCATGCAGCCAGCCGCCGGCCCCTGAGCGGGCGGCGGGCCGGCAGGCGGGGTCAGCTGGCCCGTGCCCGCCGGCGCACGTGATCAAGCACCGCCGCGCCGTCCGGTCCCGCGAACCATCGGGTGTGGCCGATGAGGTAGGTGTCGTAGGCAAGGTCCGCGAGCCCGGGCGAGGCGACCACGTCGGCGAAGTACTCGATCTCCGACAGCGCGTACTCGACGTGGACGACCGGCAGCACCTCGGGCAGGGCGGCCGCTTCCGCCGGGCCCAGCGGCCGCAGCGCCTGGTAGCCGTCGAGCAGCGCGTCCACGGCGTCGATGTCCACGCCGGCCTCGCCGGATTCGGCGAGGTCGAGCCAGGCGATGGTGCTGCGCTCGAGCGCGAGCGCCAGGTCGTGCACGGCGAAGGTGCGGTTGGCCAGCCCGAAGTCGAACACCGCGGTGACCTCCGCGTCCGGGCCCGCGGTGTCCCAGGTGAGGTTCGAGGGATGCCAGTCCCCGTGCCCCCACTGCCGTTCCAGCGCGCCAAGCAGCGGCCCGGCGCGGCGGGCGGCGGGGAGCAGGTCGCGGGTGAGGTCGCCACGCCAGTGGCGGCCTGCCAGGTAACGGCCAAGCCCGGGGCGCCGGCGGCCCACCGCGGCCACCTCCGCGAGCGGGTCCGCCGCGGTGATGACGTGGCAAGAGTTCATCAGCACCGCCGGCGGCCGGGCCGGCCAGCCGAACCCGGCCGCCGCCCGGTGCAGCCGGGCGAGCGCGGCACCCGCCGCCCGGGCATGGCCGGTGCTGGCGAACGGGGTCCACGACATCGCGTCCCGGTAGAGGTCGATGCCCGGCGCCACCTCGTGCACCTCGTACACGAATTCGCCGCGGGCCACCGTGGTCTGCCCGGCAGTGGCGTGCCACACCGCCGGCACCGGCAGGCCGTGGGCACGCAGGTGTGCGGCGAACGCGTGCTCGGCGGCGAGCTGGGCGGCGGAGCGGACGCGTACGTGGTGGCGCTTCACGAAGACGGTGTCGGCGCCGCGGCTGACCAGGCCCGCGGCCGACATCGGCCGCGGGCTGCTCCAGGCCACGACGGCTCCGTTGCCTGACGGCCCGTCGGCGGCGGGCCCGGGATAGCGGCTGAGCACGGCACTCACCTCGCCGCCGGTGAGGGGGGCCCAGTCGGGCTCGACCAGGTCCTTGCCCATGCCGTGGACGAGCCCGGCCGGCGGCTGCCCGCTCATGCGGTGACGCCGCTGCTGACGCGGCGCTCCCTGCGCGGGGCGGGCTCGCCGCCCCCGGGGGTCCCGCCGCCCCCGGGGGTCCCGCCGCTCCGGGCGAGCGCGCCGGGCAACCCCACCAGGAGGGTCGCCGCGGCGGCGACCACGAACGAGCAGATCGACGCCGACATCCAGCTCGCCGGGACGAAGCCGATCAGGTGCGCCAGCGAGGCCCAGGCGGACGCCCACCAGGAGACGTAGCCGGGGTTGATCAGCTGGTACGTGACGAAACCTGCCGCCCAGGGCAGCAGCATGACCCAGCGGGTGCGGGCGCGGCCCGAGAGGTCCCAGCGCCCCCCGGCCAGGAGGTAGAAGCCGACGATGAGCGCCGCCGACATCGGGACGAACACCGAGCCGAGCAGGATGAGGAAGCTCTCGTAGTCGGCGATCGTGAGGAACAGGGCGCCCGCGGTGGTCAGGGCGGCGATGGCCAGGGCGAGAACCCGCCGGTCCCACAGCGGCCGCAGGTTCTGCGCCGACGCGGCGGTCGAGTACACGTTGGCGAAGGACTGGTCAAGCTCACGCAGGGCCAGTACGGCGAAGCACAGCGCGCCGGCCGGCAGCGCGATGAACGCGCCGTAGATGTCACCCGGGCTGCGCGCCACGGTCAGCAGCGCGAGCAGGCCGAGCAGGTAACACCAGATCTGGGTGACGCCGTAGCCCACGAGCGTGCCGCCGAACGCTGCCCGCCGGCTCCGCGAATGCCGGCTGTAGTCGGCCGCCAGCGGCGCGAACGAGATCGCCGCCGCGACGACGGTGTCCATGGCTACCCAGTAGCCGGACCAGGTGCCGTGGCTGAAGGCGGGCAGCGGGTGGCGGGCGAGCTGGACGGAGAGGTAGCCGAGGACGAGGACCACCGCGCCGGTCACGTAGCGGCGCAGGATGCGGATGGCGCCGAGCGGGCGGACCGCGAGCAGCGCGGTCGCCACGCCGGCGATGAGGATGTACCCCCACCTCGGCAGGGCCGGCGCCAGGGTGCGCGCGGCGGTGGCGATCGTCACCAGCTCGAAAATGCCCCACCCCAGGCACTGCAGGATGTTGAGAGCGGTCGGCAGGTAGGACAGCCACATCCCGAACAGGCCGCGGAGCAGCACCATGGCGGGCGCGCCGGTGCGGGTGCCCGCCAGGCCGGACAGCGCGACGGGCAGGGTGCCAAGCAGCGTCCCGATCACGATCGCGCACAGGCCTGCCGCCAGCGACAGCTCCGGCGTGCCCGCGCCGCCCGGCTGGAGCACGAAGATCGCCCCGGTCAAGCCGAGCAGGCTGACCCCAAGGTTGCCCCACAGGCCGAGCTGGTCGAACAGGCTGAGCGCCTGCGGGACCGGCTCGGCCAGTGTGCGCGCGACCTCCGAGTGGCGGTCGCCGGAGACGGTGACAAACGCCTCCGGCGCTGGTGCGGATGTGACGGCCACGACGTCCTCCCTACGCCGGCATTACCCGGTCAGGTTCAAACGGTCGGTGGCGCAGTCGGTAAGGCCAGCCACCCTCTCAGCCCGGTTGGCCCGAGCTCCCGTGTGATTGCCGCCTCCATGTTATCGCCGGTGGCCCGTGTGCAGGGCCCGGCGGCGCCGCGGCCCGTCGCGGCGCTGGTTCCGCCGCCGCGCGCGTCCGGCCGGGCGGGTACCGCTATCCGCTGCCGAACAGCCCGGTCAGACGGCCGGAGGAGATGGGGTTCGCCTTGATCGCCGCCAGCGCCTCCGGCAGTGCGGCCCCGGCCCGCAGGGCCAGTTTCTTCGGCTCGGCGTAGAGCGTGAAGCGGTAGTGATGGGTCCCGCTTGGCGGGCACGGACCGGTGTATGCGGCCTGGCCACGCCCGTTCTGCGCCTGCGCGGCGCCTGCCGGGAGGCGGCCGTTCGTGATGCCGCTGCTCGTGGCGGGGAGGTTGAACACCACCCAGTGCGTGAAGGTCCCGCTGGGCGCATCGGGGTCGTCCATGATCAAGGCGACGCTCGCGGCACCGGCGGGAACCCCGGTCCAGGTGAGCGGGATCGGCGTGTTGCTGCCCCGGCAGGAGTACCTGACCGGGATCATCGCGCCCGCGGCGAACGCAGGGCTTCGCACGGTGATCGCGGCCGCGCTGGACGGCGTCCCGGCGGACGTTGCCTGACCCGCTGGGGTGCCGCCGGCCTGCCCGGATCCGGTGGATCCGCCGCAGGCGGCGAGCAGGAGCGCGGCGAGTGCCACGAGCGCGCTGACTCCGGCCCGGCCTCTGCCTAACGACGTCTGATGCGTCTTCACCCTGGCCTCCCCAGGTTCGCGGTGGCTGGTGGCTTTCCTGGCACTGTGCCAGAGACTCACCGGCCGGCGCAGGGGATCCCGCGGGTGCCGCGGCGCACCGCTACCCGGGCCCGCTGGCCTCCTGCGCGGCTCGGGTACCTTCGTGGCCGCCCTTCCGGGTCGGGTCGATGAAGACGTGCGGGGTCACGCTCAGCCGCTCGGCGAGCCGCCGGTCGATCTTGCTTGCCAGGTCCTCCGTCTCGTCGCCGCTGATGTCGCCGCTGAAGTCCACCCGGGCCGCGACCAGCAGATCGTCGGGGCCGAGGTGCATGGTGAGCAGCTCGATCAGGGCGTCGACCCCCGGCGTCTCTTCTATCTCCGCGCGGATGACCCGCTGTTCCGCCGGGCCGGCGGCCCGGCCTATCAGCAGCTCCCGGCTGTCGAGGCCGAGCCTGACGGCGACGACGATGAGCAGCGCGCCGATCGCCATGGAGGCGGCGGCGTCCCAGACCGGCGACCCGGTCAGCTGGCTCAGGGCGAGGCCCGCTGCGGCGAGCACCAGCCCGATGATCGCGGCGGTGTCCTCGAACAGCGCGGCCTTCACGGTGGTGTCCGGGGTGCGCTGCACGTGCTCGGTAAGCCGGACGCGGCTCCGCCGGGCCTCGCCGCGCATCTGCGAGTACGCCCGGATAAACGAGATGCCCTCGGCGACGCCGGCGACAGCGAGCACGATATAGGCGATGAGGGGATCCCCGCTTTCCTGCCGCCCGAGCGCGAGGATCCCCTCGAACACCGAGAATCCGGCGCCCGCGACGAAGATGCCGAACGCCGCGAGCAGCGACCAGAAGTAACGCTCCTGGCCGTAGCCGAACGGGTGGCGGCGATCGGCCGGCCGTTCGCCCCGGTGCACCGAGGTCAGCAGAAATGCCTGGTTGAGGGTGTCAGCGGCCGAGTGGGCGGCCTCGGCGAGCATGGCGCTCGAGCCGGACAGGAGCCCGGCTGCCAGCTTGATGATGCCGACGAAGAGGTTCGCGGCGCCCGCGATGATAACCGTGCGGCGGGTGGCCCCCCGCTGCGATACGGAGGCCGGCTTCCGGCGCTCGCGTTCCGGGTGGCCCCGGCTCACGGGGGAGCCGGGGCCACCTTCCATCTGGGTGACGTGCCCGTCCTGCACGTCTACGTTCTGGCCCGCTACCAGCGATACCAGCGGCGCCTGGTGCCGCCGGTGGCCGCTCCGGTGAAGAAGAAGCCCAGCAGCCATAGGACGAGCACTATCAGGGCAATCCACCACAGCACGTGCACGGCGAAGCCCAGCCCGCCCAGGATGAGGGCAAGCAGGAGGACCGCGAGGATGACTGCCATCGGCGTTTCCTTTCCGGGTATGGACGACCCCTAACTCACCATTTAGGCGCCGCCCAAACCGGCTGCCCGGCACTGGTGCGCAGTACCTGGCGTTCCTCGGGGCTGGTCCCTCCCCATACCCCGTAGGGCTGGCGGGTCGCAAGCGCGAAGGCCAGGCATTCACGGCGCACGTCGCAGGCCGCGCAGACCGCCTTCGCTGCGGCGGTCTCCGCCCGCGAGGGACCGGCCGCGGAGACCGGGAAGAACAGTTCGGGGTCGGCGGAGCGGCATGCGGCACGCGACCACCATTCGGCCTTCGGCGAGATGGTCTCGTGTGAGACGGCGGCCATGGCGTACCTCCCGTCGCATGGTCAAGACGGCGGCGCAACCGTTGTTGCGCTGATGCGACTGCCCACACCGCGGCGGGCTACTCCTCCCTGGCCAGATCAGAAGCGGCCAGCCCGCCGCACCGACGGCGGGCGCCCGTCCGGATCGTAGATCAGCCGGTAGGGGATCCGCGCCCCGGCGGACCCCCATGCCTCCGTCGTCGGCCGCCGACTGGTCGACGACCGCGCAGCTGAGCTCGGGGTCATGGGTCCACGAGCGCCGGTTGAGGTTGTCCGACCCGATGATGGCCCACGTGTCGTCGACGACGCACACCTTGGCATGGACGTAGATGGGTGTGCCTTCGGCGTTCTCGGGGGAGTAGACGGCCACCCGGTCCCCGCCGGCCCGCTGCGGCGTCTCGAGCGCGTCGATGCGGCCGACCAGGTTCGGTGGCAGGGACAGCCTGCCTCCCTGGTCGGGGAACCGGGGAATGACCGCGATCAGGCGCAGCTCCGGCGCCTCCCGCAGGGCCCTGGCGAGCGCCGCGACGACCGCCGTGGACCACAGGTACTGATCCACGGCGGGTCCCGGGCTCGATCGTGGTGATGACGCATCCGGGCATGGCACATGAGTGGCGGGCGGCGATTGTTTGAACGGGCTGACTCGCGGTAGTTAAAGGCCCCCGGAAGGGGTCGCCGTCAGGTCCTGCGTAGCGGCCGGAGGTAACAATGCGTTTCGGAGCAGTCGTGCTCGTGGTATGGCTGATCATCGGGGCTATTGCCGGCGGGCAGCGCGGTTACTACGACTCATCGCACGCCAATTGCGCCAAGGCGGGCACCATTTTCCTGACGATTGTCGCGGGCCCGCTCAACTACGTGGGCGTGAACCCAAAGGTCTCCTGCACGATCCCCCAGCCAAGCCAGTGACCCGGTCCCCAGCCAAACCAGTGACCCAGGTCATGGCGGGCTTATGAGGGCCGTGCTCTGACCTTTGTGGGCGCCGTGCCCTGGCCGCGGCCCGCCAGGACCGGGCGGCTCACTCCTCGAAGTACTCCTCGACCGTCTCCTCGGCGGGCTCGGACGTCTCATCGGCGCGCTCGGCCGTGCCGCGAATGGTCCGTCCCGGGGGCGTCGGCAGCTCTTCCTCGGTGCGTACCGGGCCGCGGGGCCGACCGACGCCGAGCGCGCGGCGCACGCTGCGAGGCTCGTCGGCCGCGTCGCGCGGCCGGCGCACCACGACCCGCCGCCGCAGCCAGCCGTAGCCGCGCCGGGGGATGAGTATTGCCGCGATCCCCGTCAGCATGAGCACCCACCCGACGATCTGGATGTTGATCCATGAAGGGCTGCCCGTGACCGCGAAGGCGAAGATCGCGCCGAAAGCTATCAGCGCCAGTCCAGGTGCGGTCCTCATGGTGACTTTCTACCCCCGCAGGAGGATTCACTCTTCGCGAGCCGGGATTCGCTTTTCCGGAAATGACATTAGCAGGCAGAACGAAGGCGGGCACGGGGTGGCTGGCTATCCGTCGGCACGCACGCGGTTGAGGCGGGCGTGCGCCTTGCGGTTGCGCCGGTAGAAGCCGACGAACTCCGTGAACATCTCCTCGTAGAGCTGCCTCGTGCCCGGCTCCGGCTGGTAGGTGCACGCCAGCTTGACCCGCTCCGGCACCTGGCCGAACGTGAGCTCGCCGAGCGCGACCGCCGCCAGCAGGCCGGCTCCCCTCGCGTTCGCGTTCACCGGGTCGGCCACCTGCTCGATGGTGCGGCCGAGCACGTCCGCGAAGATCTGGCACCACACGTCGCTGCGGGCGCCGCCGCCGATGAACCGGATCGGCTCCAGCCGGTGACGGGTGAAGCGCTCCACCGCCCGCAGCAGCCAGCGCGCGTTGAGCGCCACCCCCTCGAAGACGGCCCGCACCAGGTCGTCACGGCCGGCCGATAGCGACAGGTTGTGGAACCCGCCGCGCACGAACCTGTCCTCCACCGGGGTGCGCTCGCCGTACAGCCACGGAGTGAAGATCACCCCGTGGCTCCCGGGCGGGGCCTGCGCGGCCATCCGGTCGAACTGGGCGTACGCGGACGCGGGCGGGTCATCGCCGAACAGCACCCGGTCGCGCAGGAACGTCAGCGCGGCACCGGCGGTTTCCTGCTCATCGGCGACGAAGTACCGCCCCGGTATCGGCGAGGGCAGCGACGCCATGTTGTGCAGCAGGTCGGTCTTCTTGAACGGCACGTGGCAGGTCAGCCAGGAGGAGGTGCCGACGTACAGGTGCGCCTGGTAGTCCCGGGTGGCTCCGGCGCCGATCGCCGCCGAGCAGATGTCGGGCGTGCCGACGATGACGGGGACGCCGGCCGGGACGCCCAGCGCGCCCGCCGGCCCGGGCAACAGCGGGCCGAGAATGTCCGTAGCGGGCAGCAGCTCCGGCAGCCGTGACCGTTCGATCCCGGCCAGCCGCACGAGCGCCCTGTCATACGAGATCCGGTCCGGGCGCCGGTTGTCGGTCACCCAGTGCAGCGTGATCGAGTCGAACGAGGCCGCCGCCCGCCCGGTGAGCCGGGCGTTCAGCCAATCCTTGGGCTCGAGGAACAGGTGCGCGCGGCGATAGGTCTGAGGCTCCTCGTGCTTGAGCCACAGGATGTGGGCGATGGGGTCCTTGCCGCTGTGCGCGGGGATACCGCCCGTGATGCGGAGCCATCGTGCCAGCCTGTCCACCCCGTACCCCTGTACGCTCACCGTGCCGCGGGTGATGCGCCGCACGTACGGCGCGCCGCGTGAGTCCATCCAGATGATCGCGTCGCGCAGCGGCCGGCAACGGCTGTCCACGGGCACGGTGCCCGACCACTGCGCGGTACAAGCGACGGCCGCGACCGATGCCGCCGGGACGGCGGCGCCCGCCATCAGCCGGGACGACGCCGTGGTGATCAGGTCCCACCACTGCCCGGGGTCCTGCTCGGCACCGCCACCGGGGAGCAGCCGCACGTGGCTTGTCTCCTGCTCCGACGCAACGACCTCGCCGGCCGTGGAAACCAGGGCCACCTTCAGCGCCGAGGTGCCCAGGTCGATGGCGAGAATGTGGCGTGGCATCACACCTCGAAGAGTATGTCGAGGTAGTCGGCGAGCACCTGGTGGACGAGATCGGCGGGCAGGCTGGCCGCCATGCCGTACACCGGGGCCATCCCGGTGCTGACACCGGGATGGGCCCGGACCTCCCCGACCGACCCGGCCAGATCGGCGAGGAAGCGGTCGGCGACCCCGGGCAGGGTGTGGCGGAGCGTGACCGCGATGTGCACCGCGGCGGGCAGCTGCAGGCCGTTCAGGCTCCATCCCCGGCGGCCCATGTTCTCCATGACCT
>DASYQM010000163.1:0-2308 GCA_036005525.1 Streptosporangiaceae bacterium
CGGCGGGCGGGCGGGCAGGCGCTGGCCGCTGGGCCGGCTGGCCCGCAGGCACCCGGTCATCAGTGCCGCCGCCGCGTTCATCGGCGTGGGGCTGGTCGTTTTCGGCCTGGTGTGGTTCCAGCCTCAGAAACTGTTCCTCAACAAGACCGTCAACGAGGCGGTGCGTGGGGTCATCCAGACGGCCCCGGCCGGGGACTCGAACCGCAACCCGACGGCTGGCCGATCCTCGCCGCCGGGCCTGCAGGCCCTGCGCTCGGGCAGTTTCCGCAGCCTTGAGCACCCGACGCCGGGCAAGGCCATCGTGCTGCGCCGTCCCGGCGGGAGCCTGATCCTGCGGCTGGAGCGCCTCAGCACCTCCAACGGCCCCGACCTGCGCGTGTACCTATCCCACGTCCCAGCCAGTGGCGACTTGCACGCATACCGGACCGGATTCATCGACCTGGGCGCGCTCAAGGGCAACCGGGGGAGCCAGAACTATGCCATCCCGGCGGGCACTGACCTGTCGGCATTCAAAAGCGCGGTCATCTGGTGCCGCCGGTTCGCAGTCGGATTCGGCGTGGCCCCGCTGTCGCGCTGAGGGGCATGGTCAGTCCGGCCACGCGCGCTGGTGCCCAGGCGGCCGGCGCACCCGCCGGCGCGGCTGGCTGCGGCCCTGCCGGGCCGGCAGCCTGGGATGAAGGTCTGTGAGGGCGATATGTCGTACGGCCGTGGGTGTGGGTGCTGCTGGCACTGTGGCGGGTCGCCCTGCGGGCGGGCTGCGGGTTCGAGGTGGTCAACGGCCTGGACTGCTGTGGGCACCGGTGCGCCGCGACCCGGTGTGCCGCCGGCGCCGTCGCTGGGCGCCGCGCGAGGAGAGGGTGGGAGACAATGAAGGGAGCCCCAGGTAGCGGGGCCCCCCTTTCTGATGAGCTCTTGCGGATTTGGCTAATGGATTTGGCCGCGGATCTCTCCGCCGGGGAAGTCTCCGGGGCCGGTGTCGGGCGGCGGCACCCCGTCGTTGGTGTGCACATTGACATAGGTGTTGCCGCTTTCGATCGCGGCTAGGACTGCGGCCAGGTCGGTCCATCCGCACGCGTTGCCCGGGTCGGGGGTGGTGATCGTTCCCTGCGCCAGGGTGCCGTTCACGGCACCCCCTGCGGGAGGTGCGAGGAACAGGGTGACCCCGACGGGGCCGTTGACCCCGGCGGCGCCGCAGTGGATGTGCGCCGCGAACGGGTTGTCGATGTTGGCCACGTTGACCTTGAACACCAGCGCCGCCCCGTCCTCGCGGAGCTTGAACGTGGCCACGCCCACGGCCTGGGTGTCGCGCGCCGGGACCTCGTCGCCGCCGGACAGCTTGGCCACGAAGTTGTCCCCGGCAGAGGCCGGCGCCGCCAGCGCGAGGAGCGCGAACGCACCCATGAGAACGAGGATGATGGTCCTGCGCATTGCCTTCCCTCCTCGGGTTTGGGCCTGGCGGCGGGAGATTTCGTGGATCGCGCCTTGGTCCAGCGAGACCACGAAGAGTTGCCGTTAGGCCCGGTCTCGATGTCGGTCACTATCCCGAGGTTCCTGCCGCGATCGGTCTGTGCGCAAACCCCTGCCAGGGAACGGCTAGGTCACAACGACGGCCGTCCCGCTCGCGGTCACCATGAGCATCGAGCCATTTTGGCCCACGGTCTCGTAGTCGAGGTCGATGCCGATGACGGCGTTGGCGCCCGTTTCCCTGGCTCGCTCGGCCATCTCGCTCATCGCGAGATCCTTGGCCCGCTGCAACTCCCGCTCGTAGGCGGCGGAACGGCCGCCGACGATGTCGCGGATGCCGGCGAACATGTCCCTGAAGGCGTTCGCACCCAAGATCGCCTCGCCGGACACCACCCCCTTGTACTCGCCGATGCGCCTGTCCTGGAGTGTGCTGGTGGTCGTCAGCAGCATGCCTACCTCCCGCCTGTACATGACGATGTGCGGGGCCGGCCGGACCACAGCGTGGCATGTGGATCGCATCGCGCCACCCCGAACGGGACGGCCGCCGAGCCCGCTCGGGGAACAAGGCCGGCAGTCCGGCCGGTCTTTAGATACCCGAGCGGCGGGTTACCCGGTCCAGCCGAGTTCCTTCAGGGCCCAGCCGGCGTTCCAGATCTTGGTCATGTGGCTGATCTTGCCGTCTTCGAACTCCATCAGGTAGACGTAGTCGCTGCTGGTGCTCTTGCCGGTGGGGGGCACCGGGCCGCCGTCGCCGCTGTGGGTGCCGGAGAACACGGCGTAGGCGCAGACGTTGTTGCGGTCATGGTCGGTGGCGAAGGACTTGACCGCGTAGCTCCCGTCCGGG
>DASYQM010000164.1:0-8099 GCA_036005525.1 Streptosporangiaceae bacterium
GGTGCGCGCGCAGGAATCGGACGGCGGCCGCCAGCTGCGATCCGCCGGTATAAGAACAGATGCCGCCATTGATCATGGTGGCCGTGGTCTCACCGGGGCAGCCGAGCTTGACCAGGCGCAGGCCCGGCTGCCTGCTGCGCAGCGCCGCGGAGAGCTGGTCGGCGTAGCCCTGCCGGGTCCTGACGCTGGTACCCGACGCATTCGGCTGCACGCCCTGCGCCAGGGAGTCACCGAGCGACAGGTAGTAGCTGACCGGCGGCCGGCTGTGGTGCGGACGCGGGTGCCCCGGCCCAGCGGAACAGCCGGTGGCGAGAACGGCAAGGCAGCCAGCTATCGCGAGGGCGGGCAGGACGCGGTACATGGCTCCCGTCTCGGTCGGGGCCATCATTCTACGAACCGGCCCGGCCGGGACCTGCCCGCTCCGGGGCGAGATCGGCGAGGTGCCGTGTCCGGGCGCCGGCGCATGGGCCCGGTACATGGATGAAGCCGCCCGCCCTGGGCAGGGATGGCCTGACGAGCACGCAGCTAAGCGATCCCATGGCCGGAGGAGTGAATCCGTCGTGACCGCAGTACCCGACATCCTGCTGAACAGCGGCAGGACGATCCCCCAGTTCGGCTTCGGCGTCTTCCTGATCAGCCCGGCGGACACGGCAGAGGCCGTGACCAGAGCCCTTGAGGCCGGCTACCGGCACATCGATACCGCGCAGGGGTACGGCAACGAGAAGGAGGTGGGCGACGCCATCGCCAAGTCCGGCCTCGACCGCGGCGACGTGTTCGTCACCAGCAAGCTGGGCAACGCCGACCACCGGCCCGATGATGCCCGCCACGCCTTCTACCGCTCGGTGAGCGCGCTCGGCTGCGAGTACATCGACCTGTTCCTGATCCACTGGCCGCTGCCCACCAGGTACGACGGCGACTACGTGTCGACGTGGCAGACCCTGGAGGAGTTCTACCGCGACGGGCGGGCGCGCTCGATCGGCGTCTCGAACTTCCAGCCGCACCACCTGCGGCGGCTGGACGCGGAGTGCGAGATTCCGCCGGCGGTCAACCAGATCGAGGTGCATCCGTACCTGACCCAGGCCGAGGTGCGCGCGTACTGCGCCGAGCATCGGATCGCGGTCGAGGCGTGGTCGCCGCTGGCGCGGGGCGGCGAGCTGCTCAGCGAGCCGGCGATCGTCTCGATCGCCGGGCGGGTGGGCAAGAGCCCGGCCCAGGTGGTCCTGCGCTGGCACATCGAGCGCGGCGACATCGTCTTCCCGAAGTCGGTCACTCCCAGCCGGATCAAGGAGAACATCGACATCTTCGACTTCGAGCTGTCAGCGGAGGATGTCGCGGCGATCAGCGCGCTGGACAGGAACGAGCGCACCGGGCCCGACCCGGACACGTTCGACGCGATCGGCTAGCGCCGCCGCGCCGCCGGGAGCCCGCGGCCGGGCCGCTACACGCCGATCGGGTGCCAGACCGTCTTGATCTCCAGGAACGCCAGCATCCTGGCCGGCCCCGGTGGCGCCGCCCAGTCGTCGTCGGCCGTGAACACGCGCTTCACGTTCCCGGCCGCGAGCCGCGCCAGCCCGGCCCGGTCGGCAGCGGCCGCCCCGGTGAGGTCGATCGCGTTCACGTCCATGTGCGCGGCGAGTACCGGCGCGAGCTCGGCGGTGCGGCCGGTCAGGATGTTCACCACCCCGGGCGGCACGTCCGAGGTCGCGAGCACCTCGGCCAGGGTGACCGCGGGGAGCGGCACGGACTCGCTGGCCACCACCACGGCGGTGTTGCCGGTGGCGATCACCGGAGCGAGCACGGTGACCAGCCCGAGCAGCCCCGGCGCGGCAGGCGCGATCACCGCCACCACCCCGGTCGGCTCGGGCACGCTGAAGTTGAAGTACGGCCCCGCCACCGGGTTGGCAGCCCCCGCCACCTGCGCGATCTTGTCGGACCAGCCGGCGTACCACACCCACCGGTCGATCGCCTCGGTGACCGCCCGCTCCGCCTCCGCCCGCGAGACCCCTTCATTCGCAACGGATTCCGCGGTGAACTGCGCTGCCCGGCCCTGGAGCAGTTCGGCGACCCGGTAGAGGACCTGCCCCCGGTTGTACGCCGTCGCCCCGGCCCAGCCCGCCACCGCCTTGCGGGCGGCCACCACCGCGTCGCGCACGTCCTTGCGCGAGGCCATCGCCACGTGCGCGAGCACGGCTCCGTCCGGCCCGGCCGCCGGGTAGGACCGGCCGGACTCCGAGCGCGGGAACGCGCCACCGATGAACAGCTTGTAGGTCTTGCGCACGTCTACCCGGGCGGATGCGCCGCGGGCAGGTCCGTCACCCCTGGTGTTCGCCCGGACAGCAGCGCGATCGGCAGGGCGGTCACCACGGGCCTTCGTTAGGCCGCTGTCTCTAGGGGTTTTCCCTGTCTTCCCGGCTGCGGCTTTTCCGGCCGCGGGCCGGGCGCGGTCAGGCATCGAGGTACGCGGCGAGCCCGGCGCGGCCGCCCTCCCGCCCGAATCCGGACTCCTGGTACCCGCCGAACGGGCTCGCCGGATCGAACCTGTTGTAGGTGTTGGCCCAGACCACCCCGGCGCGCAGCCGCTGCGCCATCCACAGGATCCGGCTCCCCTTCTCGGTCCAGACCCCCGCCGACAGCCCGTAGGGGGTGTTGTTCGCCTTCGTCACCGCCTCCTCCGGGGTACGGAACGTGAGCACCGACAGCACCGGCCCGAAAATCTCTTCACGCGCGATCCGGTGTGACTGACTCACGCCGGAGAACACCGTGGGCGGGAACCAGTAGCCCTTGGCCGGCAGCGGGCACGGGGGCGACCAGCGCTGTGCGCCCTCGGCCTCACCGGCCGCCACCAGCCCCTCGATCTTGTCGAGTTGCTGCCGCGAATTGATCGCGCCGATGTCGGTGTTCTTGTCGAGCGGGTCGCCGAGGCGGAGCGTGGCCAGTCGCTGCTTGAGCCGGTCGAGCACGGCATCCGCGATGGGCTCGGCGAGCAGCAGCCGTGAGCCCGCGCAGCACACGTGCCCCTGGTTGAAGAAGATGCCGTTGACGATGCCCTCGACCGCCTGGTCGAGCGGGGCGTCGTCGAAGACCACGTTCGCCGCCTTGCCGCCGAGTTCCAGCGTGAGCTTCTTGCCGGTGCCGGCGACCGCCGCCTGGATTTCCTTGCCCACCTCGGTCGAGCCGGTGAACGCGATCTTGTTCACTCCCGGGTGGCCGACGAGGCCTGCCCCGGCGCTGCCGTCGCCGGTGATGATGTTCACCGTGCCGGGTGGCAGCTCCGCCTCCTGGATCACCTCGGCGAGCAGCAGCGCGGTCAGGGGCGTGGTCTCGGCGGGCTTGAGCACGCACGTGTTGCCCGTGGCGAGGGCCGGTGCCAGCTTCCAGGCGGCCATCAGCAGCGGGAAGTTCCACGGGATCACCTGCCCGGCGACCCCGAGCGGCCGGGGATCGGGGCCGAACCCGGCATAGCCGAGCTTGTCCGCCCAGCCCGCGTGGTAGAAGAAGTGCGCCGCGGCGAGCGGGATGTCCACGTCGCGGGACTCCTTGATCGGCTTGCCGTTGTCCAGGCTCTCCAGCACCGCGAACTCACGGGCCCGCTCCTGGATGGCGCGGGCGATCCGGTAGAGGTACTTGGCCCGCTCCCGGCCGGGCATCCGGCCCCAGGCCTGGTCATAGGCCTTCCGGGCGGACGCGACCGCCCGGTCGACGTCCGCCTCGCCCGCCTCCGCGACGCTGGCGAGCGGCTCCTCGGAGGCCGGGTTGAGCGTGGTGAAGTGCTTCCCGCTCAGCGGCGCGGCGAACTCCCCGCCGGTGAACAGGCCGTACTCGCGCCGAAGCGTGACGATCTCGCGTGACTCCGGCGCGGGCGCGTACTCCCACTCCGCACCCGCCGTTGTGGTGGTAACGCTCGCCACTGTGCGCTGGCCTCCGCTCGTTAGTCGAGGGTGAAGTAGTCCGGCCCGGCGTAGGCACCGGTGAGCTGCTTGCGCCGCTGCATGAGCAGGTCGTTGAGAAGGCTGGAGGCACCGATGCGGAACGCCTCCGGCGTCAGCCACTGCGGCCCAGCGATCTCACGGACGAGCACTAGGTAACGGATGGCGTCCTTGGCGGTCCGGATGCCGCCGGCGACCTTGACGCCGACCCGGCGCCCCGTCGCCTCGGCGAAGTCCCGCACGGCGGACAGCATCACCAGCGCCACAGGCGGCGTGGCGGCGGGCGCGACCTTGCCGGTCGATGTCTTGATGAAGTCGGCGCCGGCCAGCATCGCCAGCCAGGCGGCTCGGAGGGTGTTGTCCAGGGTGGCGAGTTCGGCGGTCTCCAGGATCACCTTGAGATGCGTGGGGCCGCACGCCTCACGTACCGCGCGCACCTCCTCGTAGACCTGGGCGTACCGGCCGGCCAGGAACGCGCCGCGGTCGACGACCATGTCCACCTCATCGGCGCCCGCGTTGAGCGCGTCCGCCACGTCGGCGAGCTTCACCGCGAGCGAGGCGCGCCCGGACGGGAACGCCGTCGCCACGGAGGCGACCGCCACGCCGCTGCCCGCCAGTTCGCCGCGCGCCAGGCCCACGAGGTCGGGGTACACGCACACGGCCGCGACCGGCGGCACGGAGGGGTCATCGGGGTCGGGCTGGCGCGCCTTGGCGCACAGCCCGCGGACCTTGCCCGGTGTATCGGCGCCCTCCAGCGTGGTGAGGTCCACCATGCGGACCGCCATGTCCAGCGCCCACAGCTTCGCGTCGCGCTTGATCGAGCGGGTCGCCAGGGACGCTGCCCGTTCGTGCGCCCCCACCTGGTCGACGCCGGGAAGGCCGTGGAGGATCTGCCGGAGCGCGGCATCGGAGCCGACCACACCCGTCCCGGCGGCCCCGGCACCCGTCACCCCGGTGCCCGTGACCCCGGCTGCGAAGATGCCGGCGGCGCCGGTCGGGGCGTCGACGTTCATATCCCTATTGTTACCCGACCCGCTCGATGACCGTGGCGGCCGGATCGGGGCCCTCCGGGCCGATCTCGATGGCGTTTCCCAGGGCGGCCAGCGCCGCGTCGAACCGGGATTCGTCGTCGCTTCGCAGCTCCAGCAGCGGCTGCTCCTCCTCCACCCAGTCCCCCTGTTGGGCGAGGCAGAGCACACCCGCGGCCGGGCGCACCGGGTGCTCCTTGCGCGCCCGGCCCGCGCCGAGCCGCCATGCGGCGTTCCCGACCCCCCGGGCGTCCAGCCGCACCAGGAAGCCGGTGGCGGGCGCGGCCAGGGTCTTCGTATGCGGGGCCACCGGCAGCGGGGCATCCGGGTCGCCGTCCTGGGCGGCGATCATGGCACGGTAGCGGGTGAGCGCCGACCCGTCCGCCAGCGCCGCCGCCGGGTCGGCCTCGATCCCCGCCAGCGCGAGCATCTCGCGGGCCAGGGCGAGCACCACCTCGACCAGGTCGGGCGGTCCGCCCCCCGCCAGGGTGGCGACCGCCTCCTCGACCTCGAGTGCGTTCCCAACGGCGCGCCCGAGCGGCGTGTCCATCCGGGTGAGCAACGCCGAGGTGCGCACGCCTTCCTCCTGGCCGAGCGTCACCATGGTCTGCGCCAGCAGCCGGGCGTCGGCCAGGTCGCGCATGAACGCGCCGTCGCCGACTTTGACGTCGAGCACCAGCGCCCCCGTGCCCTCGGCGATCTTCTTGGACATGATCGAGCTCGCGATGAGCGGGATCGACTCGACCGTCCCCGTGACGTCGCGCAGCGCGTAGAGGTGCCGGTCCGCCGGGGCTATGCCCGGCCCGGCGGCGCAGATGACACAGCCCACATCGCGCAGGATGGCGAGCATCTCGGCGGGCGTCAGGGCGGCCCGCCAGCCGGGGATGGACTCCAGCTTGTCCAGGGTGCCGCCGGTGTGGCCGAGCCCGCGGCCGGACAGCTGCGGCACGGCCGCGCCGCAGGCGGCCACCAGCGGGGCGAGGATCAGCGAGACCTTGTCGCCCACGCCCCCCGTCGAATGCTTGTCCACCGTCGGCGCGGACAGACCGCCGAGGTCCAGCCGTTCGCCGGAATCCACCATCGCCGACGTCCAGCTGCGCAGCTCGGCGTCGTCAAGGCCACGGAAGTAGACGGCCATCAGCAGGGCCGACATCTGCTCGTCCGCGACCTCGCCGGACAGATAGCCGCCGATGAGCCAGCGGATCTCGTCGCCGGTGAGCTCCGCGCCATCTCGTTTGGCCCGGATCAGGTCCACCGCCGCGTACGCGGCCCGGGCCGCCGGGCCGGACGCCGCCGGGGCCGGGCGGGCCGGTTCACCCATCGCCGTCACCGGCCGCGGCCAGGTCAGCCCGGGTGAACGGCGACGGCAGCAGGCGCCCGAGTTCGGTGGGTCCCGCATCGGTGTCCAGCAGCAGGCCGGGGCCGCCCGCCTCGAGCAGAAGCTGGCGGCAGCGCCCGCAGGGCAGGAGGCGCGGGCCGTCCCCGGCGACCACGCTCACCGCGACAAGGGAGCCGCCGCCGGTGGCATGCAGCGCGGAGACAAGCCCGCATTCGGCGCAGAGCGTCAGGCCGTAGGAGGCGTTCTCCACGTTGCAGGCGGTGACCACCCGGCCATCGTCGGCCTGGCCGGCGGCCCCGACCCGCAGGCGCGAGTACGGCGCGTAGGCCCGCCCGGCCACCTCGGAGGCGGCCTCCCGCAACCGGGACCAGTCGATCGGCACGCTCGAACCTCCCTGGGTGCTGTCGGCGCTTTGCGGACGAAGCTAGCAGGCCCCCGCCCGGCCGGGCACCGCGGTCGGCGGCGCGTGGCCGGTTTCGATTTGGCAACTCCCCGCTCTGTGACTTTCGCCGGACACCCGGGCAGGTCTAACCTGCGGACATCCCAGAGCGGGCGGTTGGGGTCCTTAAGTCCTGCCGCGCTCCGGGCGGAGGGGCTACCGGCGGCTCGCGTGGGCGGTGACGGCCCTCCCCCGGAACAGGCGGTGACAGCCGCCCCCGGAAGAGGAGGTAATCCGTGCGACAGACCGTTCCGGCCGTCGCGGCATTGTGCTTGGTGGCTCTGCTGGCTGCCGCCTGCGGCAGCAGCACCACAACGAGTTCGGGTTCATCAACCGCGTCGGCGGCCGCAGGCCCCAAGTTCAAGGCGTGCGTGATTTCTGACACCGGCACCATCAACGACAAGTCCTTCAACCAGTCCGCTTACGAAGGCGCCACCCAGGCGGCGGCCGCTTCGGGAGGCAAGATCACCGCGCAGTTCCTGCCGTCCTCGTCGCCCTCCGACTACGCGCCCAATATCACCACGTTCATCAACCAGAAGTGCGGGATCATCGTCACGGTCGGATTCCTGATGGGAGACGCCACGGCCGCCGCGGCGAAGGCGAACCCGAACCAGAAGTTCGCGATCGTGGACTTCACCTACGCCAAGCCTTTCAAGAACGTGAGCACCCTGGTGTTCAACACGGTGGAGGACGGCTTCCAGGCCGGCTACCTCGCGGCGGGCATGAGCAAGACCAAGAAGGTCGCCACGTTCGGCGGCCAGAAGCTGCCCACCGTGACCATCTACATGGACGGCTTCTGGGACGGCGTCCAGTACTACAACCAGAAGCACAACACGAACGTCCAGGTGCTCGGCTGGAACGAGAAGACCCAGAACGGCAGCTTCACCGGCAACTTCACCGACATCACGGCCGGCCAGCGGCTCACGAACACGTTCATCAGCGAGGGCGCGGACGTGATCTTCCCGGTCGCGGGCAACGTCGGCCTCGGCGCCGCCAAGGCGGTGCAGAACGCGGACGCCGCAGCGGGCACCCAGAAGGTGAACATGATGTGGGTGGACGTCGACGGCTGTATCAGCGCCGCCCAGTACTGCAAGTACTTCATCACCAGCGTGAACAAGGGCATCACGGTTGCGGTCAGGAACGCGGTGAACACAGCCCACCTTGGCACGTTCAAGGGCGGGAACTACGTCGGCACGCTGGCCAACGGCGGCGTCGGGCTTGCTCCCTACCACGACTTCGCCAGCAAGGTGCCTGCCTCGCTGCAGTCCGAGCTAGCGCAGATCAAGGCCGATATCATCAGCGGCAAGATCAAGCCGGCCACAAAGAGCCCAGCGTAATCGGGACCGGCTCACCCGGGCGGGCCCGCC
>DASYQM010000165.1:0-8007 GCA_036005525.1 Streptosporangiaceae bacterium
ACTACAAGCTCTACTGGAATTTCACCGGCGAGCATGGCTTCGCCAAGCAGAAGGTGTTCTGGGTGGCGTGCCCCGCGCCGACCCCCACGGGCACGCCGACGCCCTCGCCGTCAGGGTCGCCGACGCCCTCGCCGTCCGTATCGCCAACATCGCCATCGACGGCCACACCAAGCCCAAGCCTGGCACCGTCGAGCCCACCGCCCAGCCCGCCCAGCCCCAGCGGGCTGCCTATTACCGGCTGGCCCTTGGAGCTGATCGCTGCGGCTGGAGCCGCCCTGCTGGGGACCGGTGGCACAGTCATGGTGGCGGCGCGGCGCCGGCGCGGGCTGCACGGTCGCTGATCGCTGGCCGCCGCTGATCGCTGGCCGCGCGCGCCGGGTTCCCATAGGTTCGACGCGCGCGGTCGGCTACGCCACGGCCTCACCGGCCCCGCGCCGCTCCGCTGGGAATTGGGTGGACTCGCCATGCGGACCGTGCTGCGCGTCTTCGGTGAGTGCTGCCTCACCGCGGGGGCCATCGTGCTGCTGTTCCTGGCATATCTGGTGTGGGGCACCGCGCTGGCCACCAGCGCGCACCAGCACGCCTTCGCCAGCCAGTTGCAGCGGCAATGGCAGGCCCACCACGACGCCAAGCCGGCCACCACCAGGCTCCACTTGGTCACCGGGCAGTCCTTCGCGTTCATCCGCATCCCCAGGTTCGGCCGACAGTGGCGGTTCGCCGTCGTGCAGGGCACCGGCCTGGCGCAGCTGGCCCTCGGGCCCGGCCACGTGCCGGGCACCGCGCTGCCCGGCCGGATCGGCAACTTCGCCGTGGCAGCGCACCGGGTCACCGCCGGCAACCCCTTCTACCACCTCAACCAGCTCCGGCCAGGCGACAAAGTCATGATCACCACAGCCGCCACCACCTATACCTACCAGGTCACCCGCACCGAGCTGGTGCTGCTCGGCGACACCGCGGTCCTGGACCCGGTCCCCGGACACCCACGCCAGCGCCCCCGCCAAGCGATGATCACACTCATCACGTGCGATCCGCCGTGGACCGGCACGCACCGCATCATTGTGTTCGGCTCACTCGACGCCCAGACGCCGCGCACCGGCCACAACGGGTAGGAACGGGAGGCAGCGCATGTACCGATGGCTCTGGCGGCGCCTCCCGGGGCCGCAATCTGGTGCGGGCACGGGGTATTCGCCCACAACCTGGTCAAGATCAGGGCCCTGGCCAGCTAACCAGCCAAAGCCAAGCGCACCCCAGAGCCCGCCCAGCCGGTGAGGCCGGTCCCCGCCTCAGGAAGACCCCTTTTCAGGTCGAAGTAGCTAGGTGTACCGCTTGTGCCGCGGCCGGTACCACACCGACCGGCAGCCCTTCACGTTGCAATACACGTCCATGTGCCCGGCCGGGCCGCCCGCCCGCAAGAGTTCCATCTCCATTTCCACGGCGTGAGCGCGGAGGACGTCGCCGACATCTTGCGCTCCCAGGACGGTCACAAGGAACGATCGAGGACATCGATGAGACCCCGCAGCACGCGATTGAATCGCCATTAAAAGCCTGCGTCGTCAGGTAGGCGCGAGTAGCGTCTGAAGCTGCCCCGAGAGCCGGGGCCGAGCGTAGCCCCCGACGCTTGGCCCCGGCCTTTCTTGTGTACCTCGGCGCAAGGACTGACGTGCGGGTTTCCCAAAATCCCCTAGGGGTGTGCCGCCGCCGCGAACCCCACACCGCCCGGCAGCCCTGCCGTAGCCGAACCCGTTTACGCGCTCCTGATCGTGGTAGCGATCACCGCGGGTATAGGCTCCGTTCGGCATAGTGGTGCTGCTCACATGGCAGTGACGCCGCTCACCGAAGGACGCGGCCCGCACCATGCCCCCGCTTGCGCCGAAGATGGGTGCGGGCCGCTCAGCCCTCCCGGAGGCGCGGCAGGCGCGCGAACTACCCGCTGAACGCCAGCGCGAACCACCTGGCGGCCTTCATCTTCACTTTCAGGGCGTGACCGCTGAGGACATCGCCGCCATCAGCCAGCGGCATGACTTGTCAGCGGCGGCACCCGCGGGGCGAGCGGGAGCCCGCGGCCACCCGTGACGGGGGATCCGACGCCGCGGGCTCCCCTCGGCCACGCGGGAGTTGGAGTGCGCGTGGCCGTGCCGACAGCCGCGGGTCAAGGCGGCTGTCATAACCCTTCACCGATGGAAACCCGGTTTCTGTTACCCGCTAGGCTCATGCCGCGGACGGAACCCACCGACCGGCAGCCCGGCGCGGCGTTGCAGAACATCATCAGGTGCCCAGCCGGGCCGGATAGCCCCCACGAACGCGAGAGCCCCGCTTAGGTCCCGCTCAGGGACCAGGACTCTCGCCTGTCAGTGTGCCCGTGGCTTCGTTCAGTCCCGGTAGGCGACCACAGCCGTCCACCCCGCAGACCCGCCCGCCTCTCAGCTGCTCCGATGATCTAGAGAACTACGAGATCATCGACAAGCGCCCTCCGCCATTCAACCGGCCTCCGGAAGAATTTGTAGTGCGCCAGCGACGGCGACTGCACATAACGCCGTGATCTGCACGTAGCCGCACGTGTCGCCGGCACGGTTCCCGGCCGCGCCGAATCGGCGTTCTGGCGTCACGCTGCGTCCGAGCGTCGATCACGCACAGTAAACTGGCACTGGTCTACTCCTGGCGCGCAAGTATCCGCCGACCTGCGCAGCGGGCAAGGCAGGCGGTCTAGCTCGTGATATCGCGCAGGTTTGGGGACTCTGGGCGTCTGGTACCGCAGCAGCCACGGGCTCCAGCCGGGCTGCGAACTGCTAGCGGAACTGACTGCGGCCGGGCCAGGAAGCCCGGTTGGGGCCGGAACCAAAGGCATCCAGCACCTACCGGACTCGCAGATGCCTCCTCGTTCAAGCCAGGTCACAACATGACTTCGCCAAGAGTGCCCGCCGCAGCGGGTTAGACGCTGCTCGGCGTCACCTCTTAACAGCGACCTTCGGGTGAACCGTCAGGCGTCGTTGTGCGATGAGTTTGGCGGCGCGCAGTCGTCCAAGTGATCGTGAGTGCCCGCAAAGGGCGCCCGGCCTGCAGCAGGAGGAGTAGACGATGAATTCGATGGCTCGCCGGATGTTCGAGCTCGTCGAGCCGATTGGTGTCATCCCTTACTCAGCCGACGAACCCAACGAGGCGATGTTCGCCCTGGGGTTCACCAACTACTGGGACACCTACTTCGCCGGACGGGCGGCGCCCTTGGGGCTCGCCGCGGCGGAGGTGGTGGACGCGCTGTTCTACAACTTCGCTCCCGGCGAGGTGGCTCGCCACATTCCGAAGGTGTGGCGCACCACCACGCCTGAAGCGGCGATCGCCGCTCGTCAGACGGGCTGCGTGAAGGCGCTGCGGCGAATCCTCGGCGATCGCGTCGACACTCCCGCCTTCGCCCGCGCCGCCGAACTGTTGATTAAGGCGGCGACCAGCGCCCCGTTCGAGGGCCGGCCCATGTACGCCGCGCTGCGCGCGATCCCGGTCCCCGACGACGTGGTGGCCCGCTTCTTTCATGCAGGCTCCTTGCTGCGCGAGCACCGTGGCGACGGGCACATCGCGGCCCTGATGATCGAGGGTGTCGGCGGCCTTGAGGCTCACGTCCTGTTCGCCCTCGACATGGGCATGCCGGCGGAGAAGTTCGGACGCATCCACCACCTCCCGGCGGCGCAGCTCGCCGCCGTGATCGGCGGGATGCGCGATCGCGGCCTGATCGCGGATGACGGTTGGCTGAGCGAACCGGGTCGCGCCGTCAAACAGCGGGTCGAGGCGCTCACCGACGACCTCGCGGCGAGGCCCTACGAGAGCCTCGAGCGGGACGAGCTCGATGAGCTCATGGCCACCCTCAAGCCGCTCGCCACGCTGCTACTCGCTGCCCAGGACTAGGACGAAGGCTCTGGTGGCTCAGTTCGGCTGAACGCGCCCGGCCAGATCGTGGTTCGCTTGGCTGACGCTCTGACGAGCCAGCGTCTGGAATGACTTTCCGAGCGGCTCGGTGAACGGTCCGCTGATCACGATGCTTGGGCTCGATCGCCCTTGGTGGGTAGCGCACCTCCAGCTCTCGCGAGCGACAGTTCACATCGACGTGTCGAGCAGAACCGTCACGATTGACCGGTCGGGCCGATCATAAGAACGCACGCGAACGAACCGGATAGAGGTCCCGGGAATGAGGCTGCGCAGCAAACGCGGAGATCCGGAACCGCCGCTCTGGGCGGACGCCGACTGCAATCCGGTCAAGACGCTGCGCGACCAGAGCTGGGCGTTCGGCGCCCAATTGGCAGCGACGAGGGGATCGCTGGTCTAACTCCTGGGTGGCCAGACCTGTGCCGGCGGAGTGGATCTCACGCGTCCGACGTTGTGTGAGAGTGTCGGCGACTCGCTCGGTTCACTCGCGCGTTGCCCACCGGATGCCGACGGGGATCGCGCCGGTCGCCGACCTAAAGGCGTCTACTCGGCTCTCAGGCCGGCGGCAGCGCGGGTGCGGGCCGCAGCTGCCGCCGGCACAGAGGCAAGCAGGTTGCCCGCCACCACGAGGGCGGCCAGGCCGACGATGAGCGCGAGCACCGGGACCTCGACCACCGGGACGGCCCCAAGGGAACGGGCGAAGGCCTGCCATGCCAGCCGGCCGCCGGCGATTCCCAGCGGGCCGCCGATCACGATGGCGATCAGCAGCGTGAGCGTTGTCTGCCAGGCGATAACCACCCTGACCTGGCGTCGCGTCATGCCTAGCGCCTTGAGCAGGGCGAGCTCCTGGCGCCGTCGGCGGACCAGGCTTAGCACTGTCAGGGCAAGCGACAGCACCGCCGCGGCGGCGAGGCCGAGGGCGAGCGCGAGCGGCTGGCCACCCAAATGCCCGGCATTGACGACCGCCGCGGCCAGCGCGTGACGCAGTTCGTAGCTGCCGCCGGGAGTTCCATCCGGGTTGGCGGAGACGATCCGGTGGATCAGGTGAGCGCGCTGCACCTCGGTGGTGCCCGGTGCCAGGTCAATCGCCACGGCCGAGGGATAGACCTGCACCGATTGGGCTGGGCCCCGCGGCCGGCTGCCCGCACCCACGGCCGCCAGCAAGGTCGCCTCAGGGAGCATCGCGCCGCGTCCGAGCGAGACGTGATCGGCGGCGCCAACACCGAACGAGGGCAGCGTCACAGTCCCGGTGATGGTGACCGTCCGCGCGAATGGCGGGGTGCCGATCCGGACGGTATCACCAATCTTCTTCCCGAGCTGGCCCAGTGTCACCGTGCCCAGCTCGATCTGGCCGTTGCCCGAGAGCGGCCGGCCGCTGGTGGTCGGTGGCTGAACCGCACCGAGATGGCGCCGGATGCCGAGCACCGGGACGATCCGGCCATCGACAGCCAGCTGGCCGAATGCGAACTCCGACCAGCCGACGACCGCCGGCTGACCGTGGATCAGCCGGTTCACAGCCCCCGGGGTGAAGCTCCCGTAGCCGCTTTGTGTCTGGATGACCACGTCCCAGTTCCAGCCGTATCTGGCCGGATGGGAGATCAGCCCGGCCAGGCTGGCGTTGAATACCACCGCGGAGACGACCGCTGTGACGGCGGCGATGGATCCGAGCAGGGTTGACCGCACCGGGACCGACCGCGCGCCCGATTCCGGCTCGAGCGCGTTGCGGGTGCCCACGACCGCCGATGCCGGCATTCCGGCCGCGGCGGCCGTCCTGGCGAAGGCGGATGGTCGGGCGGCTGCCTCGCCCTTCCTCGGACGGACCGACCGGATCGCCAGCACAGCAAGCAGCCCGAGCAAGACAACGCCGATGAGGAACCCGCCCGCGCCGTGGGCAAGGCCGTCTGCCCAGATCCCGCGGCTCGGGTCGTAGCGGCGCACGGGTCCGACCGGCGCCAGCGGGGAGATGGCCACAGCGCCCGCCACGGCAAGTATCGCGCCACCGAGGACGGGAATCACCCCGGGCAGTCCTGCTGCCAGCGCGGCCTGAGCGCGGGTGGCGCCGAGCGCACGGATCACCGCGATGTCCGGTGCCGCCCTGCTGATCATCTGTGACAGACCCTGGCCGGCCAGGACGACCATCGCCAGCGCGGCGATGGCGCCGAAAACGCTCAGTGCGATTGCTTCTGGCCTGATTGCCTGCTGCACCTGGTTGCGGATCACATCGGAGCGGCTGACGGTGAAGGAGAGGCCGGGCAGATTCTGGTGGATGCTTCGGTCTTCCTGCCGTTGCACCTGCCGTGCAAGCCTGGCGAGGTCTGCCTGCAGGGCGGGGATCCCCCCGATGCCCCGGGCCAGGCGCAGCCCGATCCACGCGTAGAAGTACTCCGCCAGCACCTGGCGGGTCGCACCGGGCGGCAGGATGGCACCCTGCACTGCGTCGGACTGATCAACAAGCGCTGGCGGGACTTCCCCGACCGCCGCCACCCGGTAGGACCGGGTGAATTGCCTGCCCGCGGGCTGCCCGTCCGCGCCCAGCGGCTGGTACGCGTACTTCACCGTGCCGCCGACACCGGTACCGAACAGCCGCGCGATGACGGGCGTGAGCACAATCTCGGTGGTCGACCCCAGCCGTGGCAGCCGGCCGGCCAGGACAGTCATCCGGTCCTGGCTGAGGTACTCGCCGTCGAGGCTGCCGTTCAGGCTGTTGGTGAGGAAGGAATGGTCGATGCGGCCATGGACCACCGGCAATCCGTTCAGGCCCACGTACGCGGCGTGGGAAACGACGCCGGGCAGCGATGAGATCAGCGTGATGGGCCGCATCGCCGGCAAGCCGGGCAGCTTCCCAGGCACGTTCACGAACACATCGCTGGCATGGATCGATGTCAGGTAGCGGCTATAAGCAGTCGCCGTCCGCCGTGCGCCGGCCAGGGCACCGAGGGCCACCGCTCCCAGCAAGCCGCCCATCAGCGCCAGCACCATCGCCTGCCGCCAGGAACGCCGTACCGCGGCCCGCCAGCAGAAGAACGCGACGGTCACCCCGCTCCCGCCAGCCCTGGCACACCAGGGAAACCGGCCATTCTCGCAGTCACACCACCTATTGTGCTGATCAGTGCGGTCCGCACCCAGGGTGCTCGCCCCACCGGAGCAGGCAAGCCAGCACCAACCCCGCTCCCCGCGAGCCAGCCCCGGCCGGGGAACACCCGCGAGCGCGGCATGGGTGGATAAATGTGCGGCGCACTCGCCGCACAGAAACATCCTCAATCGTCGCGCAGGGCTGACGAAGGCGTCCCACCTGTCTGCGAGAGCGCTCCCGAGCGTGCCTGGGCCCCGTGCTGGAAGCAGGACTGAGGCAAGAACCAGCGCGTCAGGCAGTGGTGTCGGTAGGTCTCGCCCGGCAGACATGGTTGTCCTGCACTCGCGGGGTCGGCGGTTGACGGTTCACGCGCGGGGCGGTGAGAATTGCCAGGGGCGTCGGGCTGCGCGGCAGGTGCCCCCGGGGGAGGCCAAGAATGTCTGGACGGGGTACGACCGCGCTTCGTTTCGAGCCTCCTGGCCCGGGGTCGTGGAGCTTGGACCCGGTGCATTTCCCGCGTCCGGCAACGCGGTACTGGGCGGAGATGCACCCTGAGCCGTTCCGCCGGGGCACGCATGAGTTCATGGCGTACTACGGGATGCCCATTGAGTCGTTGGAGACGCAGTACGTCAACGGCTTCGCGTACAGCGCGATGCGGCCGGCACGCGAGGACGAGATTCCGCAACGTTTCGCCCGGGCGGAGCAGGTGTGGGAGGGCAAGGTCTGGCGCGAGCAGCTGCGCGAGTGGGACGACACGGCCAAGCCTGCTGCGGTCAGGACTCACCGCGAGCTGCAGTCAGTGGATGTGGATGCGCTCTCCGACGACGAGCTGGCCGCGTACCTCACCCGCTGCCGCGAGCACCACTCGCAGATGATCTACCAGCACATGCGTTTCACCGGGTCGGCGATGCTACCGGTGGGTGACCTGCTTGCGCACCTCGGGTCCTGGACCGGCGTGGCGCCGGCCAGCGCGCTTGCGATGATGCGCGGCGCTGCGCCTGTGTCGGCAGGTGCGTCGGGTG
>DASYQM010000166.1:0-9257 GCA_036005525.1 Streptosporangiaceae bacterium
AGCCACAGCAACAGCTGGGCAGCGAAGAAACGAGCCAACCCACCAGGCGAGCGGATCGTCGCACCGCAACCGGCCCGACCGGTGGATCGTTACATAGAGGCGAAGAAAGCCGTCGCCCGCTTAAGAATCTCCACATCCTCACGCAGCCGCCGGTTCTCCCGCCGCAACTCGGCCAGCTCGCGGCGCTCGGCCGTGGTCAGGCCACCGTCGCTGCGGGTACCCGCGTCCCGCCCAGCCTGCTTGACCCAATCGCGCACCGCGGTCTCGGTCAGGTCGAAGTCCTTGGCGACCTGGCCGACCGACCGGTCCCCACGCTGGCACAGCTCAACGATCTCGGCCTTGAACTCCGGGGTGAACAAACGGCGGCGCCGGAGCCTTTCCCCATGCTCTCCATGGTCGGACATCCTTCCGGGGGCGAACCCCTGATGATGGATGTCCGCCAAAGCGGGTCAGGCCCAGTCTGCAACCGGCGCGGCCATGTGGGTGTCCGCGTGGACTGGCTCAACGAATACGTGGAAGACCGGCTTGTGTCGTGGGCTGCCGACGAGAAGGTGCACGCGCACCTGTGGGGCTCACGGGAAGATGACAACGCGACCGCCGCCGCTGCCCGGGCTGACGTCGAGCGGCTCAGGCACCTGCTTGAGGAGGCCCGCGTCAAGGGTGAGGACCCGGACGAAGACGGGGTGTACTGGGGACGGCGCAGCCTCGCGCTTGAGAAGAAACTCAAGGACGCCGAGCAGCTCGCCCGGCCGCCTGCGCTGTCCTCCGTTGTCGCCGAACTGGTCGGCCCGGGCGCCGCCGACAAGTGGTGGGAACTGCGCCAGAACAACATCCCCGCCGCCAAGCAGTTCATCAAAGCGGTCGCCGACATCCGCGTTTACCGGGGTGTGCATGGCGGTGACCGCCGCCATGCACAGATCGACTCGGGCCGGATCACCTGGGCGTGGCTCACCGGCCCCGGTGATCATCAGCCGGTGTTCGGTGAGCCCATCGTGCGCCCGTATGACCGGGCGGCTGAGGTGCTCCGGGCCGCCCCGGAGGACTCAGACCGCGCAGTGGCGCTGAGGCTGGCATGCAGCCACCGGACCGTTGCCGCCGCCCGGGGCGATCTTGAGGACGCCGGGGAGATCCCGGTGATACGGCGCCGCGCCCGGCAGAAGCCGGTCAACCACGGGTATCAGCCACGCTCGGTGACGTAGATCCCGCGGCCAATCACCGTACGCACGAGGCCCTCGGCGCGCAGGATGCCGAGGGCCTTGTCGATCGTTCCCCCCGCCACGCCGTAGTCCTGCATCAGCGTCCGCTTGGACGGCACCGGCCGCCGCGGCGCCAGCTCCCCTGACGCGATGCGGGCGCGCAGGATGTCCGCCAGCTGGATGTAGACCGGCACGTCGCCCTCATGGTCGATGCTCACGGGTAAATCGTGTGTGACCTGGTACAACATTGTGACTCCGAGCTTATCCATGGACATGCATGCATACCTACTCGTAATGTCGGGGTGACAGCACAAGGCGGCCCCGGACGGTGGCCTGACACCGCTACCCGGGGCCCTGACCGGAACGAGGTCCGGCTATGAGGAACTGTACTGGCGAGATCGTGGCCGGGCTGGAAGCTGACTGGCCGGACTGGCAGATCTGGACCGTCCCGAAGGCGATCGGTGGCACCATCTGGTGTGCGAGGCGCTGGGACGGCGCCGGCCAGGTGCTGAACGCCGCCAGCGCCGACGAGCTGGCCGAGTACCTCGAAGAGGCAGCCAGCCGGTAAGCCGCGATGCGGCCCGTGTGTATCACGGGCCACAGTGGGCAGCGGTTACCAGACGTGCCCCGGCCCGGGCCTGATGCATCCCGCTCACCGGGCCGAGGCACCTTTCATGCCCATCGGCCGGGTGCGTTAACCCCGCTGCGGCTCGTGCCGCGTGGACTGAGGGAGCCCGCGGCCCCGCCCGGACGGGGCGCCGCTCTGGACCGCGGGCTCCGGCGACGTAACCGGCGAGAGCCCTTGTCCCGTTACAGCTGCAGGTCAGCCCGAGGCACACCGCGGCCGGTACCAAAACCGAGCGGCAGTCTTTTGCCGTGGCCTTACTCGTTTACGTGCTCCCGATTGCGGTAGCGGGAAGCATAGGCGCCGCCGCCGGGGCTGGCCGATTTGGGGGCCGGGGCCTGCGTCGTACGGCGGCGGCGCCGCTGGCACAAAGGACGCGGCCCGCGCCGCGCTCCGCTCCGCTCCCCCCGGAGCCAGGTCCCCGCCTCCACGGGGCGGCGCGGGCCGCTCACCCGCCCCCAACCCATGGCCGCGATCGGCGGTCTGCCGTGCGGCTGCATCCTTCACGGCATGGCCCCGGGGACACGTCGCGGCCATCACCGGCCAGCGGGGCGTCGCTGGACGGTTCAGCACGGGAAGCGGGCGGACCCGGGCCGGGTCCGGGGGGAACCCGATCCCGGGTCGCGTGGGGGCTTTGACGTTACGCCCACCCGCGCTCGCGATACCCCGCCCTTTACCCGGGCTTTACCTGGGTTCAGATGGCAGGCTGGTTGCTGGCGGCTATACGATGCGCCGATCGGCTGACCAAACAGCCGGTCCGGAGGTCCGGGCTGGCCCGCCACCCATCCAGGCCCCGGCTTGGCAGTGCCTTGCGCATCAGGGCGGGAGGTGGGCACAGATGCCAGGCGCCAGGTACCCGATCGAGATCGTCAATGGCGTGCCCGTGGTGGCGGCGCCCGCCGAAATCGATATCAGCAACGCCGACTGTCTGGACGCGGTTCTGCGGGAAGCGGCCGCCCGCGGCCACGCGAGGTTCGTGGTGGACCTGACCGGCACTCAGTTCTGCGCCTCGTCCGGTATCGGGGTCCTGGTGCGGGCGCACAAGCGGGCCCTGGCCGACGGCGGCGAGCTGCGGCTGGTCATGCCCAACAGCGCCGCGGTGCTGCGCGTGTTCGCGATCACCGGCATCGACCAGGTGATCCCCCACTTCCCCAGCCTGTACGAGGCCGTGGTACCGGCACCAGCCACCGCCCCCCGGCCACCGCGAAGGCGGCGGCGCCCCAGGCCCGGGATGCGCGCAGACCGGCCACCGCCCGGCCCCGGCGCCACAACCAGCCTGGCCTGACCGTCGCCCGTCAGGTGCCCGGCTCGTGCCGCGGCCGGTACCACACCGGCCGGCATCCAGGCGCCGCGTTGCAGAACACCGCGATATGCCCCGCAGCTCCTCCCCCCGACACCGCCCGCGCCGCCGGGCAGTCGCACAGCACCCAAGACACGGTGATCAGGCCCGGCCCCACTCGCGCCCGTTCGCGCACCGCTCCGGGTAACCGCATCAATCCCTGACAGGGCGCACACCGACGGCAGCGGCGGCAGCAATCTCGGCATGGCCGTGCTCGTGGTCCTGGGCGCTGCGTTCGCGGTGAGACTCGCTGGGCCGGTCCTGGCCGCCGCCGCCGAAGTGGTTTACGTGGTCGGGATCGTGGTAGCGGCCACCGCAGGAGGCGCTGCCGTGGCCGTTATGGTCGCTCAGGCATGGCGGTGGCGCCGCCGGCGGCTGGACGCGGCCCGCGCCGAGGTCCTCACAGCTCTCCTTCCGCTGCGGGCCGCCCAGCCGCTCCCCGCACTCGCGGCGTGCGATCGGGCGGTCCCGCGAGGCCCACCTGCACCTGCACGGCGTGAGCGCAGCGGAGCGGGCCGCCATCATCCGCCAGCAGCAGGAGGAGCGATAAACAGACGTCCGGCCGGCACAGGTCTACGCTCCCGGCCATGATCGCCCGCGTCACCGACCGGCAGCTGTGGTATGGGATCGCCGCCGGGCTGCTGGTGATCATGGGCTGGTATGCGGCCACCAGGACCACACTGCTCCTCGCCTACGGGAACGGCGGCACCCTGACCCTGCACCAGGTGCAGGGCATCTGTGACAGCGCCATCGGGCAGATCGGCCGCGCCCTGCCAGTGCCGGCAGCGGTGAACTGCGGCAGCGTCGACGGCTACGCCAAGTGGCTCAACGTCACCGGCGTGGCCGGGCTCTTCCTGACCGTCACCTGCGGCGCATTCCTGCGCTATCGCATCGAGCACCGGCCAGCCAGTTCGCAGTGAAACTCGCCGGGCCTGTCCTGGGCGCGTTGGGCGAGCTCGTCCACGTGCTCCTGATCGCGGTGTTTATTATCGCGGGCGCCGGGGCAGCAGGAGTGGTTACCCTGCTCGCGCTCAAGTGGCGAGGGGCGCGGGCAGACGCGGCCCGCACCATGCCCCCGCTTCGCCAGAAGATGGTGCGGGCCGCTCCACCGCTCCCGCGAGAACGGCGAGCGCCCCAACTACCCGCCGAATCCCAGCGTGAACTACCTGGCGGCCTTCGTCTTCACTTCCACGGCGTGACCGCTGAGGACATCGCCGCCATCCTCAACCGGCGGGATGACTTGTAGCGGCAGCACCTATTGAGCGAGAGGGAGCCCACGGCCACTGCGTGACGGGAGGTCCAACGCCGCGAGCTCCCGGCCTCGCGGGAGGAGTCCACGCGGCGTGCAGACCAGCCAGCGGCGGCCCCCGGGAGCCTCACCGAGAATTCGTGCACTCTGATCCCTGGCCGTCAGGCTCCCCGCCGCTACCCCGGCAGATCAACCCACCTGAGTACGCCGGTGCAGAGACCGAATGCAGAACGTGTGGAGTCGATGTGGAGCCTCCCTATCTGCGGCGTCCTGCAGGCCGGCCTGATCGCCGCCGGGATTAGCGTGGGTGTAGGCGCCCCGGCCGGGTGGGCCTACTCGCCTGGCGGTGGCGCCGCCCGCAGACAGACGCGGCCCGCGCCATGCCTTCGCCCCCCCGAGGGTGGCGCGGGCCGCCCAGCCGCTCCCGAAGGCGCGGCGAACGCCCGTAAGAGGTCCACCGGCACCTGGACGGCGTGCCCGCCGAAGCCATCGCCGCCATCCTCAGCCGCCGGGAAGGGTGAACCCGCCGCGGCGCCCGTGCGTCCCCTACACACCCCGCGGAACGGGCAGGCGGGCCATGCACGAGAAGCGGGGGAAGCACACCGGCCGCCATATGCGGCCGCGGCGGTGGCGCCTCGCGCTGCTGTGGCTGGCCATGCTCGCGCTGCTGGCCTTGGCGGCCGCGGTCGTGGTCATCGCCGCCTACCGGGCCGGCGCAGGCAGTGGCTAACCCTGCCCCCAGCCGCCCTCGGCGTACACGGAGGCGCCGCCGGGAGGCCCAGGCGTACCCGCCCGGCCGGAGACCTATCCGGGAAGCTCGCATAGCCGCGAACGCCGCGACCCGCCGCCTCCCCCACCAGCGTTGCGGCGGGTCGCGGCAACTCCCGGTCCCCCCCGGCAGAATTTGCCGCAGCCCAAAGTAGGGATGAGCGGCCGTGAGCGCCCCCTCGTCCTCGCCGTCATTGCCGTCCTCGCCGAGTGGGTGGGGTGGCGGTACCTGGTGCCGTTCGGCCGCTGCCCCAAATGCCAGGGCACCGGGCACGTCAAGTTCGGCCCGCGGCGGGTGAAGGTGTGCCCCCGGTGCAAGGGACGCCGCCGCGTCCAGCGCCGCGGCTCCCGCACCGTCCACCGCCTCGTGTTCCGGATCCGCGACGGCCAGCGCGCCGCCGCCAAATACACCCAGGAGGAGGACTGACATGCACGGGACGTGGCAGACAACCGGCGGCGGCGGCGGTGGTGGCTGGCTCGGCGAGCTGGTCGCCGCCGTCGTGGCCGTCCTGGTCGTCGCAGCCGTCGCCGGGCCGGTCGTGGGTGCCGTCGTCAGCCCGGTACACATCGTGCTGGTCGTCGCTGGAATCCTGCTCGCGGCAGCCGCCGCCGGCGCAGTGACCTACGCCGTGTACCGGTGGCGGCATCCCCGCCGTGAGCTGCCGCAGCCGGTGCAGGCCACGGTCACAAGCCCCCAGCAGCAGCAGTTGCCGCCGGCTCCTCCGGCGATCGAGCAGCACATCCACCACCACTGGCACGGCGTCACCGCCGAACAGGTCGCCGCTATCCTGCGCCAGCAAGAGGACACGTGAACCCGGCGGCCAGCCTGCGCGTTCCTGTAGGCATGCGCGGGAGCCGGGACCAACGATGACGCTGCCGCCCCGGGCAACCCGGGGACATGCACGGGCGCCAGCTCGTGACACGGCTTGGCATGGCAGCATCGCCCGGCTCCCGCGGCCCGTTACCGCCGCTCGTGCCGCGGCCGGTACCACACCGGCCGGCAGCCCGCCGTGCCCGGACTCGTTTACGTGCTCCTGCTCGTGGTAGGGGCCATCGCAAGCGGCGCTGCCGCCACCCTCATAGGGGTCGCTCCTCCTGATGGGCATCGCTGCGTGGCGGTGGCGCCGCAGGCGGCTGACCGCGGCCCGCGCCGGGCACGCACTCCAGGGAGCCGTGCACCCGCTCGCCGCAGTAGCGCGGGCCGCTCAGCCGCTCCCCAAGCCGCGGCCTGCGATCGAGCGGCCCGCTGAGATCCACCTGCACTTTCACGGCGTGAGCGCCGAGGACATCGCCGCGACCCTCCGCCACCGCGACCAGCTGAGGTAAGGAGGGACTGGCCGATCACCCCAAACCGTTGTCGGTGTAGCCGGACAAGACGATGAGGGCCAGCAGGGCAAGGATGCAGCCCGCCGCAATGACCATGGTCGCCTGCCCAAGTTGCTCCCTCTTCTGCTTGTCATTCAGATGCAGCAACTGGAGCGGGACCAACACCAGCACGGCCAACCCCATGCCCAAGTAGGCCAGGTACTCGGGCAGCCTAAGCCAGTGGCCCACGACCGCCAGCCCGGCAGAAACGCCGCCGCAGATAAGACAGCCAGCCACCAGCAGGTAGGTGCGGCCGTTCGCGGGCCGGTGCTGGACCGGCACCCCGTAGGCGTCCAGTTCCAGCTCGGGAGCCTGCGGCTGGCCCGGCAGCAGATCGGGTGGCTCCTCGCCAGGCCCGGGCTCGTTCAGGCGGGATGGATTGCCCGGGTCGGTGTCATCTGTATTCACGCCGTCTCCCCCCGGCCGCAGCCGTGGTCCCGGGCTGTGCCCGGCCTGCGCGCTAACGCCGCATCCCTTGTAGCTGGCTGGCGCGGCGAATGCAAGGTTTCCGGTTAACCATCCGCCAGCGCGCGTCGGCTCATCGGGTTCGCAGCGTAATGCTTGCGGCTCGTGCCGCGGCCGGTACCACACCGGCCGACAGCCCGCCGCCCAGCCAGCCATCGAGGAGGACTGACCCAGGTTGCTGGGCCTGCCAGCGGTCACGGTGAGAGGCTCACACCATGACGACCACCAACCACTACGGGGAAGCCCGGGACATGCTGCAAAAGACGGACCGCCGCTCCGCTACCAGCCAGCATGACCTCGCCGCAGCGCAAGTACACGCCATGCTCGCGATCGCAGACGAGCTGAGGAACATCCACAATGAGCTGGTGGAAATGCGTGGGCGGCCTGTCACCCGGCCCGGCCGCAATCCCTAACCCGGCGAACCCCAGTGGCCTGGCAGCCCCGCTCGCACCGGGGCCGGTACCACACCGACCGGCAGCCCGGCGCCGCGTTGCAGCCCATGCGTGCCCACAGCGTGCCCGGGCCGAAGCGTCGCGGCGATCGGGTTTGGGCCGGGGTGGCCATGGTGCCTCGTGCCTGGCCCGGGCTCGCCGTGGGGGTCCCGTGTTCACACGCGGGCAAGCTGTCCGTAACGTAGGTCCCAAGAGCGGTCCTCGTGCCCGCTCCACGGGGACCGGGTCATCTGCTCCAGGGGGGAGCACGTCATGCGCAAAACCCGCACCCGCCTGCTGGCAGCGGCAGGCTCCATGCTGGCCGCCGGGGCGATCGCCGTTTCGGGCATCGTCGCCGCGGCCGCCGCGCCGCACACCGCCCAGTCACGCGACTCGGGCATCGAGCATTTCCAGGCCATGTCCACCGATCCCACGGGGGCCAAAACCACGGTGATCGCCCATGGCGTGTTCACCGCCGGGGGCGTCGACATCACCACCAGCAACACAACCGACACGTTCAAGTTCCCCAACGGGACGATCAGGGTCAGGCATTCAGCGGGCACCGGGCCGGAGTCCTTCAACCGGCATACCTGCTTGATCACCGTCCACCAGCACGGCACCTACCGGCTGGTGGGCGGGACTGGTAAGTACGCCGGGATCAGCGGCCATGGGCGGTTCCGGGTGGACGTCCTGGCCGTGGGCGCCCGGTCACACGGCAAGTGCACCCAGAACAAGCCTCCGGTCGCTTTCGAGTTGCTCATCCGCGCCTCAGGGCCGGTCCACCTGTAACGGCCGGTCAGCACTGCCCAGGGGCCGCGCCGGATTCCTGCGCGGCCCCGGGCCTGCTGCGTCCTTAGGTGCTCCGCCCACACCGTGGCCGGTACCACACCGACCGGCAACCCGGCGCCGCGTTGCAGAACACCGCCATGCGCGCCAAGACCAGCGTCCTGCGCCAGGCGCTGACCGGGCACTTCACCGAGCATCACGCCTTCTTGCTGGGCATGATGCCCGAACCGCGTCGACACGCTCACCGCCCAGATCGATACGCTCACCACCCGGATCGACAAAGCCATCGCCCCGTTCGCCGCCCAGGTGGCTCAACTCGATGAGATCCCCGGCATCGGCACCACCACCGCCCAGGAGATCCTTGCCGAGACGGGCACCGACATGTCCCGCTTCCCCACCCCCGGCCACCTGGTGTCCTGGGCCAAGTTCGCGCCCAAGGCCCGCCAGTCCGCCGGGCGCAGCAAAGCCGCCGCCACCGGCAAGGGCAACCCCTAGCTCGGCGGCACCATCGGCGAAGCCGCCACCGGCGCCGCCCGGACCAGTACCTTCCTGGCCGCCCGCTACAAGCGGATCGACAAGCGAAGAGGAAAGAAACGCGCCCTGGTCGCCGTCGGCAACTCCATCCTTGTCATCGCCTGGCACCTGCTGTCCGATCCCGGCGCCCACTTCACTGACCTCGGCCCGGACTGGCACGACCGGCTCGCACCCCAGCGGCGCAAACGCCAGCTCATCGCCGAACTGGAGCGCCTATCCGGCAAGAAAGTCACCCTCAACGACGCCGCCTGACACCCCAAGACTCGCCCGCACCCGCCAACCCCACCCGGCTCCGCGAGCGCTCCGCCCGGTATTGCCGCCTGCCCAGTGACCGACCGATTTTCGATTCAGCATCGATCAGGCGTTACGCCCTTGGCCAAGCCGACTCATGTTTTGTGGCTCCCGCGCTGTCCGGTGGGGTGGCACCACCGAGGGCTGGGACCTATCGGCCCGCCCGGGCCGACGTTGCTGGCTCGGATGCGGCGGCCGCCGCTGGTCC
>DASYQM010000167.1:0-9948 GCA_036005525.1 Streptosporangiaceae bacterium
CCGATCTCCTCGGCCGCGTCGGCCAGCGCGTCCAGCTTCCGGTACATGTCGTTGACCGTGGTGACGCCGCACTTGATCGACTCGCTGTAGCTGGCCAGGGCCGCCCAGTACGCGGCCTCGTAGTCGAGCGCCCGGATGATCGGGTACCAGCAGGTCTCCAGGTACTCCCACAGCGGCAGGTGATCGCTCCACCCCTTGCCGAGCGCGGTGTGATAGTGCAGGTCGACCAGGCCGGGCAGCACGGCCTTGCCGCTGGCGTCGATCACGCGCGCGCCGTCGGCGCTCTGCCGCGCCAGCACGTCGGCGGTCGCGCCGACATCGGTGATCCGGTCGCCCTCCAGCACGACCGCCCCGTCGAACAGGACGTCGCCCGCGTCGTTCATCGTGACGACGCAGCCGTTCTTGATGATGATGCGGTCATTCATGGCTGTCACTCCTGCTCATCCGAGGTCAAGGATCTGCCGGCCGAGAACGGTGCGCTTGCGCAGCGCGTCGAGCGCACCCTGCACGCCGTCGAGGGGGTAGCGCCCGGCGATGGGCACGGTCATCGCCCCGCTGGCCGCCATGCGGAGGGCATCCTCGAGGTCCTGCCTGGTCGCGGCGACCGTGGACACCAGCGAGGCCTCGGACAAGATGAACTCGATGGGATGCACGTTGAGCGGCTGGTCGGTGTACCCGGTGGCGACGAACGTGCCCCCCTTGGCCAGGCAGCGGACGCCGGCGGTCATGGTCTCGGTCGTTCCCACCAGCTCGAAGAACACGTCCGCGCCGCGGCCCGCGGTGAGCTCGCGCACCGCCGCAGGGAGCGTGGCGTAGTCCTGCGCCCCGGCGACGATGACGCCATCCGCGGCGCCGTGGGACAGGGCGAGGTCCCGCTTCTCGGCGGAGTCCGCGACGGCGATCACCCGCGCCCCGGCGGCGCGCGCCGCCTGGACCACCAGGATGCCGACCCCGCCGATGCCGTTGACCACGGCGGTGGCGCCCAGCCGCAGCCCGGACAGCTTGGTGGCGTGCACCGCCGTCATGCCCGCGCAGGTCAGCACGGCCGCGGTCGCGAAATCCACCGGGTCGGGGACCGGCACCAGGTTGCGCTCGGGCACGGCCACGTACTCGGCGTCGCCGCCGTCGGTGTTGAAGCCTAGCTGGCCGGGCTCGCGGTCGCAGACGTTGGGCCGGCCGGCCAGGCACTGCTCGCACGTGCCACAGAAGATCTTGTTGTAGACGGCCACCCGGTCACCGGGGGACAGCGCGGCGCCCTCGCCCGCCGCCTCGACGACCCCGGCCGCCTCGTGGCCGATGGTCATGGGGTACGGGTCGGGCTTGATCATGCCGTCCAGGATGTGCAGGTCTGTCCCGCACACCCCCGCGGCCTGGATCCGCACCAGGACCTCGCCCGGGCCCGGCGCCGGATCCGCTAGCTCATCGACCCGCAGGCTCAGGTCCTCGAAGATTCGGGCAGCACGCATCAGTCGGCCGGCTCCTCTCCTGGTGGCGCGCCGCCGCCGGCGGCCCCGCCATAGGCCATATCCCAGAGCTGCACCTCGTAGCGTGTCGAGGCGTCAAAAATCCACGACAGGCGCTGCATAACGATGGCATCGTGCGGGTCCGCCAGCCGGTCGAGCAGGCCGGTGGTCTCCGCGACCAGCGCGCCGTAGTCGGCCCCGCCGAACATGGATATCCAGTCGGCGTACACCGGATCGGCCGGCAGGGAGGTCATGAGCGGCCGGGCGAGCTCGCCGTAGCTCCACTGGCAGGGCAGGACCGCGGCCAGCCCGTCGGCGCAGGTGCCCTGCGCCGAGCTGTACAGCAGGTGCCTGGTGTACGCGTACGTGGCGGGGAGCATGCCGCCGGCGGCCAGGGCGTCGCTCCCGGCCGGGGAGCCGCCCAGCCGCTCCAGGAAGGCAAGGTTGGCGGGGATCTCGGTGCCGACGATCTGCCGCAGGAAGCGGCTGAGTACATCCGCCGCGGCCAGGTCCGGCGCCTTCCCGGTGATCAGCCCGATCGCCCGGGCGTAGTCCCCCAGGTACAGGACGTTCTGCTCGAAGTAGCGGCGGAAAGTGCCGTGAGGCAGGGACCCGGCCGCGATCTCCCGCACCATCGGATGCGTGGTCGCCGCCGCCCAGGCCGGCCTGCCCCTTTCATACAGGCATGCGGAGACCCGTGACGATCGCGTCTCCGACATGATGTGCAGCACATCAGATCTCATTCAACAAAGTCAAGGCTCGCCGGCCGCACCGCCGAGCGCCCGGAGCTGGTCGTCGCGGACGCTGCGGATGTGCTCCCTCATCTGCTGTTCTGCCTGCTCAGGGTCGCGGGCGGCGATCGCCTGCACGATCTTCTCGTGCTCGTCGACCGAGGCCTCGATCCGCCCAGGGATCTCCGCGGTCAGATGGCCGATCCGGGTGAGGTGCGCCCGCAAATTCTCGATCAGCGCGCGGATCCGGCTGTTGCGGACCTGTTCGAACAGCACGTCGTCGAACGCCGATATCAGCGCGGCCAGGCCGGCCGCGTCGTGGTTTTTCTTGAGCTTGCGGCTCTCCCGGCAGATGCGGTCGAGACGGTCACGGTCCACGTCGGCCATCGACTCCGCCGCCGTCCGCGCCGCCGCGTTCTCAAGCAGCTCACGCAGCTCGTAGATCTCGAGCAGGTCCTGGCGTGAGTACCCGGTGACCACGGCACCTTTGAACGACGTGGTTTCCACCAGGCCCTCCTGCTCCAGCCTGGTGAGTGCCTCACGGATGGGGGTCTTGCTCACGCCGAGCTGATCGGCCAGCGTCGCCTCCCGCAGCGGATCCCCCGGGGCCAGCCTGAGATCGACGATCGCCGACTTCAGCTCCTCGTACACCCAGTCGGTCACCTTCCGGCGGTCGTGCCGGCCGCTGAAAACCGAAACGGGCTTTGCCTCATCGTGTGAACGCATGGCCATGACTACGACCTCTCAACCATCTGGTCATTCGTGCCGGCGGCCCCGGCAGCAGGTGACTCGACCAGCTCGAGCAAGAACCCGGGACACGCCGCCGGGTGAACAAAGGCGATCCTTGTTCCCATGCCTCCGGGCCGGGGTGTTTCATCCACCATGCGCACGCCCCGCGAGCGCAGATCGGCCACTGCTTCGTCGATGTCCGACACTTCAAAAGCAGCGTGATGCAGCCCTGGTCCACGGCGGTCCAGGAAACGCTCGATGATTCCGGGCCCGGTTGCCTCCAGCAACTGCAGGTACGCCTCCCCGGCCGGAATCATACGCTCGGTGAAGCCCGCCGCGTCCTCTTCATGCACGCACGGCAGGCCGAGCAGGCCGGTGAGGACACGGGGGGCGTCGCTCCCCCGATGCGCGAAGGCAACATGGTGCAGGCGGATGACCCGCCATGCCCTACCCCGTTCGCCCATGGCTCCCCTCCAGGCCCACCCGGTCGCGCCAGACCTCGGCGAACGCCCTGACCGTCTTCATCCGCTCGGCCCCCAGCGGGAAGACGTGCACCGAATCGGCCCCGGCGGCGAGGGCGGCGCCGATCCGTTCCGCCGCATGCTGGCGGTTGCCCGCGAGCGCGACCTTCCGCACGAACTCGTCCGGGAGCATGCGCGCGGCGGCGGCCGCCTCCTGGAACTCACCGCCCTGGTAGCCGGCCCGCACGCGGCCGGCCAGATCGCGCGGCAGGCCCGCCAGGTCGCAGATGCGGGGAGCGGTCTGCGGGAACCAGGCCGCGATCGACCGGGCGGCCTCCACCGCGGCACGCTCGTCCTCGTCGATCGCCCCATAGGCGAAGACCGCCAGGTGCGGGCGCGGCCGGCCGACCGCCTCGGCGGCTCGCGCCACGTGGGACACGGCCCAGTCGAGGGCTTCCGGGAACAGGCCCACCAGCAGGATCACGCCGTCGGCGACCCGGCCGGCGAGCGCAAGCGTTTTCGGCCCGCTGGCGGCGACGAACACCGGGATGTCGGCCCGCGCCGGGAACCTCAGGCGGGCGCCGCTCATGATGAAGCCCGGTGGGCCCGGGGAGCGAAGATCGGTCTCCTCCCCGCGCCAGAGCCGCCGTATCCCAGTGATCGCCGCCTCGAGCGCCGGCAGCGGGCTGGGCCGGAACCCGAGCGCCAGCAGCGGCCGGTCCCCGGTGCCGATGCCGAGGATCAGCCGTCCCCCGGACACCTCGTCCACCGTGGCGGCCGCGGCCGCCGTGATCCCGGGGTGGCGCGTGGCGGGGTTGGTGACGGCGGTCCCGAGCCGGAGCCGGGTGCTGCGGGTCGCGGCCAGGGTCAGGTACGAATAGCAGTTCCGGGCGTGCAGCGAGGAGTCGGTGAGCCAGAGGTAGCCGAAGCCAAGGCTCTCGATTTCGGAGACCCTGTCGCAGAACTCGCCCGGGGGGTCCACGCCCTGCAGCACCACGCCGGATGCCGGCCCGCTCATGGCGCCACCACCACGCCGTCGCGCGCCAGGCCGTCGATATCGGCTTGAGAAAGGCCCGCCTCGCCCAGCACCGCCCTGGTATCCGATCCCAGCCGGGGGGCCGGAGCGGGGTAGTCGAGCGCCGCCTGGTCGACGCGCAGCGGCGGGCCGACCAGGCGGTAGGCACCCGCCGGTGGGTGGCCGAGTTCCTGGACGGCGCCCAGCGCCTTGGCCTGAGGGCCGTCAAGCGCCTGCGCAAGGTCCGCGACCTCGGCGGCCGGGACGCCGGCCTCCGCCAGGCTGGCCAGCCAGTGCGCGGTGGGCCGTGTGGTGAGAACCGCTTCGATCTCGCCGGTGAGCTGATCGCGGTGCGCCACGCGCCGGGCGTTGTCGGCGAACCGCTCGTCGTCCAGCAGCGCCTGCAGGCCGAGGACGCGGCACGCGCGCGCCCACATCTCCTCCGACCCCGCCCCGGCGAGCACGAGCCACCCGTCAGCCGTCCGGAAACCGCCGTAGGGCGCGAACGTGGGCGAGTGGGTCCCGAGCAGGCCGGGGACCTCACCCGAGATCATGACGCTCGCGGCGACGGTGCCGAGGGTGGCCAGAGCGAACTCGAGCAGTGAGGACGAGACCAGCCGGCCGATCCCGGTCCGCTGCCGCTCGATGCAGGCGGCAAGCATCCCCAGCGCGCAGCTCAGCCCGGCGCCGACGTCGAGCACCGGCGCCCCGACCTTCACCGGGCCCGACTCCTCGGTCCCGGTCACGCTCATCAGCCCGCTCTCGGCCTGGAGAATGAGGTCGAACCCGCCCCTGCCCGCGTCCGGGCCCACGTCCCCGTAGCCGGAGATCGAACCGTAGACCAGCCGGGGATACCGGGCGTGAACGGACTCCCAGTCCAGTCCGTGCCGCACCAGGCTGCCCGGCCGGGAGTTCTCCACCAGCATGTCGGCCGACGCCAGCACGGGCTCGAGCGCCCGCCGCCCGGCCGGCGTCCGGAAGTCGATGGCCACGCTCCGCTTGCCCGCGTTCAGCGCCAGGAACAGCGCCGACTCCCCGCCGACGCGCTCGGTGCCCTGCCACCGGTACGGATCCCCCGGCGGCACTTCGATCTTGACGACGTCCGCGCCCATGGCGGCAAGCAGCATGGTCGCCTGGGATCCGGAAACGAAGCGGGTGAGATCCAGCACCCGGAGGCCACCCAGCAGCCCGGTCACCATGGCGACGGCTCCCGGAACTCGCCGAACGCCTGCCGGAACGTCTCGGACATCTCCCCCACCGTCGCGCCGGCCCGGGCGGACTCGACCAGCGCGGGCAGCACGTTCCGTCCGCGGTCCGCGTCGTGGCGCAGCCGGCCCAGCGCCCGCGCACAGGCGGCACCGTCGCGTGCGGCCACCCGCTGCCGGGTCCGGGCGATCTGCCGTTCCGCGATCCCCGGATCCAGCTCGAACAGGTCAGGTTCCGGTTCGCCGTCCTCGGCCACGAAGGTGTTCACCCCGACCTTGGCCCGCCGCCCGGCGGCGACCTCCAGCTCGGCCCGGTAGGCGGCCTCGGTGATCCAGCGCTGGGGAAGGCCCCGCTCGATGGCGCGCACCGCTCCGCCGGCGTCCTCGATCCTGGCCAGGACGTCCGCGGCCCGGGTTTCCATCTCGTCGGTCAGGTGCTCGACGAAGAAGGACCCGGCGAGCGGGTCGGCGGTGCGGGTCACCCCGGTTTCCAGGGCGATGATCTGCTGGGTGCGCAGCGAGAGCGTCACCGCTTCCTCGCTTGGGATCTCGAACGCCTCGTCGTAGCCCATGACGTGGATCGACTGGGCACCGCCCAGCACCGCGCCCAGGCACTGGATGGTGGACCGGACCACGTTGTTGAGCGGCTGCTGCGCGGTGAGGGTGGTCCCCGAGTTTCCCGAGAAGAACCGGAGCCTGGCCGCGGCCGGGCTTGCCGCGCCGAACCGCTCGGTGGCGATGCGGTACCAGAGGCGGCGGGCCGCCCGGAGCTTGGCGACCTCCTCGAACAGGTCCAGCGTGGTCGCGAAGTGAAAGGACAGCCGCGGCGCGAAGGTGCCGAATGCCAGCCCTCGGCCGGTCAGCTCCTCGCAGTAGGCGACCGCCGAGGCCATGGTGAGGCCGAGTTCGGTCACCGCGTCGCAGCCGGCCTCCCGCGCGTGGTACCCGGTGATCGAGATCGGGTTGAAGTTCGGCAGGACGTCGGTGGCGAACTCGACCACGTCCGCGACGAGCCTCATGGAGGGTCCCGGCGGGAACACGTAGGCCTTCCGGGCGAGGAATTCCTTGAGGATGTCGTTTTGCAGCGTGCCCTTGAGCTGGTCCGGGCGCACGCCTTGCCGCTCCGCCGCGACCAGGTAGGCGGCGAGGATGATCGGGGCCGTGGCGTTGATGGTGAAGTTGACCGAGACCCGGTCCAGCGGCAGGCCGGCGAACAGGTCCACCATGTCGTCGGCGGTGTCGATGGCGACCCCCACCCGCCCGACCTCGGCCCGCGCCATCTCGTGCGCGGAGTCGTAGCCGAGCTGGGTGGGCAGGTCGAACGCGACCGAGAGCGCGGTCTGCCCGCGGCCGAGGAGGAAGTGGAAGCGGGCGTTGGTCTCCTCCGGGGATCCATAGCCAGCGAACTGGCGCATGGTCCAGAGCCGACCGCGGTACATGGACTCGTACGGGCCCCTGGTGAACGGCGGCTCGCCCGGCCGCCCCAGGCGCGCGGCGAGGGCATCCGGGCCGCCGGCCACGTCCTGCGCCGTGTAGACCGGCGCGACCGGGATCCCAGAGTCGGTGGTGACCGGCGGTCCGGGTGGCCCGGGTGAGCGGCTCCCCGCCTGGACGCCGGGCTCGTGCCGGGCCCTCATCGCGCCGCCATCTCTGGGCTCGCCAGCCTGAGGACACCCTCCACCACGCCCGGGAGCGGGGTGCCCACGGCGAACACGCCCGCGACGCCGAGCCGCCGCAGCGCGGCGGCGTCCCGGGGCGGGATCGTCCCGCCGACGGCGAGCGGCGCCTCGACGCTGGCGGCGCGCATCGCGGTGAGCAGCTGCTCAGCGATCGGCAGGTGTGCCCCGGAGAGCACGGAAATCCCGATGACGTCGGCATCCTCGGCCACCGCGGCCGCGACGATGTCCGCGACCGGCACCCGGAGCCCCAGATAGATCACCTCGGCGCCGGCGTCCCGGAGCGCCATGGCGACGACCTTGAGCCCGCGGTCGTGCCCGTCCAGCCCGGGCTTGGCCAGCACGATCCGCGCACCAGTCACTGAACGGCCCCTTCGATCATCACGGTGCTGCCGTCGAGCTCGAGCGTGGCGTCGCGCATCACGCAGTCGAGGTGCGCGACCGCGTTCACCTCGCCGCCGTAGGCGATCGAGTTCCCCAGCGCGATGTGCGCGGTGCCGCGCGCCGACTCGGTCTCCATCGGTACCGAGCAGATCGTCCCGGCTGGGTTGAAGGCGACCGAGACCTCGGCCAGGTTCGTCATCCGCTCGTCCGCGCAGCGCTCCAGCATGCTGGTCAGACGGGCACGCTCGGCGCCCTCGATCCCCACCATGCGGCCATCCTCGATATGCAGGGCAACGGCACCGGCGAGTGGGCCCTGTCCCATGAACAGCAGGTCACCGTCGATCACCACCGTCCCGGAGGCCGTTCCCTCGACCGGCGCCGTGCCGGACTCGATGTCCGGCGGCGCCATGTAGGCGCCGGGCTCCCTGGCCATCCCGTGCAGGACCCGGCCGGGACGCCCCTCCACCGACCCGCGAAGGCTGGTTCCGCCGCGGGTGGTCAGCCGGAACTCGCGGGCCGAGCCCCACGCCCGCCCCACCCGCTCCGCGTCGGCCCGCAGCCGCTCGAAGTCGACGTCGAGCGGGCCGCTGCGCCGGAAGGTCTCCACCCGCACCCCGGGCATCGCCAGGTACCGGACCCCGCGCTCGGTGGCGCTGCGGCGGGCCCGGCTGGACCCGATGAACAGGCTGGTGAGCTCGATGACGGCGCCAGCCTCCAGCATCATCGCCGCCACCGCGCCGGGCGGTTCGGTGCCGGGCAGGTGCGGCGCGGGCATGCGGGCCACGAGCGGGATCCCATCGCGTGCCGCTACCGATTCGGCCAGCCGGGTCACCACGCCGTCGTCGGTCCCGTCGTCGGTGAGCAGCACCACCTGCTCGCCGGCGCGGACCCCGAGGCACTGATCGAGCAGGTTGTCGAACCCGTCCGTGCTCATCGTCCACCCACGGCATATCCGGCCTCGTCGGCCTCCGCGTGACCGGTCAGGGCCAGCGCGGCAAACATCGCGTACACCTTGGTCGCCTCGTGGATGTCCGCGACCGGCAGGTGCTCGTCCGGGCAGTAGACCGGCGGCCCGCCCGGGCCGAAGATGACCGTGGGCACCTTGTCGCCGAAGCTCGCCGTGTCGCCGAGCCAGTTCTCGGTGACAAGCGCCGGCTCCCGGCCGCGAGCCAGCCGGACCGCCTCGGTAGCCAGCCGGACCACCGGGTCGTCCGGCTTGGCCAGGTAGCCGTTCTTGACATCGGCGAGCACGACTTCCGCGGCGAACCGCTGGTCCGCCAGCCGGGCCTCGGACAGGCAGCGCTCGATCTCCGCGCGGACCTGTTCGGTGCTCACGCCCGGCTGCGGGCGGCAGTCCACCCGGATCACGCACTCGTCGGGGATCATCGAGGGCCCGCCGGGCGGCAGCCCCCCGTAGATGCGTCCCGGGACGATGTACGTCTCGGCCCCGAACAGCTCCGCGACGCCGTCGGCGAGGTCAGGCTCCAGCCTGGAGCGGTCCAGGGCCAGCACCGCCTGGGCTGCCAGCACGTTGGCGTTGACCGCGGCGTGCTTGTGGCAGGTGTGGGCCGAGCGGCCCCGGACGGTCACGTCGAAGTAGTACCGGCCCCGGTGTCCCAGGCACACCTGGTTGCCGGTCAGCTCGCCGAGCAGGCACAGGTCCGCCTGGTGGGTGTCGAAGTAGGCGATCGAGCCGGCCTGCTCCCCCATGTGGTCGGCGACCGCGGCCATCGCGACCGTCCCCGACAGCGGCAGCTGGCTGGCCTTCACCGCCTCGATCGCGACGATCTGGCAGGCCAGGGCCGCCTTCATGTCCATGACACCGTGGCCGTAGACGGCCCCGTCGATGAGATCGCCCGAGAACGGGGCCGCGCGCCGCCAGCCGTGGGACTCGGGCTTGGTGTCCAGGTGACCGGTCAGGACGACCCGCGGCCCCGGCCCGAAGCTGACCTCTCCGAGGGCGTTGGGCCGGCTGGGGAGCACGTCCTGCAGCTCCACCGAGCCGAAGCCGGACTCCCGCATGACCGAGGCGAGGAATCCCGCCAGCTCTCCCTCGCCGCCAAGCACGCTGGGGATGCGGCAGACCTGCCGCACGAGTTCCACCGCCCGGTCGAGGTCGAGATTGCCCAGTACCGCACTGGCCAGCCCCGGGTTGACGATGTCCACGGTCATCCGCTCTCTTAATATCCGATATCAGATCTTATATTCGCACGCGCCCCTCGCCAGAGGACGCGGGCCCGGCCACCGCAGGTCAGCAGCTGTACGGCAGGTACTTGTCGGTGGA
>DASYQM010000168.1:0-20796 GCA_036005525.1 Streptosporangiaceae bacterium
CCGCTCACCCAACCGGTAACGGACCTGGCCAGACCCCGACACACTGCGCACCAGACACGGGAAGCTGCTCATCTCAGCACCATCCCGGTGCGCGACACGAGAACACAGGAGCGACACGGATCACCCGTGTATTAAGCGTTCGGCGTGCTTCTACAGCCCCGTCGCAGGAACTGCCCAGAGCGCAAACGTTACTGGCCGCGCGAGTGAAAGAGCTCCAGCGGGCATCAACCAGGATCGCCGATCCGCAGCCATTGGTCTTGCCGATACGGAGCCTTCTGTCGGCTCTGCGATGCACCACCCGACCGTTCTGTTTGGCGGGGCTCTCCTACGGTTCGTCCGCCAGCTTCACGGTTTCGAGGAAGATCCGCCCTCGAAGCCGCCGCGGCGGGTGCGCTTGTCGGCGGCGAGCGCAAGAAGCTGCACCCAGGACATGCCGACGGCAGTGGCCAGGGCTTGGATCACCTCCACGATGTCGGCAAGTTCGTCAGGGAGATCCTCGGCGGCGGCTTCTTGTGCTTCGCGGGTCTCCTCGGCGAGCTTGGCCAGCAGTGCTTCCTGGTAGCTCGCATTGTCCAGGATCCGTGTGACCGGGTGCTGGCCCTGTGCCTGGATGATTTCGGGGATCCGGTCACGGACCAGCTTGTTGTGGCGGACTGGCATGCCAGGAACCTAGCGCGGCCAAATGCTCTTGGCTGCAATCAGAGCCGCGTACCTGGCGGGCGAGGCAGCAACGGGATCGCAGGCCGCTGCGCCATGATGTGGCTGTGGTCTCAGGCGAGGGCGGCCGCCATGAAAGCGGAGGTGGGGTTTGCTGAGCGGCTGCTGGAGGACTGATCCGGCTCGGCCCTCTCGTGCGTCCGCTGGTCGAGTTGCACTGGACGAGGATGGTCGCAGAGATCAACGGCGTGGCGAAGATTCAGCTGGATCTGCACCGTCACCTGTTCGGGTCTGACCGGCTGATCCCCCCTAGGCCACTACGGGAAGGCATCGCGGCACTGCAGGCGGGCTGCTGCTTCTACTGCCGGGGACCGCTTGGCGTCCGGCCGGAGGCAGACCACTTCATTCCCCGTGTCCGCTGCGGCGTCGATGCCGTGGAGAACCTCGTCCTGGCCGACCGGGCGTGCAACAACGACAAGCGTGACCTGCTCCCTGGCCCTCCTCTCGTGGCCACCTGGGCACGCCGCAACGACCACCACGGCGGCAGGCTCGCCCAGCTCGCCGAGGCCAGCCGGCGGGACACCGACCCCCAGGCAACTGCGGCCGTGGCCCGCTCGATCTACAGCCACCGGCCCAAGGGCGGCACATCGCTGTGGCTCGGGATCAGAAACGTCGGCACCGAAGACCCGGCCGCGGCCCTCGCCGCCCTGGCTGTCGCGAGAAGGCCCGATGGACGCTTAACTGGCGCTCCTGGCCCCAAAACTTTGGCACGTATTTGGCACAGAGAGCCGCCACGAGCCGCCTGCAGCCGACGCCAGCCGGACACCCGTCTGAAGCGCGGGCTTCCCGCGCGAGCCGGGAACGCCACGGCAGCGACAACATACGCCCAGGTCAGAGCCAGAACGAGCACGTCAAGCCCCAGGTGGGCTACCATGCACCGAGTCTCCCGCCGGTGTAGCTCAGCAGGCAGAGCAGCCGTCTTGTAAACGGCAGGTCAGCGGTTCGAATCCGCTCACCGGCTCCACACCGGCTCCACACCGGCTCCCAGGTCAGCATCGCTTCGGTGAACGCCCGTTCGGGCGGGTGTAGCGCCTGTGCAGCGGCTAGCGCTCTTGGAGTCGTTCGGCGAGGATCGTGGCTAGCTCGGCGCGGACGGCCGGCTGGGTTGCGACCAGCCATTGAAAGTCCTCGCTGCTGAGCCGAAGGAGGCGGCCTTCTTCCGTGCACCGTACGGTGGCGAGCCGGGTGTAGCCGTAGCCGCCTCCCCAGTCGCGGGCGGCGAGCTCGCCGAAATGGTCTCCGGGACCGAGGGTGCGGATCGGCCGGTCGTCAATGACGACGTCGTAGCGGCCAGACAGCGCGATGTAGAAGAACCGGTCCGCCTCCCAGCGGCGGATGATCTCCTGGCCTGCGGCGGCGTCCAGGAACGTGCCACGGTCGCGGACGGCCTCGACGACCGGGTGGGGCACGCTGGCGAGCAGGGGCGTGGTGTGCAGAGCGCCGGTACCGCGGTCCCTGCCCTCATTCTCGATGACGCTCGCGCGGGAGGCGGCAGGGGCTTTCGCGCCCAGCGGCTTGCCCGGCGGGGCCGGTGCGTGTGCGAAGTGCTCGATCACCCGCCGCACATGCTCCTCACCGCTGGTCGGGTTGAGGATGCAGAGCCGGATGGCGTGCCGCCCGGCCAGCCGGGTGGTGGACACGAACGCGTCCCCGCTGCGTTCCAGGGCGTCGGCGAGCGCGATCCCGCGGCGCTCGGTCTCGGCCTCGTCGCAGCCCGGCCATTCCCGGCGGAAGCACACGATTCCCAGCGACGCTGGTGCCATCAAGGTCAGCGTGCCGCTGTCCCGGACCAGTTCTTCGGCGTAGGCGGCCAGTTCCATGTTGCGGTCAATGGCAGCGCGGAACGCGGCCACGCCGAAGGCTTGTACGGACATCCAGACTTTGAGCGCGTGGAAGCTCCGGGACAGCTGCAGCCCCCGATCGCCGAGGTTGACCTCGGCGGTCTCGTGGGTGCCGGTGCTGTCGAGGTAGTCGGGGTGGATGGCGAACGTGCGGGCGAGACGGTCGCCGTCGCGGATCAGGACGCCGCCGCACTCGAACGGCTGGAACAGCCATTTGTGCGGGTCGAGGGTCACCGAGTCGGCGCGGTCGATGCCGGTCAGCAGCGCGCGGCCCGTCGGGGTGAGCGCGGCGAAGCCACCGTAGGCGGCGTCGACGTGCAGCCACAGCCTCTCGGCGGCGCAAAGATCCGCCAGGCCGGCCAGCGGGTCGACGGCGCCCGTGCTGGTCGCCCCGGCGTTGGCGCACACGGCCATGGGGACCCGCCCGGCGCGCCGGTCAGCGTCGGCGGCGGCCGCCACCGTCTCTGGCCGCAGCTGCCAGTGATCATCGGTCGGCAGCACCCGCACCTGATGGGCATACAGGCCCATGGCGCACGCGGTCCGGGCGAGGGAGGAGTGGCCCTGGTCCGAGACGTACACGACACTGTCCTCCGAAGGGCCCCCGGCGGCCTCACGGGCGACCAGCAGCGCCGTGAGGTTTGCGGCCGACCCACCGCTCACCAGGAGGCCCGCCGTGCCTTCGGGCATCCCCAGCCAGCTGCGGAACCAGTCGATAACCTCCAGCTCGATCTGGGTCGCGGCGGGCGACTCCATCCACACCCAGGGAGACACATTGGCCGCGGTGGCTATCAGTTCCGCCACCGCCGCGGGCCAGGTGGTGAAGTAGGGGATGAACGCGAGGTACCCGGGATGATTGGTCCGGGCCGCATAAGGCAGCACGTCGGCCAGGACCCGGCCAAGCACCACGTCCAGGCCCGCGCCCTGCTCTGGCGGCGGGCCGCCGAGCCTGGCCCGCATCTCCGCTGGGCTGGCGCGGCGCAGCACCGGATCGGCATCCGGGTTCGCCAGCCGGGCAGCCAGCGCATCCACGGCCGCATGGCCGGTGCGCCGCATCGCCTCCACATCCATGGCCAGAGGATGGTCCACCGTGTCTCCCCCCACGGCCGGTCACCATCTGGTGGGTGGGAATCCCCCCGGATGGCCCAGCCGCCCTTCCATCGGCGCCCGCGAGCCGGACCGCCACCCTGCACACGGTACGGCATCTGATCTTGAATTCCGGCCCGGCGGTGTCGTTCGTCGATTCTGAGATATTCGCACTCATCACGGCGGGTGCGTGCCGGCGCAGACTTCGCTCCCGAATACCTGAATTCGCTAAGCGTGTGGTGCTATGAACAAACGACCGAAGGCTGACAATGACGGGACTCGCGCGTGCCCGATGAGGTGGTGAGCCGGGGCAACTCACAGCAACTCTCGGACAGCCGGACATCCCTTCGGCCTGGGACCGAGTCCGGCGGACCTGTTCACAGGAAGTTGTTCGGCCAGATCATCGTTCGCCACATGTGTGCCACGGGGGAGCCGTCGAATCCGAGCCCTTCCTTGGGCTGCCGGAAGTTCCGGCCTACCACGTCCTCGAACTCGTCGTAATCAACGACGACATTGGGGTCGAATGAGTAGATGTCGTTGATGGTGACCAGGCGCGACGTCATATACCAGCGATGCCGACGCGCCGCCTTGGCCTCCCGGCGGATGTAGTCAGGCGGGTCGTAATCGGGGCCGAAATAGGCGATGTAGGCCTCCGGATAGGTGTATCCCACCGACTCGTCCGCGAAGTAGCGCAGCGCCTCATGTTTCTCGATGGACCAGGCGATCTCCTCATCGACGTACGGGGCGACCATCTGGGCCCCCCAGTAGCCATGGTTGGCCGACAGCAGCCCCGCGATCGCGATGTCGTGCAGCAGGCACGCCATGATCACCTTCTCGTCGAGCCCGTTCTCCCTCGCCACCCTGGCACTTTGCAGCAGGTGCGTTCTGGCGATCTTGCTGAAGCGCAGCTGGAAGAAGTCCTTCAATGCGGGCCGGGCGGGCATGTTGGGCAGCGCGGGATTGTCTCCCATCATGAAGACCGTGTCGGGGTGACGCGATTCGGCGAGCAGGGCACCCTGGTAGGCGCTCGCAGGCGTGCCCATGACCGCCGCGGCCGGCGGCATGATGATGCGGCGCCTGCGGTCGACGCCGTCGTCCAGCGGTTCACGGATCCAGTTCGCCAGACCGGCGTCACGCAGGGAGGCCGGCAGTTCATGGGGGAGCACTCGGTTCGCGGGTCGTCGCGCCTCGGTGGACTCAGACATGCGGCAACGTCCTTTCCGTGCATACCGCCCGCTCGGACCAACCCGGACGGCCGGGCGGAGTTCGCGCAGACGGTCTCCCTGGCGACTCTACGAGGATCGCAAGCCCCGATCCCCGCCCGCACCCAGCCCAGCGGGGTGCGTTTGCCGCGATCCGGCCGGGGAAGCTGATCTTCGGCCCGGCGGGTTCGCGTGCTTCCACGGCGGGCCTCCTGGGTACTGAGTCCTGTGGGGGCGGCGTGATTGGTGAACGGCACTGATGTCAGCGACCGTGAAACCTCCTGGCCGCCGCCGCGTTGTACCTAGTGGAATGACTGTGCAGCGGGGAAGCAGGTGCGCGACCTGGCTTCGCGGGGTCGCGCATGACCTGATGTACGCCGGGCCAGATCTGGATGCGGGGAGAGGGAATGGATCCGGCTGAACCGGAAGATCCCGGTTCACTCAAGAACGACGGTCCCGGTGCGCCTCGCAGCGCCGACCCCGGGTCTGTTCAGAGCACAGGTCGCGGGCTGCTCCCGGACGCCCCGCCCGCCGCAACCTCCACGAAGACGGAGCCGGACGGCAAGAGCCCGCACGGCGCGAGCCCGGACCGCGAGGATCCGCATGCCAAGCGGCCAGACAGCAAAGGCCCGGACAGCAAAGGCCCGGACGGCAAGGACCCGCACACCAAGGGCCCAGGCGGCAAGAAGCCGGGCGGCAGAAGGAGGAAGATCCTCGCCTGGACGGCGGCGACCTTGGCCGTCATCGTGGTCGTCGGCGTGCTCGGCGCCTACCTCGTCTACCGGCATCTCAACGGGAATCTGCACCAGGTGGACATCTCCGGGGTGCTGGGCAGCCAGCCCGTCAGCCTTCACCCCGAGGCGCAGAACATCCTGGTGCTCGGCTCGGACACCCGGCACGGCCAGGCCAGGCGGTACGGCCGCAGCGCGGTGCTCAATACGGACCACTCCGACACGTTGATCATCGTGCACATCGCGGCGAACCGTGAGTGGGCCAACATCATGTCGATCCCGCGTGACTCCTGGGTGAGCATCCCGGCCTGCCGGATGGGCAACGGCCAGATGTCCTCGCCAACGACCTTCAAGATCAACGAGGCGTTCACGCTCGGGACCGTGGACGGCAACAAGACCGAGCTCGGCGTCGCCTGCACGGTCAAGACGATCGAGAAGGACACCGGCATCCGCATGGACCACTTCGTCGTGGTCAACTTCGCCGGCTTCCGTGACATGGTCAGGGCCGTCGGCGGCGTGCCCGAGTGCAACACCCGGCCCATCAACGACCCCAAGTCAGGGCTCCACCTCACGGCGGGCCACCATCTGCTGAACGGCTCGCAGGCGCTCGGCTACGTGCGCGCCCGCTACACCCTCGGCAACGGCAGCGATCTTGAGCGAATCAGCCGGCAGCAGGCCTTCATGTCCTCGCTCGTGGACAGGGTCAAGAGCAAGCTGCTCAACCCGGTCGCGATCTACCGGTTCCTCGACGCGGCCACCAAGTCGATCACGATCGACAGCGGGCTGGGCGGCATCAAGGGCCTCTACGATCTGGCCACCAGCCTGAAGAACCTGCCGCCGAGCCAGGTGACCTTCTTCACCCTGCCCACCTACCCGCGCTCCTACGTGGACCCCACCGACACCGCCAACGTGATGTGGACCCAGCCCGAGGACAGCAAGATCTTCCAAGCGTTCCGGAACGATGTGCCGGTCAGCAAGGACCTGCTGAAGCGCCAGCCGCCACCTCGGATCGCCCCGAGAAAGGTCACGCTCGATGTGCTTAACGGATCTGGCGCAGGCGGGCTCGAATACACGGTGGCCGCCGTCCTCGAGCAAGACGGCTTCAAAGTCAAGCGGACCGGCAACGCCTCATCGCACAACGTGACCCAGACGCTGATCGAATACCACGCCGGCCAGCTGCCGGAGGCCCGGCTGCTGGCGGCCAAGGTCCACGGCTCCGCGCTGCAGGAGGTGCCGGGAACCGGCAAGATCACGCTGCTGCTGGGCAGCAATTACGGCAGTACTGCACACACGGGGCCAGGGACCAAGCCGCAGCCAGCCTCCAGCTTCGCGCCCAGGACCGCCAGCCAGAACATCTGCACCTGACGTCGGCTGGCCGCACGGGCCGGCGTCCAGCTGGCAACGGGGCGCTGTGACTCTTCGGCCCTGGATACGGTTGACGACGTGCACATGACCCTGGGCAGGGCACTGGCCGCCGGTGCCGCCATCGTGGCCATGGCCGCACCCGCAGCGGCGATGGCCAACAGCGATGGCGCTGCCGGCGCCAGAGCCCCGGCAACGGGTCACGTGGTCCTGGTCGGGATCGGCGGGCTTCGCTGGAGCGACGTCTCACCCACCAGGAGCCCGGCCCTCTGGCGCCTGGCCGGCGAAGGGTCGCCCGGATCCCTGATCGTCAGCGGGATCCACTCCCGCACCTGCCCAGCCGACGGGTGGCTCACGCTGAACGCCGCCGCCCGGGCGGCCGTGCCGCACGCCGCCGCCGGCCCATGCCCGGCGGATCCCCCGGTCACGGTCCAGCGGGTCGGTGCCCGCCCGGACACGCCATCCCCGGCGCGCGTGCCCCTGATGCGGCGCCTGGTCACCTACAACTCCCAATTCCACTACAACCCGCAGTGGGGCCTGCTGGCCGCCGCGCCGGGCCCGGGCCGCTGCGTGACCGCGGTCGGCCCCGGCGCGGCGCTCGCGCTGGCCAGCAGGTCCGGCCAGGTCGCCTCGTATCTTCCGCGCCCGGCCGATCTGGCAGCGGCCACGCTGGCCCGGTGCCCGCTGACCGTCGTCGACCTCGGCAACCTTCCGGCGGCACCTGGGCCGGCGGGCCAGTCCGCCGGGGCGGCGGAGGTGCGGGACGCCGACCGGCAGCTGGGCCGGATCATCGCCGGGCTTCCCGCTGACTCGACCCTGGTGGTCGCCACGCCGGGCGACGGGCCGGAGCCCCATCTGCGGGTGATCGCGGTGAGCGGCCCGCACTACCGGAGCGGGCTGCTGACGACGGCCTCCACCCGCCAGCCGGGGATGGTGGTGCTGACCGACCTGACCCCGACCGTGCTGGGATGGCTCGGCACGCCGGTTCCATCCGCGGTGGTCGGCTCGCCGCTGCGCGCCGCCGGCCGGCCCGGGCCGGGCGACCTGGCCGCCACCGTGCGCACGCTGGCCGCGCAAGATACCGCCGCCCAGGTCTACCGGCACACCGTGACCCCCTTCTACCAGCTGGTCGGGTTCGGCTACCCGGCGCTCTTCGCTCTCATCGCGCTCATCCCCTGGGCGCGCGGGCCGCGGCGCCGCCCCCGCCGCCGGGCCGTGGCGCGGGCGGTCGGGGCCTGGGCGGCCTCGCTCCCGGCCGGGACGTTCCTGGCAAGTCTCGTGCCGTGGTGGACGCTGGCGCACCCGGCCGTCGTCCTGTACTCGCTCGCCGTGGCGTGGGCCGCAGTGGTGGCGGCCGTCGCCCTGGCCGGGCCGTGGCGGCGGGATCCGCTCGGCCCGCCCGGCGTGGTCGCGGCCGTCACCCTCGCAGTCATCGGGCTCGACCTCATCACCGGGTCGCACCTGGCGCGGGAAACCCCGTTCGGCCTGCACATGCTCGAGGCCGGGCGGTTCTACGGCCTGGGCAACAACGCGGTGGTGATCTACGGCGCGTCCGGTATCTTGTGCGCGGCCTGGCTCGGCGGGGCCCTGCTGCGCCGGGGCCAGCGCAGCGAGGCCCTGCTGGCCATGGCCACGGTGACCGCCTTCACGGTGGTCGTGGCCGCCTGGCCCGGTTTCGGTGCCAAGGTCGGTGGGACCATCGCGATGCTGCCCGGTTTCCTGGTGCTGCTCGCGGCCGCCGCGAACGTGCGGATCACCTGGCGGCGGGCGGCCCTTGTCGGCGTCAGCGGCCTGGCGCTGGTGACGGTGTTCGCGCTCGTCAACTACTTCGTTCCGGCCACCGGGCAATCCGACATCGGCGGGTTCGTCGGCCAGGTGCTGCACGGCGGCGCGGGCGCCACCCTGCAGCGGAAGGTCAGCTCCAACTTCGGCTCCCTCACCGCCAACCCGTTCATCCCGGTGATCCCGGTCGTGGTGGCCGCGCTGGGTGCCATCGTCGCCTGGCCCGCCCGGCTGCGGTGCACGCTGCTGGCCCGCGCCTACCGGCGGATCCCGCTGCTGCGGGCCGCCCTGTCCGCCGTGTGGCTGATCGCCGTGCTCGGCTGGTTCGCCTCGGATTCCGGGGTCACCGTGCCTGCCGCCGCACTGCCACTGGTACTGCCGCTGATGGTCGTGATCCTCTCGTCGCTGCCCGCCGAGGACGAGGGACGGGCCGCGCCCGGCAGGCCTGCCGCGCCCGCGGACATGGAAGGCATGAGCAGCCATGGCCAGGCCCCGGCGGCTGGTGATCCACCAATCCAGGCGAGCGGCGGCGCCAGGTCCGAGGAAGCACTGCCCGGTTATCGTTGGGTTGCGCGGCGTTCTGACGCCGGATCGGCTGGTGGAGGAATCGAGTGAAGTACCAGGTCTCCAGGGTTCTCGCCGGGCCGCTCCTGCACCTGCTGTGGCGCCCGCAGATCACCGGAGTGGAACACATCCCCCGGACCGGCGGCGCCATCGTCGCCTCCAACCACCTGTCGGTCGTTGATTCGGTCTTTCTTCCGCTCATGCTCGAGCGGCCTCTCACCTTCGCCGCCAAGTCCGAATACTTCACCGGTACGCGGCCGTCCCAGCTTTTCGCCAACGCCTACATGCGTGCCACCAAACAGCTCTCCGTCGACCGGGACAGCGCGCGGTCTGCCCAGGACACGCTCGAGGCCGCCCTCCGGTTGCTTCAGGAGGGGGAGCTGTTCGGCGTCTACCCCGAGGGAACACGCTCGCCGGACGGCCGCCTCTACCGCGGCCGGACGGGTGTCGGCTGGCTCGCGGTGGCCTCCGGTGTGCCGGTCGTCCCCGTCGCCATGATCGGCACCGATGTGGTCCTGCCACCCGGGCACACCATCCCGCAGCTGCGCCGGGTAGGCATCCGGATCGGCGAGCCGATGACCTTCGACGCCTATCTGGACAAGGGCCCGCCGGCCCGGGTCCGGCGGGCGATCACCGACGACGTCATGAAGGCCATCCAGGCCTTGTCGGGCCAGGAATATGTGCCCATGTACGCCTCGGCCCGCAAGGCGGAACTCAACGGCAGGCCCGGCAACACACGCTGAGGCGCAGCCCGGCAAGACCGTCTGAGGCGCGGCCCGGCAACGCGGCTTGAGGTGCGGCCTGGCACGCCTGCCTGAGGTCGCGGCCCGGCAAGGCGGCCCGAGGCCGGCCATGCGGGGCGGCGTTATCCGGTGACCGCGGATGACGGAGAGGAATAGCTCTGACAGAGCGGCCGTGTGCACGTCCATGAAGACGGCCGGGCGGGGACCGGTTCCCGAAGCGGCAGTGGGCACGGCACGGGCATCCAGTGGCGCCAGCCCTTGAGGATGGCCGGGCGGGAGACCGGCCCCCGAAACGGCAGTGGGCACCGGGCGGCACCGGCCGGCCGCGGGCCGGTTATGGCTTCTGGTTCTCGCCAGGCGGGACGGGCGGGAAGGATTCGGTCGAGGCGCCTGGATCCCACACGTAGATGGGCTGCGAGCCGGTGGACGGCCCCTCGTCGCGCCGCTCGCTCCCCAGATCGTGGGTCTGGCCAACGATGCCGTCGCCGAATGCCTGCTCACGCGAGGACGAGGCCGGCGGCCTGGACGCGCCCGGTCCCCCCCGCCTCAGTGAACCCGGTCCGCCTGGCCAGGCCTCCTCCGCGATCGCGTCCCAGGGCGACGGTTCCGTTTCCGGTGACTCTGGCGGCGGAGCCGCCAGGAACTCCGGCGTGGGCTCGGCGGGCGTCTGGGCCGGGCCGCTGGGAAAGGCGCGCGCGCCTGCGGCCGGAGGTATGAGCGGCTGGCCCCACGGGACATCGCCCGCCGGCTCCGGCGCCGGCCCCCAAGGAGGTCCACCGGAGACCTTCGGCGTGCGCTGCGCGCCAGTCCGCGGCGAACCGATGAGCCCTCCCGCGGCCGTTCCGAGTGCCGCGGGACCCGACTTGTCCGCGGCTCCTCCGCCCGGGGCACTTCCGCGCAGAATGCCCCCAGCGCGGGGCGGTCCAGCATGAGCCGGTCCAGTGCGCGCCGGTCCGGCGTCGGCCAGTCCGGCGTGCACCGGTGCAGCGTCGGCCGGTCCGGCGTCGGCCGGTCCAGTGCGCGCCGGTCTAGAGTCGGTCGGCCCAGCATCGGCCAGTCCGGTGTGGACCGGTCCGGTGTGGACCGGTCCGGTGTGGGCGGATCCCGCGCGCGCGGGTCCTGCGTTGGCCGGCCACCCGTCTGTGGCTGCCGGCGCGCCCGCCCCGGAAGGTTCAGCCGCGCGCGAGGTGCTGGCGCGCCCGGTCCTGGGGAACGCACTCGCCGTGAAGGTGCTCCCTTGAAAGCCGCTCCCCGGGGGGCCGCTCCGTGGAGGGCCGCCTCGTGAGCCGCTCCCGCTGTCCCACGGTGACTGGGCACCGGCTGCGGCGCCATTGGCGGGCGGAGAGCCGGCGGTGGAGGGCGCCGCACTCACCGGCGCAGGGATGTAGGTGTGCTCCTCCGGCTCGATCCTCGCCGCGGCGACCTGCCGCGCGGGGCGCGCCGCGGGCTGGGAGCGCGCCCGGGGCTGGGCGGCCGCGCGCACCTCGGCCAGCCGAGCGGCCCTGGCCCGCCGGCGCCGGTGGCGGCCATACCCGAGGATCGGCACCGCCAGTACCAGGAACACCGCCACCGCGATGCCGACGTCGATGAGCAGGGTCTTGCCCAGGCCGCTGGATGTGTGCACTGCGAGAGGGCTGGGCGGCGGGGTGGCGGAGGCCGCCGACGCGGGCGACGATCCCGGGGTGGGGACGGCTGCGGCCATGCGCGCCGCCGCCGCGAGCGCCGCGGCGGCGTCCACGGTCCCGGCCCCGGATCCGGTCTGCTGCCCGCCGCGAGGGCGGAAGACGGTGCTCTCCGTGAGCGCTTTGGTCACCTGCGCCGGGCTCAGCGCCGGGAACTGCGCCCGGATGAGAGCCACGATGCCAGCGACCACCGCGCTGGCCGCGGTGGTGCTGCTGACCTGGGCATAACCGGTTTGCCCATTGGCGGCGATGACTCCGTCCCCGGCAGCGGTGAGCGTGACATAAGGCTGGCGGCAGCTGAACGGGGCCTTGATGAACGCCGAGTTGAATGCGCCGACCGCGATGATGCCCCGGTAGGCGGCCGGGAAGTTCACCGGGTCGGCGCCGGTGACGTTGTCCCCGGCGGGCGCGACCAGCACGACCCGGTGGGCCAGTGCGTAGCGGACCGCCGAATGCTCGGCGGTGCTGCCGCCCGCGCCGGGCGCCGCCGTGCTGGTGACCGGATCCAGCGGCAGGGCGATCACGGTCGCGTGGTGCCTGACCGCGTACCTGATCCCGCGGGCGATGGCGCCAGGGAGACTGGCCGCGATGTTGGCGTCCGCCAGCAGTGGGTCGTCGCTCTCCAGCGTCACCCGTACGGACAGGATGGTGGCGCTCGGCGCGATGCCCAAGATGCCCGCGCCCCGGCCCCGGCCGTGCCCATGGCCGGCGATCAGGCTGGCCATGGCGGTGCCGTGAATACCCCAGAACGGCCCACCGTGCACGCGGCCGGAGTCCGTGTAGTCGGGGCCCGTGACCACCGCCCCGGCGAGGTCAGCCTGGCCGGGGTCGACCCCCGTATCCAGGACGGCGACCGTGATGCCTCTCGCCTGTGCGCTCTGCTGCGCCTGCGTCACGTGGAGCTTGCGCAGCCACCATTCCTGGCTTCGGACGCTGCTGCTGGCGGCGAAGACGGGAGCAGCGTTCAGCACCAAGCACGCCACGACAATGCCTACGGCTGCCCCGGCCTGGGCCCGGTGGGGAAACCCAAGCGACACCGCCGCCTCCTCCCGATGAGGCCCCTGGGCATTCTGTCACGTTCAGGGACATTTTGTGGGGTGCTGCCGGGGCGTGTGGCCAAAGAGAACGCCACACTAGCCGTGGCGGTCAAGGACGGCCCGCCGCTGCTCAGGGGCGGGGCGCAGTCAGGACGCGGGTGGGGCGGAAAGCCGGACGTGGGCGCCCGGCGGGAGCCCGAGTTGCTGCGCGGCATCGCCGGCGTTGACGGCGATCGAGATGAGCCCGGCGCTGTCGGTGAAGGCGACGATCTCACCGGGTGGGACCGCGGCGAAGGTCTCCAGATAGGGCACGGTCAGCTGGCGGCGCCCGCAGCGCACCACCAGCGACGAGCCGAATCCGATACCCAGCTGGTCGGCATCCGCGGCGGCGATGGACAGCTGCACGTTGCCGAACCTGTCCACCGACATGACCTCCCCCTCCGCCTCGCCGTCGTGCACCCGGCTGGTCGGTGCGGGCAGCGTCACGAGATCACCGACATCGAGCGGCGAGCCCACCGACGCGAGCTCGATACCGGCGGCCAGGTGGGCGGCCACGGGAATGAAGATGTCCCGGCCGTGGAAGGTCTGCGACAGCGGATGCAGCCACAGCTCGCCGTTGGTGAGCTGATAGGCGCCCGTGGCGCCGCCCGCGCCCGCAATCGCCCACGACAGCAGGCCGTTGTCGGGCCCAACCAGGATGCAGTCGCCCGCCTGGACGGCTATGCCGCGCCGGGTCGTTCCCACCCCAGGGTCGACCACCGCCACGTGCACGCCGCGCGGCAAGTAGGGCAGGGTCTGGGCGAGGACCGCCGCACCACGGCGCACGTCACCCGGCGGCACGAGATGTGTGATGTCTATGATCCGGATGCCGGGAGCGATGCGGGCCGCGACCCCGTGGCAGGCCGCCACGAACCCGTCGTCAAGGCCGTAGTCGGTCAGAAAGCTCAGGCAGTCGAAAGACCCCACGAACGGTGAGCGTACGTGCTGAGGGCCACGGCGCATAGGGCCGGCCCCCCAAGCCCAGCGCAAGAGTTCCCCTTGGGGGCCCCGTTCCCAGCGGCCCCTCCTCGGGCGGCTCGTGCGGTCACCGGTCCACCGTGCGTCACGGACCGTTGCACCCACGCCACTAGTCAATTTGCGCACGGGCGACTACGGGCTCCGCAGGGGTGCCAGGGGGTCGAGAGACTGTCTCGCCGGCCGTTAGCATGGAGGTTTCCCCCAGCCACGCGCCGGCCACAGAAAGGCGGGATGCGGATGGCAACGCTATCCGAGCGCGACATGCGCATCCTGGCCTTCGAGCGCAGCTGGTGGCGGCAGCCGGGTGCCAAGGAGCAGGCGATCTCCGATCTCCTCGGGCTCTCCTCGACCCGCTACTACCAACTGCTGAACGAGCTCATCGACCGGCCGGAAGCGCTCGGGTTCGACCCCGTTCTGGTCAAGCGGTTGCGCCGGCAGCGCGCCCGCCGCAACCGGATGCGCGCGGGCCCCGAGCGCGGGGCCGCGAGTTGACAGAGGCGGGACCCGGCGGACGGTGCATCTGGCACCGGCTGAACGCCTTGTGCCAGACGCACACCTCCGCCGGGGATACCGGGAGCCCGCAGCCGGGACTCAACGATGGCACAGGCTGACGCCGGCGGGCTGCCCGTGCCCAGGACCCCAGAGGGCAGGGCGGGCCTGGAGGCGATCCTGAGTGAGCCGGGTACGGCGCTGATCGCGATGGACTTCGACGGGACGCTCTCGCCGATCGTGGCTGACCCGCGGGAGGCCCGTGCGCATCCGGGGGCGGTCGCGGGCTTGCGAGGGCTCGCTGGACTGGTGGGGACCCTCGCCGTGATCACTGGGCGGCCGGCCGGGGAGGCGGTCGAGCTCGGCGGGTTCGGCAGGATCCCGGGCCTGATCGTGCTCGGACACTACGGCTGGGAGCGGTGGGAGGACGGCACGCTGGCCGCCCCGCCGCCACCACCGGGCGTGGCGACGGCGCGGGCGCGGCTGCCAGAGCTGCTCGCGGAGGCGGGCGCGCCCGAGGGCACCCGCATCGAGGACAAGGGGAGCGCCCTGGCCGTGCACACGCGGCGCACCGACGACCCAGCGGCCGCACTCGCCGCCGTGGCGGACCCGCTGGCCGACCTCGCGGCCGCCACCGGGCTGACGCTCGAACCGGGACGGCTGGTCATCGAGCTGCGTCCCCCTGGAATGGACAAGGGATCCGCCCTCGCCGCCCTCGCCGCCGAACGTAAGTCCGGGGCGATCCTGTTCGCCGGTGACGACCTCGGCGACCTGCCGGCCTTCGGCGCGGTGCGTGCCCTGCGCGCGGCCGGCCATCCGGGCCTGACCGTATGCAGCGCGTCGGGCGAGGTCAGCGAGCTCGCCGCCGAAGCAGACCTCGTCGTCGCCGGGCCCGACGAGGTCGCTGCCCTGCTAAGGGCGCTTGCCCGCTCGCTCGCCGCGTCGCCACGTCCAGCGCGCTGACCTGGTCGGCGAACCACTCGCGAGGTGGCAGCGCCGCTCCCGCCTCGGCCAGGAGAGCCGCCCGGCGCAGACGTTCTGCATCTGGCATACTCAGCGCCTCGTGCAGCGCCTTCGCCGTGCCTGTCACGTCGTAGGGGTTGACCAGCAGCGCGGCACCGCCGAGTTCGGCGGCCGCGCCGGCCTCCCGGGACAGCACCAGCGCGCAGCCTCGTTCGGACAGCAGCGGGCCTTCCTTGGCGACGAGGTTCATGCCGTCCCGGATCGGGTTGACCAGCAGCACGTCGGCCAGCTGGTAGGCGGCTAGCGAGCGGGCGTAGTCGTCGTTGACCTGCAGCACCAGGGGGTCCCAGTCCTCGGTGCCGAACTCGTCGGTGATCTGGCGGGCGTGCCGCTGCACGCTGGCGGTGTACTCGCGGTACTCGGGCAGGTCGTGCCGTGAGGGATAGGCGAAAGCGAGGTGGGTCACCTGCCCCCGCCACTGGGGGTAGGTGATCAGCAGCTCCCGGTACGCGGCCAGCCCGCGCACGATGTTCTTGGAAAGTTCGGTCCGGTCGATCCGGACGATCAGCCTGCGGCTGCCCGCGGCCGCCGCCAGCGCGGTGACATGTGCCTGCACGTCTGCGGCCGCCGCCCGGTCGCGCAGTTCCGGTGCGTCCACACCCAGCGGGTGCACGCCCACGGTGGTGGTGTGGCCCCGGTGCCGCACCGTCCCGTCGGCCCGGTTCACCTCCGCGCCGAGCACCGTCTGGCAGCAGTCGAGGAACGCGTCTGCCCACCGCTTGGCGTGGAACCCGGCATGGTCGGCACCGAGGATGCCGTCGAGCACCTCGCGGCCGACGTCGTCGGGGAGGATCGCGAAATAGTCGGGCGGCGCCCACGGTGTGTGACAGAAGTAGCCGATCGCCACGCCGGGGCACCGGTCCGCGAGCATCCGGGGAACCAGCGTCAGGTGATAGTCCTGCACCATCGCGCGCACCCCGCCGCGCCGGTGGCGCCCGTCCGGGCCGGCGCCCTCGGCCAGGGCGGTCGCGAACGCCGCGTTGTAAGTGCGGAACGACTCCCACTCCCGGCGGAACGCGATTCCGAAGTTCGGCCGGTTGGGCGTGTCGAAGAGCATGTGATGGATGAACCAGAGGGTGGAGTTCGCCACCGCGTTGTAGGCACGCTGGAACGTCGCGGTGGGGATGTCGAGCATGCGCACCGAGGACCCGACACCGGCGTGGCCGTCGCCGGAGGCGTCGATGTAGCCGCCCGGGGCGGCCCTGGCCGCCGCGCGGTCGGCGTCGCTGAGCGCCGCGCACACCCACAGCACCTCGGCCCGGCCGGCCACCGACGACAGGCCCGACACCATCCCGCCGCCGCCCCGGTGGCCGGTGAGCTTCCCGTCGTCGCTGAGCCTGAACGAGATAGGCCCCCGGTTGGAAGCGACGAGTACCCGGCCCCACGCTTCGTTCATGACCGTGAGATTAGGGCATGCCCCAAAGATCGTCAGCCTGCTGCGCGTCCCACGAAGGGCGCCCCGCAGCGTGTGGCTTGCGGCCCGTCCCCCCGAACGGCCGGTCGCGACGGCCAAATCTGCGGGCATGCCCTGGCCCGGTCTGGCCTGGGGAGTGGCTGGCGGGATCGGTTAGAGTGCAGAGGACAACTTCATAGCGCTCATCCAGAGGGGTGGAGGGAACGGCCCTGTGAAGCCCCGGCAACCACCGTGACGAGCAGGCTGCTTGCTGGCCTTCGGCCAGCTGCGCTGATTTCCGCAGTGCTGGTCCAGGGGGACGACCCCCTGGAACCCCCGGCCGGGCGCGGCGCGCTGAGCGGGGCCTCGTCACGGCAGGTGCCAACTCCGGCCCGCGGCCTCGGTGGCCGCCGGGAGAGATGAGGGAGAAAGGCCCCGCCCCTGTGAGTACCACGACGACGAAGAACCCGTCCCGGTTCGGATTCGCCAGTCATCTGGCATGCCGCGAGTGCGGCGCTACCGTTGATCTTGGCGGCACCCACGTCTGCGCCGAATGTTTCGGCCCGCTGGAGGTCGGCTACAACCTGCCCACGCTGACCAGGTCCGCGATCGAGACCGGGCCGGCGAGCATCTGGCGTTATGCCAGCCTGCTGCCGGTGCCACCGGACGTGGCCGCCTCGCCGAACACCGAGCCCGGCTGGACCCGGCTGGTCCGGGCCGATCACCTGGCCCGGGAGCTGGGCATGGGTGCGCTGTGGGTGAAGGACGAGCGCGCCAACCCAACCCACTCGTTCAAGGACCGGGTGGTCGCCGTCGCCCTCGCGGCGGCGCTGGAGATGGGCTACAAGGTGCTCGCCTGCCCCTCCACCGGCAATCTGGCCAACGCGGTCGCCGCCGCGGCGGCGCGCGCGGGCATCCGCTCGGTGGTCCTGATCCCGGCCAACCTGGAGCAGCAGAAGATCACCGCGACCGCCATCTACGACGGGACCATGGTCGCCGTCGACGGCACCTACGACGACGTGAACCGGCTCGCGTCCGAGCTGGCCGATGAGCGCGAGGACTGGGCGTTCGTCAACGTCAACGTGCGGCCCTACTACGCGGAGGGCTCCAAGACGATCGGGTTCGAGATCGCCGAGCAGCTCGCCTGGCGGCTGCCCGCCCAGATCGTCGTGCCGGTCGCCTCCGGCGCGCAGCTCGTCAAGATCGACAAGGCGTTCCGCGAGCTGATCTCGCTGGGGCTGGTCGAGGACACGGAGTACCGGGTGTTCGGGGCGCAGGCGAGCGGGTGCGCCCCGGTGGCCGCCGCGTTTCGGGCCGGCCACGACGTGGTGCAGCCGGTGCGGCCGTCCACGATCGCCAAGTCGCTGGCGATCGGCAACCCGGCCGACGGCCCGTATGTGCTGGACGTCGTGCGGCGCACCGGCGGCGCCGTCGCCGACGTGAGCGATCCCGAGGTGGTGAGCGCGATGCGGCTGCTGGCCGCCACCGAGGGCATCTTCGGCGAGACCGCGGGCGGGGTCACCCTGGGCGTGCTCCGGCGCCTGCTCGCCGATGGGCTGCTCGACCCCGGCGCCGAGACCGTCATCATCAACTCGGGGGACGGCCTGAAAACGCTCGACGCCGTGGCGGACGGGGCTGCCGGGCCAGCGCCGTCGCCGATCCGCCCGACGCTGGCGGCATTCCGGGCCTTCGAGGACTCGCTGACCGTCCCGGACCCCGGGTGACCCATCCCGGCCCGCCCACCTTGTCCATTTTGCCCCTGTTTGCCCGGCCTGCGACCTCGCGCACGTCTCGTGATCATGACTCTGGTGTAGTTGGGTGTGCACCTAGGTCATGATCACGGATTGCGGCGCCCCTCCTTTGCCCCAGCGCACGAAAGGTAGTTCCCCCGATGAGCGTTTCTGTCCGTATTCCGACCATTCTGCGTACTTACACGGGAGGGTCGGCCGAAGTGATGGCCGACCCGGGAACCCTGCGCGAGGTGCTCGCTGGTCTCGACGCCGCCTACCCGGGCCTGGCCGGGCGGATTGTGGATGAGACCGGCAATCTGCGCCGGTTCGTGAATGTTTATGTCGGGGAGGAGGACGTGCGGTTCGCCCAGGGCCTGGAGACCCCCGTCCCGTCGGGCGCGCACGTCTCGGTGATCCCGGCGGTCGCGGGCGGCTGAGGGGTCGATGGTGAGCGGCCCGTTTCACCCAGAGTGAACCGTGGTGTCCCTGTGATCAGACTGCCGCGGATGGCGCGCCCGACTGCATTAGGCGAGTAACCGGTCACAGGAGAACGCGGCAGGGGGTAAGGTCGTGTCCGGTCGCTGTCGGTCGGCGAGAACGGCAAGCCCTGCTTGCCTGGCACGCCTAACGCTTCGCGATCGAACTGGTCCCGCGGAAGCAAGGGTGGGACCTGAAAGGCCCGAGCGTAGTTAGGGAGTTGTTGGGTAATGGCTCAGGGCACCGTCAAGTGGTTCAACGCGGACAAGGGCTACGGCTTCATCGCGGTCGACGGTGGTAGGGACGTGTTCGTGCACTTCTCCGCCATCCAGATGGATGGCTACCGCAGCCTCGAGGAGGGGCAGCGAGTCGAATTCGATATCGAGCAGAGCGACCGCGGGCCGCAGGCATCGGCAGTCCGCGCGGTCTGACCGACCTCTGCCAGCCAACCGGTCCATGGCCCGGCACCCAGTTCGCGGGGTGCCGGGCCATCTGCTCCGGTATCGGGCTGGGCGGGGGTCGTCCCGGCTGACGGTGGGACCGTCCCGGCTGACGGTGGGCCATCCCGGCTGGCGGCGGGGGTCATCCCGGCTGGCGGCGGGGGTCGTCCCGGCTGACGGTGGGACCGTCCCGGCTGACGGTGGGCCATCCCGGCTGGCGGCGGGGGTCGCCCCGGCTGGCGGCCAAGGTTATCCAGCCGGCGGCCAGAGTTATCCGGCTGATGGCCGCCGGTGATCAGGGCAGCGGCTCGATCTCCACGTCCGGGTTCATGGCACGGATCGGTCCCGGCCGCGCGCTCACGACTGGCCAGCCACGATCGGCGGCCAGGAAAGCGGCGTGGGCCGAACTCGTCGACGCCTGCGAAGGCCGGGCACTGGCCCGCAGCAAGCCGGTTCCGGTCGCTTCGGACGCCCCGAACTGCGCAACCTTCGCGATGGGCGAACGCACCAGGTCGAACAGGCGTGCCTGCTGCTCCGGGTCGTTGAGCCCGGCGAGCGCATCGGCCAGGCAGGGCGCCGGGATGACGAGCGGGATCAGATGCTCGTGGCTGATGTAGAGCAGTGCCTGCATGTAAGGCGTGCCACGGGCGGCCTGCACCAGCGCACTCGTATCGAGGATCCGCCCGCCGATCACGCGGCGGGCTTAGGGCCCACGCCCAGGACCTGCCGGGCCCAGGCGTAGTGCTTGGCCTCCGGGTCGGGACAGCGCTCGAAGATGCGGTCGAGGGTGGCACGGGCGTCGCGCCAGTCATCCTCACGGCGAAGCAGGTCGGCGATGTACCCGGAGACGGAGTCGATCCGGCCCTCGTCCTTGGCACGGAGCAGCTTCTCCATCAGGTCATTGGGCAGACTGATCCCGAGCTTCTCCGTTCCGGACATACTCCGGTTATACCGGTCCCCGCAGCGTGCTCTCAACACGAACGGCAACGTCGCCCGCGCCTTCCAGGCTGGCTTGCACTCTCAACCCGAGAGTGCTAAACAAGATGGTTGGCACTCTCCCTTCGAGAGTGACAACGCCAAGGCAGGATCGGGGCGATGAGGCCTCACGTCGGCAGGAAAGGACTGCCCGGCGTGCCGGCCGGCCGTCGCGGGCGTCGGCTCGATTCACCCAAAGCAGCCAACAAAGTCCCGGGAGGACTGGCCTATGGCAGCCAAGATGATCGCGTTCGACGAGGACGCGAGGCGCGGCCTCGAGCGCGGTATGAACCAACTGGCCGACGCCGTGAAGGTAACCCTCGGCCCTAAGGGCCGGAACGTGGTGCTCGAGAAGAAGTGGGGCGCTCCCACGATCACCAACGATGGCGTGTCCATCGCCAAGGAGATCGAGCTCGAGGACCCGTGGGAGAAGATCGGTGCCGAGCTGGTCAAGGAAGTCGCCAAGAAGACCGACGATGTCGCCGGCGACGGCACCACCACAGCGACC
>DASYQM010000169.1:0-6527 GCA_036005525.1 Streptosporangiaceae bacterium
GGCTGGCCCGGCTCGAGGGCGTGATAGCGCTCACCACCCTGCACGGCCGCTTCCCCACCATGCGGCTGGCCGTCCCCCGGCCGGCGCTGCGCTGGGGCCACGGCGACGGGCTGGTACTGCGAGGCCTGTCCGAACTGCCGGTCATCCTCAGCCGTTAGAGGAACCGCGGGCAGCGCCGTTATGCCAGCGAACTGCGCTCGCGGTGGACCTGCGAGATACCTGCCGCAACGCGCCGTTCCCAGCCGACCGGCACCGCAGCAGCGCAACGTGAGCACAGCCGATCGAGGCGGAGGCGACACGACCGGGTTGGATGGGCACATGACCGCACCATCTCGCGATCAGACGCGGGCGCGTTACCCGGACGAATGCGGCTATGCCGAGCGTGATGGGGTTCAGGTCTACTACGAGGCGTATGGCAACGGTGAGCCCACCATCTTGTTCCTCCCAGCCTGGGAAATCGTTCACTCCCGGGCATGGAAGTGCCAGATTCCCTACTTCGCCCGCCATGCCGGGTGGTTACGTTCGACCGGCGCGGCAACGGGCGTACCAGCCGCCCCCCCGACATCGGTGCCTACGGTCGGCGGGCAACGGTGGGCGACACGCTCGCGGTGCTGGACAAAGCCGGCGCCGAGCGCGCGGTCATTGTGTCGTGGTGCGGCGCCGGCGATGACCTGACCCTCGCCGCCGAGCATCCCGATCGAGTCGCGGGCCTCGTGCTGATTGCACCCGACCTGTTGCTGACCGCCGATCCGGCCGAGGAGGAAGGGCCCTACCCGTTCAACGAGGAGCCTGGAACGCTCGAGGGTTGGGCGAAATGGAATCGCCACTACTGGCTACGCGACTGGCCTGGGTTCCTTGAGTTCTTCTTTGACCAGACATTCACCGAGCCGCACTCCACGAAGCAGATCGAGGACGCGATCGGGTGGGGCCAGCAGACCGACCCGCAGACCATCCTCCGCGGCATGGACGCGGAGTGGCTCAATGACCGGGACAGCGCGCTACGGCTCTGCGCGAAAGTGCCGTGTCCGACCCTGGTCATCCAGGGGTTGGAAGACGCGATCGTTGGCCGTGCGCGCGGGGCCGCCGTGGCGGCGGCGATCCCGCAGGCGCGGCTGATCACGCTCGAAGGCTCGGGACACGCACCGCACCTGCGCGACCCTGTCATCACGAACCTTCTCATCCGGGACTTCGTATCCCGGGCGGTACCGCGGAGCTAGCGGGGGGACGCGATCTCACTCCAGGCCACGTTGCCAGCATCGGCCGCATGGCGGCCCCATGTGTGGCCCGGGACTCGGCGATGAACAGCCTGCGCCCGCCGTCCTGCGGCGGCTCGCCGGGAGCTTGGGAACAGGGCCGGCACCGGCTTCACACGGGACCGCGGGGGCAGAGGTCCCCGGTCCAGTGCCGGCCCTGTGGCTGATGGTGGTTCAAAACGCGCCCAGCGCGAACTCGGCCAGCAGAGCGCGCTGACATGGCCAGCTCGACCCGCATGCCACGCAGCTGCCATGATCGTTGATGTGCTCGTCGATCACCCGCCGGGCGGTGCCGAGCAGGCGTATGAGCTCGGGCGGGAGGAAGTCGCCCGGGCTCGGTGTACGGGTGTCCGTCTTCACTCCCTCCTCTCACGGCGCAATCCGCGGCGCGCGATGCGGGGGAGGGCCCACAAGTGTGCGAGGCGGCCAGGGGGCACTCTCCGTCCGGCCGCCAGCTCGATCGATGTCTCACCACGTGAGCCTCCGACCGGTCGTCGCCTCTGGAGCTGCCGTGCTCATCAGCCTGGCCCGGCACGAGATAACGCGACGCCCGGGCAGCTGTGAACTTCTTCCGCTGTCCATGCTCGCGTCCCGCGCCCGCGCCGTCTGCGCTGCTAGCACCCAACCTGAATGCAGGCTGGCAGGCGGCCCGGCATTCCAGCTAGCCGCAATGCCAAGAACGGTCGCGTGCTGCACGCTGGGATCATGGCCGTGAGCTGCCTCATCGTCGATGACAACCATGAATTCCTCCGGGCTGCCCGCGACCTGCTCGAGCGCGAGGGGATCAGCGTCGTCGGTGTCGCGTCGACCGGCGCCCAGGCACGCCGCAGTTGCCGTGAGCTCAAGCCGGACGTTGCCCTCATCGACATCGATCTCGGCGAGGAGAACGGCTTTGACATCGCCCGCCAGCTCGCCGGCGGTGAGGGTGCGGCACAGGCGCGCGTGATCCTCATCTCCACGTACGCAGAGGACGACTTCGCGGACATGATCGCGGACAGCCCTGCCCTCTCGTTCCTGTCCAAATCGGGCCTGTCGGGGGCCGCGATCCGCGGTATCCTCAGGCGCGCGGGCGGCGAACCCATCTAGACCTAGCTGCCTCAGCGGGAATCGAGATAGGCGAGGACCGCGAGGACGCGGCGATGGTCGTCTTCCGTCTCCGGCAACCGCATCCTGGTGAGGATGCTGCGGATGTGCTTCTCGACCGTGCCCTCGGTGATGCACAGTCGGCTGGCGATGCCGGCGTTCGAACGGCCCTCGGCCATCAGCGCGAGCACCTCGCGCTCACGGTCCGTGAGCTGCTGCAGAAGGTCGTCCCGGCGGCGGGCCGCAATGAGTTCCTTGACCAGTGCCGGATCCTCAACGGAGCCACCCATAGCGATCCGGCCGACCGTCTCGGTGAAGTCGGCCACGTCGGTCACCCGGCTCTTGAGCAGGTAGCCGACCCGGTCGCCCGAGGCCAGCAGCTCCATCGCCTGCTCGACCTCGGCGTGCGCCGACAGGAGCAGGATGCCGGTCCCCGGGAGCTCGTCGCGGATCACCCGGGCCGCGTCGAGGCCATCCGTCAGGCTGCCTGGGGGCATCCGGATGTCGACGATGGCCAGGTCCGGGCGATGCTCGCGAGCCATGGCCAGCAGACCCGGGGCGTCGCCGGCCTGGCCCACCACGTCGAACCCGGCCCGTTCGAGCAGGCTCGCGATACCCTCGCGCAGCAGGGTGTCATCGTCCGCCAGCACGATGCGCGTCCGGGTTCCGCCCACTTCGCCTCATTGCCATCGCCGTACAGTGACACTACCGGTATCTTCACCCACATTACCGGCCAGTTCCCGCTGGTCAGAGGGACGCGGATGGGGCAGGGTGGCACCTGGTATGGGCAGGTCCCGGCGCAGCGGTGGCCGCTTGATCAGGCGCACCGTCGCCGTCAGCGTGCTGCTCTCAGCTGTCATCGGCGCCGCGTTTTCCCTGCTGATGCTCGCGATCGACGACCTGCGCGACTCGGAAGAGCGCGCGAAGCGCGCCCTGGAGGTGCTGGTAACGGCGAACCGGCTGGAGCGGCTGGTCATCGACATCGAATCGACGCAGCGCGGGTTCATCATCACCGGCGAACCCCGATTCCTAGACCCGTGGTATGACGCCCGGAGGTCTTTCGTACAGCAGGCCGCGACCCTGGAGCGCCGGGCAGCGGCGGGAGATCCGGGCCAGGGACGCCGGGCGCACCAGATCACGCGGGCCGCGGACGCCTACATCAGCGATTACGCGGTCCCGATCGTGGCCAAGGCCCGGCAGGACCTCCGCTCCGCGCGGACCGTGGCAGTGACCGCGGACGGCAAGCGCCGGGTGGATGCGCTGCGCAAGAGCTTCATTCAGTTCATGACGCACGAGAGGCAGATCTTCGAAGCCGGCCAGGATCGGGCCGACGCGGCCGCTCATTTGGCCATCATCGCGGCATCCATCGGTGTCGCCGGCACGATTGCCCTCATCCTGCTCTCCGGTGGCTACCTGGCCCGGTCAGTTGTCCGTCCGGTCCGCCGGGCGTCCGCGATGGCGGGCCAGGTGGCGGGCGGGGATCTCACCGCGCGGATGCCGGAGACCGGGCCCGGTGAGGTTGGCACACTCGAGCGCGCGTTTAACAAGATGGCACAGTCACTGGAGACCAGCCATAACGAGCTGCGCCGGATCGTGGACGAGCAGGCGGCGCTGCGCCGGGTCGCGACGCTCGTCGCCCGCGGGGTCCCGCCAGCCGAGGTGTTCGGCGCGGTGGCGGCCGAGGCGGGCCACGTACTGGGAGCAGAATGCACCGCGATAGCACGGTTCGAACCGGACCGCACAGCCACCATCGCCGGCTCCTGGGCAAAGCCCGGCGACCCCGGCCTGGCGCCAGCGCTGGGATCACGCTGGCCAGCCGACGAGGCAAGCGTCGCTGGGCAGGTGCAGCGCACCGGACGGCCGGCCCGGGTGCCGGACTACGAGGCAGCGGGCGGGGAGGTGTCGGTCTGGGCCCGGGAGCACGGGATCCGCTCCGGGGTCGGCACCCCCATCGTCGTGGAGGGACGGCTGTGGGGTGTGATCCTCGCGTTCTCGGGCGCAGCCGGGCCTCACCCCGAGGGTACCGAGGAGCGCCTGCTGGCCTTCACCGAGCTCGCGGGGATGGCGGTCGCGAACACCGAAAGCCGCGCTGAGCTCGCGGCCTCGCGCGCGCGGGTCGTCGCCGCTGCCGACGATACCCGGCGCCGCATCGAGCGCGACCTCCATGACGGGACACAGCAGCGGCTGATCTCGCTCGCACTCGAACTGCGGGCCGCGGAAGCCCGCGTGTCGCCGGAGCACAGGAGCCTCGTGCGGCAATGGTCCCGGACCGCGCAGGGCCTGACCGACGTGGTCGAGGAGTTGCGCGAGATCTCACGGGGCCTGCATCCCGCGGTCCTGGAGAAGGGCGGCCTCGGGCCGGCCCTCCGGGCGCTTGCCCGCCGCGCCGGCGTCCCGGTCGACCTCAGCATGGGTGTCAGCGGGCGGCTGCCGGAACGAGTCGAGGTCGCCGCTTACTACGTCGTATCGGAGGCGCTGACGAACGCCGCCAAGCACGCGCGCGCCTCCGCGGTAAGTGTCGACGCCGACGCCGCCGGCGACACCCTTCGGCTGCTGGTCAGAGACGACGGGGTGGGGGGAGCCGACCCCTCCCGCGGTTCCGGGCTCATCGGCCTCAGCGACCGCGTTGCGGCGGTCGGCGGCCGGATCGAGATCACCAGCCCGCCGGGGGGCGGCACCTCGCTCCTGGTCACCATCCCGGTCAGGCAGGCCTGAGCCGTGACCGGGTGGGGCTCAGCCGGCCAGGAAGGGACCTTCGAACTGGGAACCGACGGGCCGACAGCGATTCTCTCGGGCATCGATGGCTCCACCACCTCGCTGCGTGCTGGGGCATACGCGGCGGGGCTGGCGCGCCGGCAGCGCGCCCGCCTCGTCGCCGTCTACGTCGAGCCGGTTGTGTCGATGACGCCCGCGGCGCCCGGCGCCGGTGCGGCGCTAGCTGTGGCGCGCGAGGAGGCCTTCGCCCAGATCGCCGGCGACCTGCGCCGCCAGGCCGAGGAATTTGCCCGGGAGCGGGGCATCAACATCACCTTTGTGGCCGCCCGCGGCGACCCGTTCGCCGAGATCTGCCGGGTCGCTGACGAGATCCACGCCGATGCCCTGGTGGTCGGGGCGTCGGCCAAGGCTGGCCACCGGCTGGTCGGCTCGCTGGCGATCCGGCTGGTGCGGGCCGGCCGGTGGCCGGTCACGGTGGTGCCGTAACCAAGGCTTCTCCTGACCGCGCTCCCTTGCCGGCGTCGCCCAGGTGATCACGCAGGCGAGGAGCGCCATCAACGCGGCCTGGTGTAACGGCGCGGTCAGGCGTTCTTGAGATAGGTGATGACGGCGAGCACCCGCCGGTGGTCGTCGGCCGCGGGGAGCAGGCCCAGCTTGGAGAAGATGGCCCCGACATGGGTCTCGGCGGTCTTCGGCGAGAGAAACAGCCGCTCGCAAATGGCCCGGTTCGAGCGGCCCTGCGCCATGAGGGCCAGGATGTCCTGCTCCCGGGTGGCGAGGTCCTCGAGCGCGCTCTCGGCTCCGCGGCGCTGCAGCAGGTGCGCCACCACCTCGGGGTCGATGGCCGATCCGCCATGGGCGACCCGCCGTACCGTGTCGGCGAACTCCGCGATGTCGAAGACGCGGTCCTTGAGCAGGTAGCCGACCCCCTGGGGGGCGCTGCGGAGCAGCTTGATGGCCTGGCGCGTCTCGACGTAATGGGATAGGACGAGAACGCCGATCCGCGGATGGCGGGCGCGGATCTGCTGCGCGGCGAGAAGGCCCTCGTTGGTGTTCGTCGGCGGCATCCGGATGTCGGTCACCACGACGTCGGGTCTTTCGCGGTCGACCAGCCCGTCGAGCTCGTCGGCGTTCCCGGCCTGCCCGGCGATGGCAAAGCCGTTCTCGGCCAGCACCCGCGCTATCCCTTCCCGGAACAGGACGGAGTCGTCGGCCAGGACGACACGGATCACCGCCGGTGTCGCCGGCGGCGGGCCGATCGCTGCGGTCACGTCGCCGCCCTCCGGCGTGGCGGGCTCGCCGGCCTGCCCGCCGCCCGATGACGGCGGCTTAGGTATCGCAGGGGATCTCGGCCAGGACACAGGTCCCCCCTCCCGGTGCGTCGTGCACGCGGAAGCTGCCGCGCACCGCGGCGACGCGGTCCTCCAGGCCGCGCAGCCCAGAGCCGCGGCTCGCGTCGGCTCCGCCGATGCCGTC
>DASYQM010000170.1:0-7762 GCA_036005525.1 Streptosporangiaceae bacterium
AGGGTGTCCATGTCAGTCGTCACAACCTGATCTTGGACACCCTCCCATCACCTCCGCAGGCGATCCCCTTGGAATAGATCATCTAGTGGCCGCCGCTGGGGATGGGGACGGGGAGCTGCCCGCTGATGGTGGTGCCGTGGCGGGGGGCGGACCGGACGTCGAGTCGCCCGCCGAGCGCGGCGAGCCGGTCGGCCATGTTCCGCTGGCCGGACCCCATCGGGGTGTGGCGGGCGTCGTAGCCGGTTCCGTCGTCGGAGACGGTGAACCGCAAGGTTCCGTTGTGCGCTTGCAGGCAGATGCGGGCGTGGGTGGCGTGGGCGTATTTGGCGGTGTTCTGCAGCGCCTCCAGGCAGCAGAAGTAGACGGCCGCCTCGGTGTCTTGCCCGAAGCGCCCGATCCCGTCGGCCTCGACCGCTACCGGCACCGTCGATTTAGCCGCTTGTGCGTTGAGCGCGGCTGCCAGCCCGAGGTCGGCCAGCAGCGGTGGGTAGATGCCCCGGGCGAGGTCGCGCAGGTTCTCCAGCGCGCCCGTGGCGTCTGTTTGCAGCTCGCCGAAGATCTGTCTGGCCTGCGCCAGGTCCTCAGCGGTGGTCCCGAGGCGGACTTTGATAGCCAGCGCGACCAGGTCCTGCTGCGCCCCGTCGTGGATGTTGCGTTCCAGGCGCCGCCGCGCCTCATCCTGCGCGGCGATCAGGCGCTGCCGGGACGCCCGCAGATCCTCGACCAGACTGACGTTCGACAGCACCAGGCCGGCCTGGGACGCCACGTCGGTCACCAGCTGTCGGCCGGCCGGGCGCAGCGGCTCACCTTTCGGCATCCGGACCGAGATCGCGCCCAGTAGATCACCCCCGTGCACCACGGGCACACTCATATCGGCGTCAGGCAAGGACGGCATCATCTGGCCGTCGACGGGAAGCGGAGCCGTGTCCGGGCCGCCGCCCGCTGAAGCCCCGGGGTGGAGTTGGTCATCGACCCGCAGCCACACCACCACCTGCTCGGCGCCGGTGCCCGCCGCCACGATCTGCGCCATCTGCGGCAGGACATCCTCGTGTGAGTACGCGCTGCCGATGCGCCGGGCGAACTCGGACAGCACCTGATAAGGGGTGGCCCGCCGGCCGTACACGACGCGGTTCGCCAGCCGCCCGGCCCACTGGCGGGCCGGCTGGAACGCCAGCGCCACCACCGCGGCAGCCAGCGCCGCCAGCAGCGGGCTGTCCCGGCCACCGGCCAGCGTCCCCACCCCGACCACCAGCCCGGCGTAGACGGCGGTGATGAACACGGCCAGCGAGCCGTACAGCACGGCCTTGCTGATCACGATGTCGATCTCATACAGCCGGTACTTCAAAACCGCGATGCCGATGGCCACCCACAGGCACAAGAACGCCAGGTTCGACAGCACGGCCGCGACCACCGAATCCGTCACCATCGATGGGATGAACGTGGCGACCACGAGCACGGCGGCCGCTGCGAACCACTTCAGCTGCAGCCGCTCCTCATCCGCCGACAGGGCGAACCTCACCACCACCGCCACGGCGCTGACCACCAGCGCGGCGACCACGAGGATCAGCATCGCGGCCAGCAGCAGCGGGCTCCCGGTCCGGCCGGCCGGGCCGAACGGGTCCGACCACACGCCGGTGGCATGCACCAGCAAGACTACGCCGGTAAAGGTGAACGCGCCGCCCACAAACCACGCGGCCGGGCGCCACCGCCGCGAGCGCAGCCGCCCGGTGGGGAAGAGCAAGAACACAAACGCGAGCACCGCGATCGGGATCACCCAGATCCAATTGGACAGCCAGGCAAACGCCCGCCCGGCCGGCAGCGACCCGGGGTCCGCGACCAGCGCATGCAGCGCGTAAGCGGACACGAAGCCACCCAGCCCCAGCGCCAGGCTCCCCACCAGCAACAGCCAGCCGACACGGTTGCCGGGCCGCCGGGACGCAAGAACAAAACCCACCACCGGCACGGCCAGATTCGTCACCCCCCCGAAAACATTCGAGAAATCCCAGGCCGTCAGCCCAGCAGGCACCCGATGCCGGTCCACATACGCCAGCGCCAGCGCACCGGCGCCCAGCACGGCCGACCCCACCGCGGCGCAGCCAGCCACCCAACGAACCGTCAGAACCCTCATCCCCATCCCCCACCATCGAGTCTGCCCCCGCGGGCCCCTGGTGCGGAAGACCCGTACAAGATCATGCGCCGCCATGGGGCCGGGTCCTGGCCTCCATGAGAGCGGTCAGCATCGGCACCGCGCCGGCTTCTCCCGGGCGTGTGGGGTCGGCCGGGGGCGGGTCCGGGAGCCCGGCTGGTGGTCTGCCGCGCCGCGGGGACCCGCCCTCGTGGGCTGGTCATCCCGTGGTGCCGATCTCCCGCCGCATGATGGCTATCGCCCCGCCCGCGGCCAGCGCAGCGGCATAGCCGGCGAGGACCACCAACGCCGCGCCGACCGACGGCGTGGTAGCGGTGTCGGATGCCCCGTGGAGCACGGCGCTTGCGGCGGCTTGGGGGAGCCAGCGGACCATGCCGGGGGGAATGGATCAGGACCGGGAGTATTCCTTCGACGACGAATGCCCACATCAGTGCCAGGCCCAGCGCGGCGGCGGTGTTGCGCAGCAGCAGCCCAAGCCCGGCGCCGAGCACGCCGTAGAGCGCGGCGAGCAGCGGCACGGTCGCCACCGCGCCGGGCACGCCCGGCTGGTTCCAGTCCAGTGGCACATGATGTGCGGACAATACGGCGGCCGAGGTGGCGGCGCTCAGCGCTTCGGAACCTGGATTGGTCCTACCCCCGGCGCCGAGTCATGCCGCGGTCGGCACCACACTGCCAGGCAGCGGCGCGGAACTGACCGAGCCACCGGGCATCGATGGGCCCCGCGCGGGCGGCAAAAGCCCCGGTGCTGGCGGCTCCCGCCCGCCAGCACCGAGTTGGAACCTGCCCGCCCGGCCCGGGCATACTTAACCCTGCGCGGGCATTCGCGGTACCCCGTTGTCGTCCTCGCGGGTCCTGCATTCCCACCGTCCCGGCAGAGGGGGTGGAGCTCATGAGCACCGGAAGAACCCGCGCCACCGTCATCTGTGCCGTCATCTCCGCCGGGGTAGCCGTGGCCACCGGGCTACTCACGGCCTGTGGTGGAGCGGGAATGATGGGTTCGGGCACCGAGGCGGCGCAGACGCGCCGCCTCGCGGCATTTAGCAGCGTCGATCTCGTCGGCAGCAGCAACGTCACCGTCCACGTCGGCGGCGGACAATTAGTGGTCGTCCACGCAGACGACAACCTGCTCAGCCGGGTGACGACACAGGTGCATGCCGGAACCCTGAAGATCGGGACCACGGGCAGCTTCACGACCAACAGCCCGATGAATGTTCAGATCAGCGTGCCATCGCTGAAGGCGCTGACGCTCAGCGGCAGCGGCGTCATTGCGGCCGGGAACATCCAGGCCCAACGGCTGAGCGTGAGGCTGTCCGGGAGCGGCGTCGTGCGCACCAGCGGAACCGTGACCCGCCTCGACGTCTCACTTGGCGGCTCCGGTAACGCCCAACTCGGGCAGCTGGCTGCGCGCGATGTGCACGCGGTCCTGAGCGGCTCAGGCCGGATCGTCACCCGCGCGACGGACACCCTGCAGGCATCGGTACCAGGCAGTGGCACCATCGTCTATACCGGCAATCCCGCACACGTGACGACGAGCGTCACCGGCAGCGGAACCATCACCCGGCGATAAGCCCGCGCGCCCATAACGGCTGGTGCCGAGCAGGCCGCCCAGAAGCGGACATTCTGCTCGCGCCCATCATCCAGCCAGGTCTGTCGTCGGGCGGACCGATTCGGCGCGATCTCAAGGCGGCACTCGGCGACCCCTCACCCACTGTGACAGCTACCGTCTACCTGGCATGCTGCTGTTACTGTGCCGGTCACGGGAGTTGCGCGTCGTTGGGTTTTGGTGCCCTAACGGTAGGCGCCGTCCGACGCCTTAGGCAATCGACATTTGCGCGCACCACTGTCCCTGCTTTCGGCACTGCGTGGCCGGGGGCGGGCACGGGCGCGTGCAGCCGGGCGGATCCGAGCCCCAGCTTCGCACTTCGTCGTACAGCGGCGCTCCCGGCACCTTCAGGGTCCTCATCTCCATTATTGCTTGCGCCGCGTTCATCCCCGTCTCCTTCCTGGCTCGTTGACTGAGTGACCCGCCCGCCGAGCCGGAAGCTATCGATGGCGACGTCGCTGAGGCACGCTGCACAGGCGACCCGCTCTCGGCGCATTGGTCGCCGCGCCGGCCGGCCCGGGCGAGATTTACGTCTCGCGCACCATCTGCGACCGGGTCGCGGGCGCCCCCATCCGGCTGGAAGCCGCGGCGTCCACAAGCTCAAGGGCGTGCCCGCGGTACCTGGGAGGTCTTCGCCGTCGCCAGCTGAGAACCCACCGCCACACGCGGCAGCCGCGCGCCCGGCCCTGCAACTGCGCTATCGGGCTCACGCAGTCGGCACTCCAGCGGCACCACCTCACCAGCGGCGGCCTCCCACCTGGCCGCGTGTCGGGTGGGTGCCTCCGGGACGGTGCAGCCGAGACCGCCGGACCCCGCGCGGCCAGCAGCACCAGCAGCTCGGGCCGGGAGGGCAGCAGGAACGGGCTGCCGTAGCGCTGCTCAATTGCGAGGTGTTCAGCCGCACCAGCCAGCAGCCCGCCAGCTGAGCGCAAGTCGTCAACGCCCTGCAGCGCCGATGTCGCCGAGATCGACGGCGCCGATCACGCGCGACGCCGCCTGCAGGTCAGGTTCCGGTGCGCAGCGTGGACGCGTATTTCTTCCAGGGCCGCTCGATCATGAACGGGAAAAGCATCCGCATCGGGGCCGGCACGTGCTTCATCATGTAGGCGCGGTCAGCCGCGTCGAGCGGTTCGAGCATCATCCCAGCCGCGATCGCCCTCTTGTTACGCGGAATCGAGCTCATCCCGCGCTTACCCATGGCGTCCCACTCCTGCTGCGTGAGCGTCACCGCGGCGAGCGGGACGACCTTCTGCTCCTCGTCGTCAAGGTGGGGCTGGACGACCCCGTTGAGGTGGTCGAGCGCCGCTGCCAGTGCCTCGCCGGTCTCGGCCGAGGGCCGCTGGCGCCAGGTCGCACACGCGGCCGACGCGGCGCGAGCGGGCTTTCCGCGAGGCTCGTGCAGTGGCTGGGCTTGATCACCCGAACATTGCTGGCATATATGACGTCGTCCAAGACGACGGTCGGCTATGGATGGTGATGCAGCTTGCCCCGTTCAGGTTTCCTTGCCGTTCGCTCAGCGATGTTGTGCAGGACGATGGCCCACTGCCGCCGGTTTGGGCCGCCCGGATGGGCGTGCAGATTCTCTCTGCGATTCATGCAGCGCATGGCGTGGGTGTCGTGCACCGCGACATCAATCCGGGCAACGTCTTGCTCGGCCCGGCCGACCGGGTCATGCTCGCCGGCTTTGGCATGGTCACCGCTGACGGCAGCCCGGCGTTGACGACGCCGGAAGCCTTCACTGGGTCACCGGCCTACATGGCGCCTGAACGCGCCCGCGGCGAGCCTGCCACCCCTGCTGCAGATCTCTGGTCGCTTGGGGCCACCTTGTACGCGGCGGTTGAGGGACGGCCGCCCTTCCACCGAGACGGAAAGGTGGCTGTCCTCACTGCTGTCATAGGCGATTACGTCGATCCGCCAAGCCACTCAGGGCCGCTGTGGCCGCTGATCAGTGCCTTGCTCTGCAAGGACCCCAGCGTGCGCCCCGACGCGGCCGAGGCGGAGTGGCTGCTGCAGTCCGTGGCCGGTAGCCGTAGTGGCGCACAATCTGCTTCGCTTGCGGCGGAAGCCACGCACCCGGCGGCAAGTGCCGGCTCAGCGCCCGGCAGCGATCTGATGCACCGCCCAAACGGCGCGTCATCAAATTTGGCGGCCAGCAATCCGTCACAGATGCAAGCGGCAGAAGTCGGGAGCGCCGGTTCCGAACCAGACTTCATCCCCGGGTTCGGGCGCCGCGATGATCTGCCCGCCAGCCAAGCCCCGGCACCAGGACATCGCACCCGGGAAAAACTCCTGCCCGACAGGGGTCGGCACCGATGGCAGCTTATCGCCGCTACCGCCGTAACCGTCATAGTCGCGGCGATCATCGCCGCTATCGACCTTGCGCCCAAGGACACAACAGGCCACCAGATAGCCGTACCCGCCCCGCGTGCCGCGTCACCGGGCTATCCGGCAGCCATGCCAGGCCACCCGCGACTCTCACCGGCACCGCAGGCACCCCAGGCCCGCCCCGCCCCACCGCGCCGTCCTGCTACGCCGGGGCCATCGGGCCCGAGTTCCCCGGCACCGGGCCGCAGCGGGCTGGGGGTGCTTCCCAGGGGATTCTCCTGGTATCACGACCCGACCGGGTTCTCGATCGGTATGCCGACAAACTGGCAGATCTCCCACCAGGGACACCTGGTCTACATACAAGACCCCAACGGCGGCAGGTTCCTGATCATCGACCAGACCGCTCATCCCAAGCCCAACCCGCTGGCCGACTGGCGGCAGCAGGAAGCCGCCCGCATCAGTACGTTTCCGGGCTATCACCGGATCCGCCTCCAGGCGGTGCACTACGCCCAAGCCGAACGGGCAGCCGACTGGGAGTTCACCTACGACGACAACGGCCAGCTCACCCAGGTACTCAACCGCAACATCCTGGCCAACGCCCATCATGCTTACGCCCTGTACTGGTCCACCCCGGCCAGCGAATGGAAGACGAGCTACCACTACTTCCAGGCCTTCGCCGCCACCTTCCGCCCCGTAGGGGGAACCAGCCAAGAACGCTGACGTTGCGGATCCTCCGGCGACGCGCACAACCGGGATGATTTGAGCGCGGCGGCACCATCCCAGCCGTTTCCAGTGGCGAGCAAATATTCGCAGGGTGATCGAAGATCACAAGCCCTTTCGGGCCGTATAACGCCAGATCTACGGGCGATCATCGTTCACTTTTTCGGCCGGATATGCGGAGATGATCACCCGTATATCACTCGTTCTGCAGTGCATTGACCGACGGAAGCGGCTCACTCTCTGTTACAGCAACCGTGCTTTTTTGTGGCCGGTGGCAGATCCCGATAGCCGCATGATGATTGGCGATATGAGCTGGGCTACGGCCGCGCACCGCGCGGCGAACCATGATCATCAAATGATGCTTGGTGTGATCGCCTTTCCGATGGTGGCAAGCCCGCCGGATTCCTGCTGGCAGCAAGATCGGCAAGGACTGCGGTTGTGGGACTGAGGCGGCAAACCTGGGGTGATGGGTGTGGTCTCAGGGGAAGGTCTAGTCTCAGGGGTGAGCCCGACGTGGGGTGTCCGCTGCCAACGAAATCTGAGCCATTGCCGCGTGTCTGGGCCATCTGCAGATTTCTGCCAACTGAGTTGAGCCACCGGGGGCGCCCGTGGAAGTGATGCGGCCATAGCCGACCACATCGAAGCCGGTCCTGCCTTCGGCGGCGGCGCGGACCGGCGCTGGGTTGTTACCCGGTGCGCGCCAGTGTCCCGGCGTTCGGCTCAGAATAGGCGGCCGTGGTGGTGGCCGCGGCGGGCTGGGAAAGCGGAGCGGGCTGGTGCGGAGGCCGTGGAAGGCTGCGCGCGGTTCCCTTGCGGGCTGAGGATGGCCGGCAGTTCGGACAGGCCTCGCAGTACCAGCCCGTCGCCGTGGCCCCAGCGCAGCGCCGGCCGGGGGACGGCCAGCCGCATGGTGGGGAAGCGGCCGTGCAGGGTGGTGAGCGCTATCACGCCCTCGAGCCGGGCCAGCC
>DASYQM010000171.1:0-37834 GCA_036005525.1 Streptosporangiaceae bacterium
GCCGAGCTGGGCCCGCTGACGGCAGGGCTGCGCGCCCCGGATCAGCCCGCCGACGACTCCCTGATGGTCACCGCCAGTGGCCGGGCACCGCGGGAGACCGAGGTGGAGGGAAACGGGTCGGTCGTCCAGTTGCGGTCCATCCCGCTGGTCGTGGGCGGCCTGCGCACCGGCGCGCTGATCCTGGTGCGTGACGTCACCGAGCTGCGCCGCCGCGAACGCGAGCTGATGACCAAGGATGCCACGATCCGCGAGATCCACCACCGGGTCAAGAACAACCTGCAGACGGTCGCGGCGCTGCTGCGGCTGCAGGCGCGGCGGCTCACCGGGCCGGAGGCCAGGGCGGCGCTGGACGAGGCGGTGCGCAGGGTCGGGTCGATCGCGGTCGTCCACGAGACGCTTTCCTACGCCCCGGAGGAGATCGTTGACTTCGATGACATCGCCGAGCGGGTGGCCGCGATGGCGGGCGAGTTGTCGGCGCCGGAGGCGAGGGTCACCCCGGTCATCTCCGGGCGGTTCGGCTTGCTGCCGGCCGCGGTTGCCACCCCGCTCGCGCTGGTGCTGACGGAATTGCTGCAGAACGCGCTGCAGCATGGCCTGGCTCACCCGGCGGGCGCCGCAGCGGCGGGAACCCTGAGTGTGACCGTCGACCGGGTGCCGGCCCGGCTGACCGTGACGGTCGAGGACAGCGGGGTGGGGCTGCCGGAGGGGTTCCGCCTGGACGCCACGGCAAGCCTGGGCCTGCAGATCGTGCAGACGCTGGTGGTCTCCGAACTCGGCGGCCGGCTGGAGATCTCGCCGCGCGCTGGTGGGGGCACCGTGGTACTGGTCGCGCTCCCGCTGGAAACACCCGCCTCGCCACAGGTGCTCAGACGGGCTCCGGGCAACCCCGAATAGCCGGCGACTCCGGCGTGGCGCGGAAGTCTCAGGGGCCTCTAAGCCCGGGCGTGGGCGCGGACGCGGGCGGCGCGGCGCTTGTACGCGCGCCGCTCATCCTCGCTCATGCCGCCCCAGACGCCGGCGTCCTGGCCGCTCTCGACCGCCCATTGCAGGCACGGTTCCAGTACCGGACAGCGCCGGCATACCTGTTTGGCTTCATCGATCTGGAGAAGGGCAGGCCCGGTGTTCCCGATCGGGAAGAACAGCTCCGGGTCCACCTCACGGCAGGCGGCGTGGTGACGCCAGTCCATGCGGTCCACTCCTCTTCGACTTGCCGGGCTGGTAGCCCGGGTGCCGCCCCGGCCCTGCTTGTGAATGATTTCACGAGCTGAACCGTGTTCCAGGGCCGCACTAGGGCCCTGGGAACGCACCAAACTGCTGGTTGTCAGGGGGCCGTTGGCCCCCGCGTGGCCCCCTGGCCGAGCCCGGAAACCGGGCGGGTACCCGGCTGACCGGCTGGCAACATGCGAGTCCACGCTGCACACTCGAACCACAACCACCCTCTCAACCTGGTGGATCAATTGGCAAGAGGCTAGGGCAAAGGCTTGGGCTGTTTTCTGTGTCAGATAGGTCACAGTCTCGCGGCTAGTGCCGTTGTGCCACCCGCATTTTGCGGCGCGGACGGGCCGCCCCCCGGCGGGGCTCTCCCGCCGCCGGCGGATTTGCGGTCAGGAAATCACGCGCAGGGCATCGGGAACCGCGCGGAAGGTCACGTGCTCGCGCTCGCCGACGTACTCCCCGTCAACTTGGAACGCGATCGGGCGGATGGCGCGGAACGTGAGTTCTTTCTCGTCATGCAGGCTGAGGATGTGCTTGGAGTCCGCGCTCCCTTCCACGCCGGTGCCGAGCATGTGGCGCAGGGTGAGGAGCGTGGGCAGCGTGCCCAGCGAGCGCAGGGCGAACACGTCGAGGCCGGTGTCGAAGCCGGCCTCAGGGCTCGGGTTGATCGGCCGGCTGCCCAGATAGGTCCACGGCGCGGCGTTCGACACGATCGCGAAGAACAAGCGCCTGGCGGCCGGACGGCCGTCCAGTTCCAGGGCAAGCGCCGGCTGGCGCCGATTGGTGACGCCGTAGAAATGGCGGATCGCGGTCCACACATAAAGCCCGGCGCTGGCCTCCTGACCATCCGCGCGCAGCCCTTCGATCGCGCGGACGACCTCGGCGTCGAAACCCAGGCCGGCGTTAACGGTGAAGTAACGGTCCCCGGCCAGGCCCACACCGATGGTGCGGCGCCCTCCGCCGGTCAGCGCCGCGAGGATGCGGCCGGTGGCGTCCACCGGGTCGGATGGCATCCCGAGTGCCCGCGTGAAAACATTCGCGCTGCCGCCGGGCACGGTCGCCAGAGCCGGGCGCGTCTCGGGCCCGCCGTCCGCGGGCGGGAGGGCGCGGAGCAGCCCGTTGACCGCCTCGTTCACGGTGCCGTCACCGCCGAGCGTGAGCACAAGGTCGCAGTCGTCCCGCGCGGCCTCCCCGGCGAACTGGGCGGCGTGGCCCCGGTACCGTGTCTGCACGACCGTGAGATCGAGCTCGGACGCGAGCGCGCGTGCTATGACGTCCCTGCGCAAAGGCGTGGTAGAGGTGGCATGTGGGTTAACGATGAGCATCGCGCGCACGTGATCAGCGTAATGACGGTGAGGAGGTGCCGGGCGGATGGGGCATAGTCCGGCCACGCTCCGTGCGGCCGCCGTGGTGCAGGCGGTGGAGTCGGCCGTGGTGCTCGCGGCGGCGGTGCTCGCCGGCATCGATACCGCCGCCGGGCGGTCCTACCAGCAGGGCAGCGGCATCGCGCTGACGGTGATCGGGGCGGCGAGCGCCGCCGTGCTGGCCCTGGTGGCGGCGGGCCTCGCCCGCGTCCGCCGCTGGAGCCGCACACCGGCCCTGCTCACCCAGCTGTTCTTCGGCATTGTGGGGATCTATCTGCTGCAGGCCCACCGGCTCGAATGGGGGGTGCCGCTGCTCGTGCTGGCCGCCGCCGGGCTCGCTGCCTTGCTCGCGCCGCCCAGCCTCCGTGCCCTCACACGTCAGGAGCAGGCGAAGCCGGAACGGACGAAGCCGGGGCAGGCGAAGCCGGGGCAGACGCGGCAAGCGCGCACGCGGCGGGAGCCCGGACCGCCGGGCAAGGCTAGTCGTCGGCGGTCAGCCCGGCCCGGAGCTGAGTGAGCGTCCTTGCGAGCAGACGGGAAACGTGCATCTGGGAGATGCCGAGCTCGCTGGCGATCTGTGACTGGGTCATGTTGCCGAAGAAGCGCAGCAGCAGGATCCGCTTTTCCCGCGGCGGCAGCTGCTCCAGCAGCGGCTTGAGCGACTCCCGGTACTCCACGCCCTCCAGCGCGTCGTCGAGCATCCCCAGGGACTCCGCCACCGCGGGCGCGTCGTCGTCGCCCGAATCGGGCGCGTCCAGTGAGACGGTGGAGTAGGCGTTGGCCGACTCCAGGCCTTCCAGCACCTCTTCCTCGCTCATCTGCAGGTGGGCCGCGATCTCGGCGACGGTCGGGGCCCGGCCTTCGCGCTGCGCGAGGTCGCCGATGGCCTTCGTCAGCGCCAGCTTCAGCTCCTGGAGCCGGCGCGGCACCCGCACCGCCCAGCCCTTGTCACGGAAGTGACGCTTGATCTCGCCGACGATCGTGGGCGTCGCGTACGTGGAGAACTCCACACCGCGCTCGAGGTCGAACCGGTCGATCGACTTGATCAGGCCGATCGTGGCGACCTGGGTCAGGTCGTCCAGCCACTCGCCCCGGTTGCGGAACCGCCGCGCGAGGTATTCCACCAGCGGAAGGTGCAGCTCGACCAGCTCGCCGCGGATGCGGAGCCGCTCCTCGTCGTTGTCGCGCAGCGTGGCGAGCCGCTCGAACAGGTCTCTGGCCCGGCCCCGGTCGGGGACGGCGTGCTGGATTTTCGCGGTGACGGTCAAGCCGGCCTCGTCCGCCGAGGCATCGAACCCTTCGGTGACCGTGATCTCGATGTCCTCGGTCACCTGCGCGCTGACGCTTTCGGTCAGCCGGGTCTCGGTTTCCCCGGTCACCCGCGCCTCGACGACTCTCGGATCTTCTTGAGCATGACCGTGACCCGGTCGCCCGGCCCGACCCACGCGTCCACGCTGCCCGCGAGCGCAGCGAGCACCGTCCAGGCGAAGGTGTCGCGGGCAGGCGGGCGGGGGTGCGCGGCGAGAGTGGACACCGCGATGCTCATCCTGTCCTCGCCCAGGGTGAAGTCACACTCCAGGTCCGCGCCGGGCGCCGCCTGGGCAAGCAGCATGCCGCAGGCCTCGTCCACCGCGATGCGCAGGTCCTCGATCTCGTCCAGGGTGAAGTCCAGGCGGGCCGCCAGGCCGGCCGTGGCGGTCCGCAGCACGGACAGATACGCGCCCTCGGCCGGCATGCGGATGGTCACCTGGTCCTGGACGGCGGGGTCGCCCGCGGCCTCGCCCTCGGCCATCACGGCCGTTGCCGCGGTCGTGGCTCTCCGCGCGGTGGTCTCTCCGGTCACGATGTCCTCCACTGGCGGCGGCCGCTGTCGTCGGCGCCGGCCGCCGTCTGCTCCTGTCTGCAACTTACCGTCCGCAACAAGTGGTGCCGACGATTCGGCGCGCCCAAGTATCGGCGATGCCTGCGGCGCGTCGGGGGTCTGGTGTGGCGCAACGCCGGAGGCCGCGCGGTTCCGCGCGGCCTCCGGCGTCAAAGCGTCCTGGGGCGTCAGCCTTGCTTGGTCTCCCAGAAGATCTTGGAGATCTCCTCGATCTTGCCGAGCAGCTGGTCGGCGACGCCGACGTCCACGCTGCCCTTGGTGCCAGCGGCCCCGGCCAGCTTGGTCGCCTCGTTGAACAGCTGGTGCAGCTGGGGATACTTCTCGAAGTGCGGCGGCTTGAAGTAGTCGGTCCACAGCACCCACAGGTGGTGCTTGACGAGTTCGGACCGCTCCTCCTTGATCACGATGGCGCGGGTGCGGAACTCCGGGTCGGCGTTGTCGGCGTACTTCTGGCAGATCATCTTGACGGATTCGGCCTCGATCCGGGCCTGCGCCGGGTCGTAGACCCCGCAGGGAAGGTCGCAGTGGGCGTGCGCAGTGGCCTTCGGCTCGAGGAGACGTGCGAGCAGCCTCATCGATCTCCTTCTCTCATGTCGGATCATGGGTGTCGGTGTCCGACACTACCCCGTCGGCAGTCCCGCACTCAGGGGGGATGCATGCGCTGGCCCATCTGGCGGGTCGCGGTCGCGGAGCGATCCATGGAGCCCGGCTTGCGGCCCGGGGACTGGCTGCTGGTCCGGCGCAGCGTGCGGCCCCGTCGGCCGCTGAGAATCCGCCCGGGTCAGCTGGTGATTGCCCGGCATCCTGACCGGCCAGACCTGTTTCTTGTCAAGAGGGCGGCGCGGCGGGAGCACGGCGGCTGGTGGCTGGAGTCCGACAATCCTGGGGCGGGTGCCGTGGACAGCCGTGAGTTCGGAGTGATTGACGCGGCTCTGATCGAAGGCCGCGTCATCACGCGCTACTGGCCGGTGCGCAGACGGTAGACGCGACTGGCCCCGTCCCTTGGTGGGGACGGGGCCAGCGTATTGCTCAGCAGGCCGAGCCGCCGTGTCAGTGGCGGGGCACCTCCGGCTCGTCACCGTGCGCGCCCTGCCGCTCGACGAGGTAGAGCATCTCTTCCCTGGGCAGCCTGGTGACCATGGCCCAGTAGTAGATGATCACGCCGAACACGGCGACGATCAGCATGTCCCACCAGAACGGGATGTTGCCGGTGTTGACCGGCGGCGCAACGGCGCCGCCGTCGTACTGGCCCTGCCAGGAGATGATGCCCATGCCGATCAGCCACACCGGCAGCCATACCGCCGACTTCCAGTCCAGCGGCGGCCGCTGCTTGTCGAACGCCATCGAGATACCGATCAGTACGTACCCGATCACCAGCACGACGCCGAGCTTCCAGATCACCAGCCACCCCGACCAGTAGATGAGCAGGCAGGCGACGACGAACGCGGCCGGGTTGAGGAACGCGGCCCAAGGCATCCGGTAGGGCCGGTTCGCGTCCGGCACCTGCCGGCGGAAGGCGCCCACGGACAGCGGGGCGCCGGCGTACATGAGCACGCTCGCGCCGACGATGATGCCGACCAGCGAGTGCCAGCTCGGGAACGGCAGCAGGAAGATCAGCCCGAACAGGAACGCGAAGATGAGCCCGACCCACGGGACGCCGCTGTTGTTGACCCTGTCGAATATCTGCGGGGCGTACCGGTTCCTGGCCAGGCCGTAGCTGACCCGCGAGGTTCCGGTCGTGTAGATGAGGCCGGTGCCGGACGGGGAGACGAACGCGTCGACCCGCAAGATGTGCGCCAGCCACGCGAGCCCGCCCAGGGCCGCGACGGCGGCGAACGGCCCCGCGAGGATCTCTGGGTTAGTGATCTTCTGGAGCCCGTTCCCGACCGCGCTCGCGGGCAGCGCACCAATGAACGTGATCTGCAGCAGGACATAGATGATGGTGCCGATCAGGATCGAGGCGATGATCGCCCGCGGCAGGTTGCGGCCGGGGTTCTTGATCTCGCCGGCGAGCTGGTCGGCCTGCTCGAAGCCCGAAAAGGCGAAGATGATGCCCGACAGCGGCAGTGCCGCGGTCAGGCCCCTGATGCCGCCGGGGAACAGGCCTATTCCCGCGGCGGTGAAGTTGCCCGGCTTGAACTTGAAAAACAGCACGATGATGGCCACGACCGGGACCGCGACCTTCCACCACGTGACGACGTTGTTGACCCGGGCGAAGATGCGCATGGCGAGGAAGTTGATCGCGGTGAACACCGCCATCAGCCCGACGGACACCCACAGCCCGGCACCGGTGATCTTGTCCGTCTCTGCGTCGTACAGGCCCGGCCAGTAGTAGGAGGCGTAGGTGACGAACGCGTAGCACTCGATCGGCGCGATCGTGACCGCCTGCACGTACGAGAAGAAGCCGAACCCGATCCCGGCCACACTGCCGAACGCGAAGTGCGGGAACCTGGCCGTCCCGCCGGAGACCGGGTACATCGCGCCGAGCTCGGCGTGGGAGAGGGCTAGGACGATGACTATGATCGCGGCGACGATCCAGGCCACCCAGGCACCCCCACCGATCAGCAGCACTGCAGTCAGCGGAGCGAACAGCCAGCCGGAGCCGATGATCGACGTCTCGGATGCCCAGGTGGCGCCGATCAGGCCCAGTTCCCGTTTGAGGCCGACGTCGGTCGGTACGATCTCGGTGGCGACAGACTCACTTGCCATGTTCGAACCTTCTTCCGGGTTCGCATACGGGGGTACACCTAAAAGGTTGGGCCTCATGGTAATGATCGTCAAGGAACATGAGAAGAAGGCGCGTGGCTTCATTTCGGTAACACGGGTCACCGCGCGCCCACGTCAGCGCGTTGCCCGGGCACCTACCTGGGCGTGCCCGTCCCCGGCGGGGCCCCAGGTGACCGGTTGCCGGCCCGCGCCTTTCCCGGGTGCCCCGCCGGCCTCGGTGGCGCGGGCGGCTAAGGTGCGGGCATGTTCGCTGTCACCGCCACCCGCATCGATGCCGATGACCCGCTGGCCGGACTGGAACTTGGTGAGCGCCCGGACCCGTCTCCGCCCGACGGCTGGGAGGTCGTCAGCGTCAGGGCAGCCTCACTGAACTACCACGACGTCTGGACCCTGCGGGGGGTCGGGATCTCGGCCGACCGCCTGCCGATCATCCTGGGATGCGACGCCGCCGGCGTCGACGGGACCGGGCGCGAGGTGGTCGTGCACGCGGTCATCGGCGACCCGACCGCCGCGGGCGGCGATGAGACCCTCGGCCCGGCCCGGTCGCTGCTGTCCGAGCGCTACGACGGGACGTTCGCGCAGCGAGTCATGGTGCCGCGGCGCAACCTGCTGCCCAAGCCGGCCGCGCTGTCCTTCGAGGAGGCAGCCTGCCTGCCCACCGCGTACCTGACCGCCTACCGCATGCTGTTCGACCGGTCGGGAACGAAGCCGGGATCCACCGTCCTCGTCCAGGGCGCCGGCGGCGGCGTGGCCACCGCGCTGATCCTGCTGGGGCGGGCCGGCGGCTACCGGGTGTGGGCGACGAGCCGGAGCGAGACCAAACGCGAGCGCGCGCTAGAACTCGGCGCCGACCAGGCGTTCCCCGTCGGCGCCCGGCTCCCGGAGCGGGTCGACGCCGTGATGGAAACCGTCGGGCAGGCCACCTGGGCGCATTCGCTGCGGGCCCTGCGCCCCGGCGGCCGGATCGTGGTCTGCGGCGCGACCAGCGGGGCGGCGCCGCCCGCGGAACTGAACCGCGTGTTTTTCCTTCAGCTGTCCGTAGTCGGCTCCACCATGGGCAGCCGCGACCAGCTGGGCCAGCTGCTGCGGTTCTGCGAGCAGACCGGTGCCCGGCCGCGCATCGACCGGGCTGTCCCGCTGGCCCAGGCCGCGGACGGGTTCGCCGCGATGATCGCCGGCGACCTGTTCGGAAAGGTCGTCTTCACCGTTTAGGCGAGGCGCATCAGCTGAGGGTGAGGGGGGAACCCCGGCCGCTTCATGATCTTGACCTGGCTGGAGCTAGAACGACACTCAGCTCATGATCACGAGTCAGCTGGAGGCTCGGAATCCGGTCGGGGACCGGTGCCTGATCCTGAGCCGCCTGGTCCTGAGCGGCCTGGTCCTGAGCCAGGACCTTGCCTGCCGGGGCCTGGCCCCTCGTCCGGTGCCGGGCCGGAGCCTTCTGCGGCGCCAGTGCCTGCGGCCGGGCCGTCTTCGGGGCCGCTGGCAGAGTCCGTGGGCCGGCGCGGGCCGCCGGCGCCGGTGAACACCTCCGTCTTGATCCGGTCGAGCGTCTCGTCCAGGATGACCCGCAGGTCGCCGAGCGCGTCCTCGCTGACGGCCTGGGCGTGCCAGGCGGCCGTCCGCAGCTCCCGGGCGAACTGCCTGGCCAGCCGCTCCAGGTCACGGAAGTTGCGGTAGCTGGGACGGCCGTGCGGTCCGCCGCCACCCGGCCAGCCACCCCAGCCAGGTCCGCCACCCCAGTCCGGCCCGCCTATCCACCCCGGCCAGTCGCCCCAGCCGCGGCCGCCACGGCCACCTTTCGGTCGGCCTGCCTCATCCGCGGCCCGGGCCCACGCGTCATCCGTCTGCTCCCAGGCGTCATCGGCCTGGCCCCAGGCGTCATCCGTCTTGCGCTCGCCGCCCTTGCCGCTCTTGGCCCGTCTCGCTTTCTGCCGCGCTGACGGGCCCGCGTCCCGGCTCTGCTGGGCGTCCGCACCGGCCCGCGTACGGTGCATGTCCCGTGCGGCCGACGCGATTTCCTCGCGCAGGCTCCGGACCGTCTCCCGGACGTCCTCGGACACCTCACGGGCGATATCGCGGACCGACGCCGTGATCTCTTCCTCGAGTTCGGCCAGGTCGTCCGTGCGCGCATGCAGTTCTTCCCGGCCCCGCTCGGTGATCCGGTACACCTTCCTGCCGTCGATCTCATCGTGAGTGACCAGGCCTTCTTCCTCCAGCCGGGCCAGGCGGGGATAGATCGTGCCGGGTGACGGCGCGTACACCCCTAGGAAGCGGTCCTGCAGCAGGCGGATGATCTCGTAGCCGTGCCGGGGCTCCTCGTCGAGCAGCTTGAGCAGGTAGAGGCGGAGGCTTCCGTGCCGGAACACCGGGCTCATGAGGCATCCTTCTGCGTCTGGGGTCCGCCCTCGCTGGGCGGGGCGTCCCTGTGGTTGCGCTCAAGCAGCGTTACCCGGCCCGACACGGTGGTGATCTGCAGCCGCCCGGCGCCGGAGCCCAGGGTCCCGCTGAGAGTAGTCGCGCCGGGACCGCGGGAGGGGGTCAGGCCGCCGAACTCGCTCTGCACCCGCCCGGTGGTGGACCGCAGTTCCACCCGCGTGCTGGCTTCGGACGGCAGCCGGATCGCGACCTCGCCCGAGATCGTGGCCACCCGCATCGCGCCGCCGTCGTTCAGTTCGACGTCCGCGGTCACCCGGCCGCTGACCGTCTTGGCGTCGAGTCTCTCAACCGTGCCGTCGGCCACCGTCAGGTCGCCAGAAACCGAATTGAAGCCGACTTCTCCGTCAAGGCCCTGCGCCTCGACGTCGCCGGACAGGGTGCTCGCGTCCACGGCCCCGGTCACGCCGTCGAGCGTGATCTTTCCCGAGACGCTCTTGACCGAGGTGGTCGCGTTGATCCCGGACACCACGGCGCTGGCGCTCACGACACCGAGCTGGGTGGGGCACTCCCTGGGCACCATGATCGTGATGGCCGCCGAGTGGGGCTGGGGCCGCAGCCAGCCGAGCAGCCCGTCCCAGCTGAGGTCGGGGTAGGTGACCGTGAGGATGCCGGCCTCGTGCTTGACCAGCAGCGGCTGACCGGTCAGGTCGGCCACGTCGAGCCGGGGCTGGTCGTCGGTGGACAGAACCGCGACCGTACCCGAGACGACCCGGACCCGGAGCGCGGCCACACCATCGAAGTCGAGCGTGGTCGGGGCGTCGACCGTCCAGTGCTTCATCGCATCCCTCCTGCCCAGAATCAATAACAAGATATATCGCGTCAGGAGAAAGTCAAAGGGAAGGTCAAGATGTGTCGTGACCAGGTGCCTGGCGGCGGCTGGAGCCCGGACGGACGGTCAGGCGGTACTTGCGAGAACTGGGGAAGCAGGCTCGAGTCTCAGTCGTCGTCTAGGCGGGCTAGCCAGCTGGCCAGGCGGTCTACCGCCGCTTCGAATTCGGGGGCCTGGTCGACGAACTCACGGAGGCGCTCGGCCAGCCAGCCCAGGCTGACCTCGTCATCCGCCCGCCGCTGCGCGAGCTCCTCGATGCCTTGGTCGGTAGAGTACATCTCCCGTCCTAGCTCAGCGCGGCCTCGACCACGCCCCGGTGCTCGGCCGAGTGCTTGGCGGCGGAGCCGGCGGCCGGGGCGGAACTGGGCGGCAGTGAGATGGGCCGCACCTGCCTGGGCGCGGCGATGCCGGGTATCGCCAGCGCCATGGTCGGCCACGCGCCCATGTTGGCGGGCTCCTCCTGCACCCAGGCGATGTCGGTGGCAGCAGGGTAGCGGGCCAGCTGCGCCGCGAGTTCGTCGGACGGAACCGGATAGAGGCGCTCCACCCGGATGATGGCGGTGTCGGTGCGCCCGTCGGCGGCCCGCTTCTCCGCCAGGTCGTAGTAGATCTTCCCGGAGCACAGCAGGATCCGCCTGACGGCCCCGGGATCGAGGTCGGAGCTGTCCCCGATCACCGGCAGGAAGGAGCCGTTGGTGAAGTCGGCCACCGGCGACGTGGCTGTCTTCAGCCGCAGCATCGACTTGGGCGTGAAGACCACCAGAGGCTTGCGCCGCCCCGACAGCGCCTGCCAGCGGAGCAGATGGAAGTAGTTGGCGGGCGTGGTCGGCAACGCGACCGCCATGTTGTCCTGGGCGCACAGCGACAGGAATCGCTCGATCCGGGCGGAAGAGTGGTCGGGACCCTGCCCCTCATACCCGTGCGGGAGCAGCAGCACGATGCTGGAACGCTGGCCCCACTTCTGCTCACCGGAGCTGATGAACTCGTCCATGATGGTCTGCGCGCCGTCGACGAAGTCGCCGAACTGGGCCTCCCAGCAGACCAGGGTGTCCGGACGGGCAACCGAGTAGCCGTACTCGAAGCCGACCGCCGCGAACTCCGACAGCAGCGAGTCGTAGGCGTGGAACTTCGCGCTGGCCGAATTGAACTGCCGCAGCGGCGTGTACTCCGCACCGGTGTTGCGGTCCACCAGCACCGCGTGCCGCTGTCCGAACGTGCCGCGCCGGCTGTCCTGGCCCACCAGACGCACCGCGTGATGGTCCATCAGCACCGAGCCGAACGCGAGCAGCTCGCCGGTCGCCCAGTCGATCGCGTCCTCGGCGACCATGGTGGCGCGGCGCTGCAGCACCGGCCGCAGCCGCGGGTGCACGGTGAAGCCGTCCGGCACGTTCAGCTGCGTGTCGATGATCTGCTTGAGGACATCCTCGCCGATCGCGGTGGGCGTGGCGGCGTGGTCGATCGGCGCCGGCGCGGCGGGCTCCGGCCTGGTCACCGCGCCAGGCGCGGTCGGCTGCCGCGCCGCCTCCCTGGTTTCGGTGAACGCCCGCTCAAGCTGCTCCTGGTAGTGGCGCAGCGCCTGCTCCGCCTCCTCCATCGTGATGTCCCCGCGGCCGATCAGCGCCTCGGTGTACAGCTTGCGGGTGGAGCGCTTGGCATCGATGAGGTCGTACATCAGCGGCTGCGTGAACGAGGGATTGTCCGCCTCGTTGTGCCCCCGCCTGCGGTAACAGATCAGGTCGATGACCACGTCCTTGCCGAACGCCTGGCGGTACTCGAACGCCAGCCGCCCGACCCGCACAACCGCCTCGGGGTCGTCCCCGTTGACGTGGAAGATCGGCGCCTGGATCATGCGGGCCACGTCGGTGCTGTACACGCTGGAGCGCGAGTACTGCGGCGCGGTGGTGAAGCCGACCTGGTTGTTCACCACGATGTGCACCGTGCCGCCGGTGCGGTAGCCGCGCAGCTGGGACAGGTTCAGCGTCTCGGCAACCACACCCTGGCCGGCGAATGCCGCGTCGCCGTGGATGAGCACGGGCAGCACGGTGAACCCTGGCTCACCGATGTCAAGGACGTCCTGCTTGGCCCGGACCACGCCCTCCAGCACGGGGTCGACCGCCTCCAGGTGGCTCGGGTTGGCCACCAGCGAGGTGGGGATCTGCGAACCGTTGTCGGCGGTGAACACGCCATCCGCCCCGAGGTGGTACTTCACGTCGCCGGATCCGTGAGTGCTGCGCGGATCGAGGTTGCCCTCGAACTCACCGAAGATCTGTGCGTATGACTTGCCCACGATGTTGGCGAGCACGTTCAGCCTGCCACGGTGGGCCATCCCGATCACGGCCTCGTGCAGCGGAACGCTCGCTGCCTCGCTGAGCACCGCGTCGAGCAGCGGAATGAGGGACTCCGCTCCCTCCAGCGAGAACCGGCGCTGGCCGACGAACTTTGTCTGCAGGAACATCTCGAACGCCTCGGCCACGTTGAGCCGGGACAGGATCTGCATCTGCTCGTCGTGGCCGGGCCTGCCGTGCGGCCGCTCGACCCGGGCCTGCAGCCAGGCACGCTCCTCGGGTTCCTGCATGTGCATGTACTCGACGCCGACGGTACGGCAGTACGAGTCGCGCAGCACGCCGAGGATCTCGCGAAGCTTCATCAGCGGCTTGCCGCCGAAGCCCCCGGTGGGGAACTCCCGCTCCAGGTCCCACAGGGTCAGGCCGTGCTGGTTGATGTCCAGGTCGGGGTGCTTGCGCTGCTTGTAGTTGAGCGGGTCGGTGTCGGCCATCAGATGGCCGCGTACCCGGTAGGCGTGGATCAGCTCGTGCACCCGGGCCGGCTTGGTGATGTCGTCCTCGTGCCCGGCCGGTATGTCGCGCACCCAGCGCACCGGCTCGTACGGGATCTGGAGTGCGGCGAAGATGAGGTCGTAGAAGCCGTCCTCGCCGAGCAGCAGGTGGTGGACGCGGCGCAGGAAGTCCCCGGACTGGGCGCCCTGGATGATGCGGTGGTCATAGGTCGAGGTGAGGGTGACCGTCTTGCTGACCGCCAGCCGGGCCAGGGTCTCCTCGGAGGCTCCCTGGTATGCGGCCGGGTACTCCATCGCGCCAACGCCGACGATACATCCCTGCCCGGTCATCAGCCTCGGCACCGAGTGCTCGGTGCCGATAGTGCCCGGGTTGGTCAGCGAGAGGGTCGTCCCGGCGTAGTCCTCGACCGTGAGCTTGCCCGTCCTCGCCCGCCGGACGACGTCCTCGTACGCCATCCAGAACTGGCGGAAGTCCAGTGCCTCGGCGCCCTTGATGCTGGGCACGAGCAGCTGCCGGGAGCCGTCGCGGCCGACAATGTCGATCGCCAGGCCGAGATTGACGTGCTCGGGCCGCACCACGGCGGGCTTGCCGTCCACCTCTGTGTAGGCGTGGTTCATCTCCGGGACGGCACCCAGAGCCTGGACCACGGCATACCCGATGAGGTGGGTGAACGAGACCTTGCCCCCCCGGCCGCGGGTGAGGTGGTTGTTGATCACGATGCGGTTGTCGATGAGGAGCTTGGCCGGGATGGAGCGCACGCTGGTCGCTGTGGGCACAGCCAGGCTGGCCGCCATGTTCGTCGCCGTCCGGGCGGACGCTCCCCGCAGCCGGAGGACGTCCGTTTCCGGCGCGGGAGGGGCGGCTTGCCCGTCCGCCGGGGCCTGCCCGTCCGCCGGGCTCTGCCCGCTCGCCGCAGCCTGCCCGCTTGCCGGGGTCTGCCCGCTTGCCGGGGCCTGCCGACCTGCCGGGGCCTGCCCACTTGCCGGAGCCGGGGTGTGTCCGCCTGGTGGCGCTGGGCTGCCCGCCGGGGTGCGGGACGGGGCGGCCGGAGCGGTGGACGGCGCAGCCGTGGGTGATGAATCAGCGGCACGTGCGGCGGGAGCAGCGGCCGGTGTCGCCGGGAAAGCGGCGGGCGCAGGCGGCGCAGCGGTGGGAGTGGCCGCAGCGTCCGCCGTGGGCGGAGCCTTCGCCACGGCGGGACCTGGCGCCGGTGCCGCGGTCGCGGACCCGTCCGGTGCCGGGGGCGCGGCGGTGCCAGAAGGCCCGGTGGATCCGGGCGCCCCCGCAGGCGGCTGGTAGTCGGCGAAGAAGTTCCACCACGCCCTGTCCACCGAACCCGGATCGTCCAGGTAGCGCTGGTAGAGCTCATCCACGAGCCATTCGTTGGGACCAAAATCCGCGCTGGTCGGCGTCGGCGGTGCCTTCCCGTCGGCGCGGTCGCTGGCTGGCTCGGTGGGTTCCGCGGACGCTCGCGGCGGTTCCGGAGGCACGGCGGACATTGCTCTCTTCCGACGGTGGCTAGCTGATCTTTCCCCGCCCCTTAGGCTACCTGGGGCGAAGACGCTTGTATCCGGGGGTGAGGGTCCCGCGCCGCCGGAAATCCAGGCGCCGAAGGTCGTGCCTTTCCGGGCAGCGAAGGTCATGCCCTCCTGGTGAAGCGGTCCCTGTCATGCGGCGCGAGCCAGTTCACGTTGGGCCCCTTCGGGACGATGCGGGCCGGATTGATCCAGTCCTGCGTCTGGTAGTAGTGCCGCTTGATCTGCACGAAATCGGTCGTGTCGCCGAAGCCCGGGCGCTGGTACAGGTCCCGGGCGTACCCCCACAGGTTCGGGTAGTCGATGAGCCGGTGCAGGTTGCACTTGAAGTGGGTGTGGTAAACGGCATCGAACCGGACCAGGGTCGGGAACAGGCGCACGTCAGCCTCGGTGAGCTGCCCGCCGATCAGGAACCTGCGGTTGGACAGCCGCTCCTCTAGCGCGGCCAGGGTGGCGAACAGGGTGTCGAAGGCGTCCTCGTAGGCGGCCTGGGTGGTCGCCAGGCCCGCCTTGTACACGCCCTTGTTGACCGCGTGGAAAATGAGCGTGCTCAGCGCGTCGATGTCGGACCGCAGCTCGTCCGGGTAGAGGTCGGGCGCCCCGGGCCGGTGGTAGGCGCGGAACTCCGTTTCGAGCGTGACGTTGATCTGCTGAACGTCGTTGGTCACGATCCGGTGGGTCCGGGTGTCCCACACGCACGGAAGCGTGAAGCGGCCGATGTAACCGGCGTCGGTGGCCAGGTACAGGTCGGAGACGTACCGGGCGCCGGTGACCGGGTCAAGCCCGCCAGTGGTGGCCGGAAAACGCCAGCCCCGCTCATCCCTGATCGGGTCGGCGAGAGTGAGGCCGATGACCCGCTCCAGGCCGAGCAGTTCGCGCACGATCAGCGCCCGCTGAGACCACGGGCAGGCCAGCGACGCGTAGAGCTGGTAGCGGCCGGCCTCGGCTGCGTACCCGGTGGAGCCGTCGCGCGTGATCAGCCCGGTAAAGCTCGTCGGCCGGGCAGTGTGGGCATAGGACTCGAGTTCCGGGCCCGGCTGTGGTGCCGCCATCAACCACCCCCTCGCAGGCCTGGAAAACGACGACGCGTGGACGCTCACTCGATGATGCCCGATCTTGCGCGGACGCGAGGCTTACCGGTAGATGTGGCTGGTCTCGGTGCGTCTATCGTCGAAGTCGGGCCACCTAGCAGACCCATCCGCCGGCCGCAGGGAGCGGGCGTGAGCGCGATAACCACCGAGTTGGGCCGCCTGTCGGGGCCGCTCGCCTACGCGCTGGTAGCCGCCTTGGTCTTCGGTGAAACCGCGCTGTTCTTCGGGTTTGTGCTGCCGGGCGAGATCGCGGTCGTGCTGGGCGGCGTGCTGGCCAGCCGCGGCCGGGTCTCGCTGCCGTTGCTCATGCTGGTCGTGGTGGCTGCGGCGATCGTCGGCCCGCTGATCGGCTATGAGGCAGGCCGTCGGATGGGCAGCCGGGTGGTCGCCTCCGGGTTCCTGCGCCGGGTGTCCGGCCCGGTAGAAAAGGCAGCCGCCACGATGAACGCGCGCGGCGCGGCCGCCGTGCTCGTCGGCAGGTTCACCGCAGTGCTCCGGGCCCTGATGCCGGCGCTGGCGGGCACAGCCCGGATGCCGTACCGCACGTTCGCCGTGTACAACGCGGTCAGCGGGATCGTCTGGGGGTCGGCTACTGCCTGCTCGGCTACCTTGCCGGATCCGCCTATACGGTGGTCGAGCGGGAGGTCGGGACCGGGTTCGCGATCGCGATCGCGGCGCTGGTGGTTGCGGCGCTGGTGGTCTGGGCGGTGCGCCGCCGCCGTCGGGAGCCCGCGCCGGCTGGGAACGCGCCTGAGTCGGCCGAGAACGCGCCCGAGCGGGCCGGAAATGCGCCCGAGCGGGCCGGAAATGCGCCCGAGCCTGCCGGGAAGCCCGCGCTGGCCGACAAGCCCACGCTGGCCGACAACAGCGAGCGCGGCGACTCGTGAGTCTGCCGGGGTCGGTGGGCCAGTCGATCCCCCCGGAGCCTGGCAGTACTGGCCCGTCGAGGCGCGCGAGGATCACGACGCCCGGCTGATGGCGGAGGTCCTGCGTTCCGGCGGCGACCAGGACGTGACGATGCGGCGGTTCCTTGAGCGCGTCAATGACGACGAAATACGGAGCTTGTGGGGCGCGCTCGCCACCGCCCAATCGCGACGGCTGGCCGTGCCCGAGGCGTGCCGTCCGGCCGGATCCACATGTGGGCGCGGAACCGGCCGGATCAGGACACCAACTCGCACCTGACCGGATCTCCGCAGGTGCAGGCGCCCGCGCCGCTAGCATCGTCGGGCGTGAGACACATCGCGTTCCTCCCTGGCTCGCGCATGCCCCGTTCACACATGGCCGCCCCGCTGGACGATCAGTGAGCAACAACGCCGTCCCCGCCCATGGGGCCGCCAGCCTCGCCGTTTCGGCCTGGACGCTGCGCGGTGTCGTCCCCGCGCTCGGCCGCAGCCCCGCCCTGCGCGGACATCCCGGGGGGATCGATGCGGCAGGCCCCGGCCGGCCAGGCCTGACGGCGAGCGACGAGCGGCGGTCTCCCAGCCCCGCATCCGCCTCGGTGGAGGCGCCCAGGGCGCATGCTGGGCCGCGCGCCCGGCCCGGTCCCGGGACCGCCAGGACCGGGACGGGCGGCCGGTCCGTGTGGCAGTGGTCGCAGAGCGCGTGGCGTGCCGCGGGACTCGAGTGGCAGCGGCCCGCGGCATGGAACTCAGCGGACGACGACCTGCAACGCACCGAGCCGATTCCGCTCGTGTCCGCGCCGGTCGTGTCCGCGCCGGTCGTGTCCGCGCCGGTGGCGCCCGTGGACGTGGCCGCCGCGTCGGCCGTGCCGCCCGATCTGCCGGGGGCGGCTGGCGCGCTATCACCTGGTGCGCGGCGAGCCAGGCCCGTCCTCGCGATCCGCGGTGGGCGGAAACGCCGGCGTGGCAGGCGCACCGTCGCGGTGGGTGCAGTTGTCTGCGTGGCGCTGCTCGCGATGGTGGTGGCGGGCATCGTTATCGCTGGCCCGCGCGGCGCTGACCCGGGCCACGGCCCGGCGGGACTGGTCGTGGCCTACCCCCCGGCCCGGGTCGCCGACGGGCTGTTCGCTGGGCCGGGCGGGGCGCCCGCGCACGTGGTGCCGCCCTCGCTCACCGCGATCGCTGCGGCCGGCCGCACGGTGGTGGCGGTTGGCTCGCAGGCCACGCTTCCGGTTGCGCGCCCGCTGGTCCTGATGTCGCCCGATGGTGGCCGCACCTGGCAGTCGGCCGTCCTGCATGCGCCCCGCGGTGATGCCACGGTCGGCGCCGTGCCGCTGATGGTCGCAGGTGGCAAGGGACGTTGGCTCGCCCTGGGGCCCGACGCCGTGTGGACGTCCACGGACGGCCGGTCCTGGCAGCTCGGGCCGGGTATCGCGCCGCTGGTCAGCGGTGACCGCGTGCTGGCCCTGGCGCGGACGAGCGGCGGGTACGTCGCCGTGGGCAAGAATCTGCACCCGCACGGATCCGGTGTCGTGCGCACCCCCGTGCTGTGGATGTCCGCGAACGGGCTGACCTGGCAGCGCTGGGGGGCAAGCCAACTCGACCTGCCGGCGGGAAAGGCACGGGTCGTCGCGCTGCGGTGGGCGGCCGCGCACGGCGGCACGCTGATGATCGCCGGAGACGTCACCCGCATCGTGGTGAGGCACTACGGGAAGCGGAAGGTGCGCTTTGTCAACGAAACCCGGGCTGTGTGGCGGAGCATAGACAACGGCGCCCACTGGTGGCGGGCGAACCCCCCGGTCAACCGGCGGGCGACAGCGAGGCTCAGCGGGCTGGCAGCCACCGGCTCCGGGTTCGTCGCCATCCGGCCGGGCCATGCCTCCAGGCGTGCCCGGGCCGCGGTGGCCTACGTCTGGGGCCATGGGTCCTCCTGGCGGTACGCCGGCAAGCTGAAGGCCTATCGGCGTGCCCCGCTGTACGTGAGTTCCGTGGCGGGCAGCGACCAGGGCGTGGTGGTGACGGCCACGACCCGTCATCACCGCGTGGTGCTGGTCAGCCCGCTTGGACGGGCCTGGCGCCGGGCGGCCGATCTCGGCCGGTCCTCGGCCACGGGCATAACCGGGGCGACGGTCGGGCCCGGCGGCAACGTCGTGGCGGCCGGCCGGAGCCGCCATGGGTCGTTCCTGCTGGCCAGGGGACATCGCCTGCCGGTCGGTCAGGCAGCCCTGGCGGCAACGGCGGCCGCGGGCGTCAGCGTCAACGGCCTCGGCGTCGGACCTGCCGGGCAGGTTGGCGTCCGCCATGCCGGGCAGATCGGAGTCGGCCCCGCCGCACAGATCGGAGTCGACCCCGGCGCACAGATCGCCGTGGGCCACGCCGATGGGGCACCGGCGATCTGGACCCGCCCGGCCGGTGGCCGGTGGACGCAGGCGACGGTGGCCGCGCCACGGTCCTGGCATGGCACGGGTCCCGGGCTGACCGGCGTGGTCCACGGTGGTGCGGGCTGGCTCGCGGTCGGCGATGAGGGCAGCGGCGCCGTGCAGGCCGAGGTGGGGGCGGCCGGCGCGCTGGAGTCCGCTACCGCCGCCGAAGGCGGGCAACAGCCGGTCCTGGCAACCTCGCCGGATGGATGGACCTGGCGGCCGGCCGCCGGTGCCGGGTCCGTGACCGGGCCGGGCCTCACGCTGACCGGGGCGGCGGCCGGGCCGTCCGGTTACGTGGTGACGGGCGTGCGGAACGATCAGGGCCGGCCGGTGGCCGCGCTGTGGTGGTCGGCCGACCTCGCCACCTGGACACCGCAGGGATCGTGGACGGGGGCCGTGCCGGACAGCGACGCGTCCGCGCTGCTGGCCGTGGCGGCCGGCCGGACCGGTTTCGCGGCCGCGGGCGCCATCGGCACGCACCCGGCCGTCTGGCTCTCCCGGGACGGCCAGGGGTGGCGGGTGAGGCCCCTGGCGCTGCCGGCCGGTGCCGGCAGCGCCGTGCTCCAGCGGGTGGCCATCCAGGGGCGTCGCATCACTGCCATCGGCGTGCAGGCGCGGTCGTCCGGGCCCGTGCCGTTCGGCGCTGTCTCGGTCGACGGTGGCGGCACCTGGCGGGAGATCTCGCTCCCCCGGCCCGGTGGCTCGACCGTCGTGACGGCACTCGTCACCGTCGGCGAAGGCTTCCTCGCCACCGGCACGCTGGGCGCTGGCGGGACCCAGGACGTCATCGCCTGGTGGTCGCGCAATGGGATTGCCTGGCACGCGGTCCGGCCGGCCGGCACATGGCGGAGCGTGCCCGGAGCTCAGCAGATCACCGGCCTCAGCGCGTCCGGAAACGTGCTCACCGGCGTCGGCTATGCGGCTACCGGGACCGGGCGGCATCCCGTTCTGTGGCAGGCCCGGATCCGCTGACCGCGACCGCGGGCCCGGCTGTGTCGGCCCGCCCGGCGAGGTCGGCTGGGCCGAAGACGTCGTCGCGCCGGTGTTCCAGGCACGGCAGCACCGCCCTCACCCGGTCGGTCATGGCGCTGTCCAGTTCGGCCACACCCACCTGCGGCCACAGCCCCAAGTCGGCCCGGACGGCCCCCATGGGATCGACCAGCATGCTGCGGCCGACACCGGTCGGCGCGCGGGTCGGGGGGGAAGCGGGATCGGGGACCTGCCCGGCCGCGGCGACCCAGGCGGTGTTCTCGATCGCGCGGGCCCGCACCAGCGTGACCCAGTGCTCCTCCTTGAACAGCCCGGCCGCCCAGGCGCCCGGCACCACGACCAGCTCGGCACCGCGCGCCACCAGGGCGCGGAACAGTTCGGGGAAGCGGATGTCGTAGCAGGTCGCGAAGCCGGTCCGGATGCCAGCGAGATCCACGACGACCGGCTCCGAGCCGGGAGCGACCAGTGCCGACTCACGTTCGCCCAGCGAGTCGAACAAGTGGATCTTGCGATAGGCCGCCACCAGTTCGCCCGAGCCGGCGTAGGCGACCGCCGTGTTGTAGACCCGCCCGTCCGGCGCCGGCTCGAACACCCCCGCGACCAGGGCCACCCCGGCGTTGCGCGCCAGCGTGGCCAGGCAGGTGCCGAACTCCCCGTCCAGCGGCTCGGCCACGGCGCGCAGGTCACTGCCGAATCTGACCTGGGTCGCCTCCGGGAAGACCGCGAGGTCGGCCCCCTGGTCGGCGGCGCTGGCCACCGCCTCTGCGACACGGTCCAAGTTGGTGGCCGGATCGGGGCTGATCGGCAACTGGCACAGTGCGATGCGCATGCCCGCAGCGTAGCCGGGCCGCGCCGGAACCCAGCGCGTGGGTTCGGGTGCGGGGCAGGGGTCGGGAGCGCTGCTGTGCGGCGGTGCGGTGGGGATGGGGCGGGTCAGATGCCCGGGCATGATGTCATGGCGGGGTGAACCGACCACTGCTGAACGCCCGGCTCGCCGGGATGGGAACCACGATCTTCGCCGAGATGTCGGCGCTCGCCGGCACGACCGGCTCGGTCAACCTGGGCCAGGGCTTCCCGGACACCGACGGGCCACCCGAGATCGCCGCCGCGGCCGCCGCAGCGATCATGGAGGGTCGCGGCAACCAGTACCCGCCTGGCCCGGGCATCCCGGAACTGCGGCAGGCGGTCGCCGCGCACCAGAAGCGTTTCTACGGCCTCGACGTGGACCCGGACACACAGGTGCTCGTCACCGCCGGCGCGACCGAGGCCATAGCGGCGGCCCTGATCGCACTGCTGGAACCGGGCGACGAGGCGATCGCGTTCGAGCCGTACTACGACTCCTACGCGGCCTGTATCGCGATGGCCGGGGCGACCCGGGTGCCGGTCACCCTGCGGCCGCCTGACTTCCGCCCTGACCTCGACGCGCTCCGCGCGGCCATCACCGGCCGGACCCGGCTCGTCCTGCTGAACACCCCGCACAACCCGACCGGGGCCGTGTTCACTCCGGATGAGGTCGCCCGGATCGCCGAGCTCGCCTGCGAGCACAGGCTGCTGGTGGTGTCCGACGAGGTCTACGAGCACATGGTGTACGACGGCATCCACGTGCCCATCGTTTCGCTGCCAGGAATGTCTGAGCGCACCGTGACGATCAGCTCGGCGGCGAAGATGTTCGGATTCACCGGCTGGAAGGTCGGCTGGGTCACCGGGAGCCCGGAGCTGGTGACCGCGGTCCGCACGGTCAAGCAGTTCCTCACCTACGTGACCGGCGGGCCGTTCCAGTACGCGGTGGCGGAGGCGCTTGCCCTGCCCGACGACTACTACGCGGCGATCAGCGCGGATCTGCGGGTCAAGCGTGACTTCGTGTGCGCGGGGCTGGCCGGGGCCGGTTTCGAGGTCTACCGGCCGGCCGGGACCTACTTCATCACCACGGACGTGCGCCCGCTGGGCTACGCGGACGGCATGGAGTTCTGCCGGGAGCTGCCGCGCCGGGTCGGCGTGGTGGCCATCCCCAGTGTGGTGTTCTACGACAACATGGACGCCGGCAGGTCACAGGTGCGGTTCGCGTTCTGCAAGAAGCAGCATGTGCTGGCCCAGGCGCTGAGCCGCCTGGCGCGGGCTGGCCGCGGCGAGGTCGGCCTGGGAGACTGACGCCATGCGACCGTACGCGCTTCACCATGTCTCGATCAACGTCACCGACGTCGACGCGGCGCGCGACTTTTACACCCGGGTGCTCGGCCTGACCGAGCGCACCGACCGACCCGATTTCAGCTTCGGCGGGGCATGGCTGGACGCCGGGGGCCAGCAGGTGCACCTCATCGAGGCCGAGGTGCCGCCGGAACTCGGGCAGCACTTCGCGCTGGCCGTGACCGATCTGGACGCGGTGGTGGCGGAACTGCGCACGCAGGGCGTCACCGTCACCGATCCGGTGCCGGTCGGCCCGGGCCGTCAGGCGTTCGTGACCGACCCGGCGGGCAACCGGGTCGAACTCCAGCAGCCACCGGCGGGCGGGTGACCCACCCCGCGCCGTCCACCCGCGCTGCTCACTCCTCGACGTGCAGGGCCGTCTTCGGACAGGACTCCACCGCCCGGCGAACCCCGCCCGCGAGTTCGGGCGGCACGTCGCCCGCCGCGATGTGCAGGACGTCTTCGTCGTCGACGTCGAAGATCTCTGGCACGAGCCCGGCGCAGACGGCGTTGGCCTCACAGAGATCGCGATCGACCGTGACCCGCATGACGGCATTCTCCCCCCGGGCCCAGGCATCTGACCACCGGCAGGTTGGGTCGTGACTGGCGCCGCCGAGAGTGGGGACGGCCGCTCGGGCCGGGCCGGGACCGCGCCGGAGCCCGGCAAGGCCGGAACCACCCCGATGCCCGGCAAGGCCGGGACCGCGCCGATACCCGGCAAGGCCGGGACCGCCCTGAGGGTGGGCAGGGCGCGGGCCGCACCGATGCCGGCCCGTCTGCGGCGCGCCGCCGAGGCGGCAACCGGGTTCATGCCGCCCGCCGAAGGGCTGGCGTTGTACCGGGCGGCGGCGGCGTACGCCCCGGTCGGCCCCGTGCTGGAGATCGGCACCTACTGCGGGAAGTCCACCGTCTACCTGGCGGCGGCGGCCCGTCAGGCCGGCCAAGTGGTGATCACGGTGGACCACCACCACGGGTCAGAGGAGAACCAGCCGGGCTGGGAGTACCACGATCCCGCCCTGGTCGATCCCCGCACCGGGCGGCTGGACACCTTGCCGCACGTGCGGACCACCCTCGGCGACGTCGGCCTGGAGGAGGACGTCATCGTGATCGTCGGCCGGTCGGCACAGGTGGCGCGGCTGTGGCGGACATCGCTCGGGCTGCTTTTCATCGACGGCGGGCACACCGAGGCGGCCGCCCAGGCCGACTACGACGGCTGGGCGGGCTGGGTGGCGCCCGGCGGCGCCCTGGCCATCCACGACGTCTTCCCCGACCCGGCCGACGGCGGCCAGGCGCCCCACGGCATCTACCTGCGTGCACTGGCCTCGGGCGCCTTCACCGAGGTGGCCGTGGAAGGTTCGCTGCGCGTCCTGGAGCGCACGGCACGTCACCCGGGACGTCATGATCATGACTTGGGTGCACATCTGACGACACCAAGGTCATGATCACGAGCCGCGGGGGCGGCGGGCTTTTCCGGATCCGGGTTGCGATGCCCGCCGGACTCAGCTGGTGGCGGGAAGCGCGCAGCCGCAGGCGCTGGCGTCAGCCGGGGGAAGAGCCGCGCCACTGGCGTCGGCCGCCCGGAACAGGCCCGCCCCACCGGTCGCTCCCGCCAGCGCATCAGCGGCCAGGATCATCGCCGCCGCCGTCCAGCTGCTGCGCTCGCCGGGGAAGTGGGCCTGGTTCACGAACTGCCAGCCCGTCCAGTAGGCGCCGTCGGCGTCCCGCAGGTGCTGGATGTCGCTGAACAGCTCCACCGCCCGGCCGCGGTCGCCGATCGCGTCCAGCGCGAGCACCAGCTCACAGGTCTCGGCGCCGGTGACCCAGGGCTGGTCGCTGACGCAGCGTACGCCGAGGCCAGGGACCACGAAGTCGGGCCAGCGGTCGTCCAGCCGGGCTGCCGCGCCTGGGCCGCGCACCGGCCCGGCGAGGACCGGGTAGTACCAGTCCATCGAGAACCGGCTCTTGTCGGCGAACGCCTCCGGATGGTTAATGATCACGTGCCCGAGCTGGTCGGCCGCGAGTTCCCAGTCGGGCTGGGGCTGCCCCATGAACTCCGCCAACATGACCGCGCAGCGCAGGCTCTGGTAGATGCTGGAGCAGCCGGCCAGCAGAGCGTACCCGGCCGGGCTGCCGTCGGCCTTGCGCTCCCAGGCGATCTCACCGCGGGGCGTCTGCAGGGCCAGCACGTACTCGATCGCGTCGCGCACCGTGGGCCACATCCGCGCCGCGAAGGCCGCATCCCGCGTCACCAGGAGCTCGTGCCAGACGCCGGCCGCGACATAGGCGACCTGGTTGCTTTCTGCGGCCGGATCGGTGACCGCGCCGTCGGCGGCGGTCTTCTTCGGCCACGACCCATCGGCCCGCTGCGTGGCGCGGAGCCAGCCGTAGGCGCGGCGGGCCGGCTCGCGCAGGCCGCAGACCGACAGCGCCATCGCGCACTCGACATGGTTCCAGGCGTCGGTGTGGCCGTCGGGCCAGCCGATGGCCCCCGATGGCTCCTGGACCGCCACGATGCTCCTGCCGGTGGCCATGATGTCGGCCGCGGTCAGCACGCCGGGCACGGCGAGTACCGGGTGCGCGGCCCGGGCCCGGTTCTCACGCACCGGCATGCGCACGCTCGGGGCGGCCCGCCGCAAGGTCTTGGCGGCCCGCCGCACGCTCGGGGCGGCCCGCGGCATGGTCTTGGCGGCCCGCCGCACTCTCGGCGCCGGCCGCCAGGGTGACGGGCTTGCGGGCGTAGAGCACAAGGCTCTTGCCGATGAGCGGGTTCAGCGCCCGTTCCGCCAGCCGGGTGGGTGCCGGGCGCTTCATGATGTCCCAGACCAGCAGCCGGTGGTAGGCGCGCGCCAGCGGATGATCGTCGTCGCCCACCCCCACCGCGCATTTGAGCCACCAGTACGGCGAGTGCAGGCCGTGCGCGTGGTGGTGGCCGTCCACCGGCAGCCCCGCCCGCCGGAGCTTGGCCTCGAGTTCGGGCCGGGTGTAGATGCGGACATGGCCGCCTGGGACGTTGTGGTAGTCATCCGACAGCCGCCAGCAGATTCGTTCCGGCAGCCAGGCGGGCACGGTCACCGCCAGCAGTCCGCCCGGGCGCAGCACCCGCGCGATCTCACGCAGGGCCGCCTGGTCGTCGTGGATGTGCTCGAGCACCTCGGCCGCGATCACCCGGTCAAAGACCGCGTCGCCGAACGGCATCGCGGTGCCGTCCCCGGCGACCGGGCGGGCGTGCGCCGTGGTCGGCGCCTCCCCGGCCTTGTACATGGCGGCGACCATGCCCGCCACGATCCGCAGTTCGCCCTCGTCGGCATCGCAGGCGACCACGTCGGCGCCGCGGCGGTACGCCTCGTAGGCGTGCCGCCCGCTGCCGCATCCGAGGTCGAGCACCCGGTCGCCGGGGCCGACCGGGAAGCGGCCGAAGTCGACGGTCAGCACTGGCCAGCTCCCCTCAGCTCCGCCCCGGCGCCGGTCTGCTCCCCGGCGCCAGCCTGCTCCCTGGCGCCAGCCTGCTCCCTGGCGCCAGCCTGCTCCCCGGCGCCGGAGCGCTCGCCGGCGTCAGCCGGCTCACCGGCCCGCGGCCGCGCGGCGGCGATCGCCCGCTCGTACTCGGCCACGGTGGCGCGGGCGACGGCGGACCAGGCGAACCGCTCCTGGACCCGCCGCCAGGCGGCGGCCGAGAGCCGGGCCCGCTCCGCCGGCGAGTCGAGCAGGCCCCGCAGCGCGGCCGCAAGCTCCTCGGCGTCTCCGGGCTCCACCAGCAGGGCGGCGTCGCCGGTCACCTCGGGCAGCGCGCCGGTCCGGCTCGCCACCAGCGGTGTCCCCGATGCCATGTGCTCCACCGCGGGCAGCGAGAAGCCTTCGTAAAGGGAGGGCACGACGGCGACCTCCGCGCCCGCCACTAGCTCGGCGAGCTCGGCGTCGCTGATGCCGTGGACGAAGCGCACCCTCTGGCCGAGCGCGAGCTCGGCGGCGAGGCGCTCGGTGGGGCCGCCGGGCGCCGGCCGGCCCACCACGATCAGCTGCGCGTCCCGTTCCGCCACGAGCTTGCCGAACGCCCGCAGCAGCGTCCCGACCCCCTTGACCGGTGAGTCGGCGCTGGCCACGGCCACGATGCGGTCGGGTACGCGGGATGAGCGGGGATGGAACACGCGGGTGTCGACCCCGAGCGGGATGACCCGGACGCTCGCGGGCCGGACGCGGAAGTCGCGGCAGATGTCATCGCGGGAGGACTCCGAGGCGGTCAGGATCGGGCCGCACCGCCGGGCCACCCGTGCCTGCATCCGCACGAAGGAGTACCAGCGCCACTTGGAGACCCGGGACAGGCCCCGGGCCGCGGCAAGCTCGATCTGCCGGTCCACGCTGATCGGGTGGTGGATGCTGGTCACCAGCGGGAGCCCGGTCCTGGCCAGCCCGAGCAGCCCGTACCCGAGTACCTGGTTGTCGTGGACCAGGTCGAACTCGGCGCGGCGGGCGCGCAGCACCCTCCGCGCCCGCAGGCTAAATGTGAGCGGCTCGGGGAAGGAGCCCGACCGCATGGCGGCGAACTCCAGCACATCGATCCAGTCGCGGAACTCCGACGGCCGTGGCCAGCGGAACGGGTCCGGCTCCCGGTACAGATCCAGGCTGGGCACGGTGCGCAGGATGGGGCCCGGCTCAAGCTCGGGATAGGGCTGGCCGGAGAAGACCTCCACCTGGTGGCCGAGCGCGGCCAGCTCACGGGACAGATGACGCATATATATGCCCTGGCCACCGCAATGCGGCTTGCTGCGGTAGGAGACCAGCGCGACGCGGAGCGGGCGACCGATCGTGAGCACGCAGCCTCGCACCCTTCCGTCGCTTCCGCCGTCCGTGATGATCAGCCTGCTAGCCGCGAACATTACCACCGGGTATGTCCGCTACCATTGCGCCCCTCCAGCGACAGCAGGCGGAGGACTGGCGATGACGAGACGTGCGCTGATCACCGGGATCACCGGTCAGGACGGGTCCTACCTCGCCGAGCACCTGCTGGCGGAGGGCTACGAGGTCTGGGGCCTGGTGCGCGGCCAGTCCAACCCACGGGTGCGCCGGGTCCGTGAGCTGCTGGGAGAGATCCGGCTGGTCCGCGGCGACCTGCTCGACCAGGGCAGCCTCATCGCCGCGGTCGAGCGCGTCCAGCCCGACGAGGTCTACAACCTGGCGGCGATCTCCTACGTGCCCATGTCCTGGCAGCAGGCCGAGCTCACCGGGGAGCTGACCGGCCTGGGGGTGCTGCGGGTGCTGGAAGCGATCCGGGTGTGCAGCGGGATCAGCGCGTCGCGCAGCCCGGGCAGCGGGCAGATCCGGTTCTACCAGGCGTCGTCATCGGAGATGTTCGGCATGGTGGCCGAGTCGCCGCAGACCGAGCAGACCCCGTTCCATCCCCGCAGCCCGTACGGCGTGGCCAAGACGTACGGGCACTTCCTGACCCAGAACTACAGGGAGTCGTACGGCATGTTCGCCATCTCGGGCATCTTGTTCAACCACGAGTCGCCCCGCCGGGGCAGCGAGTTCGTGACCCGCAAGGTGTCGCTCGGCGTGGCGGGGGCCAAGCTCGGGCTGGAGCGCCAGCTTCGGCTCGGCACGCTCTCGGTGCGCCGTGACTGGGGGTTCGCCGGTGACTACGTGCGTGCGATGCACCTCATGCTGGCCCAGGACGTGCCGGAGGACTTCGTGGTCGGCACGGGGGTGACCCACAGCGTGGAGCAGCTGGTGGAGCGGGCGTTCGGGGTGGTCGGTCTCGACTGGCGGGACCACGTGGTCTGCGACGCCGCGTTCGTCCGGCCGGCCGAGGTCGACCATCTGTGCGCCGACCCGTCCAAGGCGGTCAAGCAGCTCGGCTGGGAACCGAAGGTCGGGTTCGACGCGCTGATCACCATGATGGTGGAGTCGGACCTCGCGCTGCTGTCCGGGCCGGGGGGATACGGAGACGACCCGTTCGGCCCGGAAGCCTGGTGACGGGCAGGCCTAGCTGGTCATCCGTTCCCGTGCCGGCTCCGGCTCGGCATCTGGCCGCCGCCCGCTGCAAGGTCGCCGCCCGCTGCAAGGTCGCCGCCCGGCACGCAGGCCACCCGGGCCGGGCGCCGCAAAGGTCCTGCCGCCAGGACGGTGACGGCCAGGACGGCCAGGCACGCCGCCGCGGTCAGCCCGAAAACAGCCTGGGCGCTGAGCCTCCCCGCCGCGAGCCCCGCCGCCAGCGGGCCTAGCAGCACGGTTGCCGCCCACACCCCGTTGAGCAGCCCCATCACGACGCCGATGCCGGCCCCGCTTCGCTCCGACCCGGCAACGGCCAGGGGGTAGCTGACCGTCCAGAGCACCGAGCGCATGGCTGTGGTGGCGCACTGCATAGTGACGATGGCGAACGGCGTCGAGGCCAGCACGGCCGGTGAGAGGGCGAAAGCAAGGGCCAGCATGCCGGCCATGACCGCCGACATGCGCACGACCCGATGGCCCGCGGCGGTGGTGAGCATGCTCGCCACCACGAACAGCACCCCGCCCAACGCGAATACCAGGCCGATCTGGCCCGGTGACGCCCCGGCCACGTGCAGCTCGGCGGGAACCAGGAGAGCCGAGACCCCAGTCGTGACGCCCGCGGTCACGATTGCGGCGGCCGCCACGATCGTGCGGCGGTCGGCGGTGGCTGCCCGCAGGCTGGCGCCCATCCGGGCCGGGGGCGCGGGCGCGATGACCCGCATCCGGAGCAGCCCGAGTGCCAGGGTGAGCACGGCGAAGCCCGCGGCCACGGCGAGGAACGGGCTCATCAGGCCGAAGTACTGGACGGCCATTCCGGACAGGGCCGGCCCGACCACGCCGCCGGCCCCGGCACTGGCGACCGTCCCGCCGAGCCCGGCCCCGCCCGGCGCGGCCTCGGCCAGCCAGGACAGCCCCGCGGTCCAGATGACGGCGAAGCCGATCCCGAAACCCAGCCGCGCCGCCAGCAGGACCGGAAACGAGCCGGCCACCGCCTGTGCGAAAAGCGCGATCGACATCAGCCAGCCGGCCCAGAGCGTGAGCCTCCGCGCGCCGAACCGGTCGGAGAGGGCCCCGGCCGGCACCGAGACGGCGAGTGTGGCGAGCCCGGTCGCGCCGAGCACCATGCCTTGCTGGACGCCGGTAAGGCCGAACCGGTGGGCATAGACGGGAAGGATCGGCACCACCGAGTACTGGGTGGCGGAACTGGCCAGGACAAGGCCGTAGATGAGGAAGCGGAACAGGCGAACCGGGCCGGGGCCGCGGACGGGCATCTCGGCCACCGGCCCCTTCCCTTCGCGGACCGGCCCCTTCCGCTGGTGGGTCGGCGCCCGTTCCCCGGCCACCGGACACTGCGGCCTGGCTACCGGGCCCTGCTCCTCGGTCACTGATCCCTCTCCCGCGATTCCGGTGCTGGAACGGCGCGCCAATCGCATTTTAATATGAAGAAGACAACAGCTAATCTGAAGAAATGAGTGATGTACGATCAATTCAATCGATTAAAACTAGGCTCGGCCTGCGCGAGCTCCGGGCGGTCCTCGCGGTGGCGGAACTCGGATCGTTCCGGCGGGCCGCGGCCAGTCTCGGGTACACCCAGTCGGCGCTGTCGCATCAGGTCGCTGCGCTCGAGGCGGCGCTGGGCTGGCCGCTGTTCCACCGGCCCGGTGGCCGCGGGCAGGTGAGGCTGACCCCGGCCGGCGAGGCGGTCTGCCGCCGGGCCAGGCGCGCTCTCGGCGAGGTCGAGGCGATGGCGGCCGACGCCGAGGAAGCCGAACGCGGCGAGACCGTGCGGGTGCGCGTGGGCGTCTCCCAGACGGCGGCGGCCGAGATCATGCCGTCAGCCCTGCGGGCCTTCCGCGATGAGTATCCCGGGGTCGAGGTGGTCCTGAGCGGGGTCGACGATTCGGCGGGAGCGGATGCGCTCCGCAAGGGGCGCCTCGACCTGGCCTTCATCAACAATCCCGAGCCGGATGACGTCATCGAGGCGGTGCCGGTGCTCGACGACCCGTGGGTGATCCTGACCCGTCGTGACAGCGCGATCGCCGAGCTGCGGCGGCCGGGGTTCGACGTGCTCGACGGGGTCGACCTGGTCGCCTGGACCCGCCGCTGGCAGGGGCAGCGCGAACTAGAGCAGGCCTGGGCCCGGCGCGGTATCGCGCCGAGGATCGTCTATCGCACCGACGACAACCTGGCGTTGCAGCGGCTCGTCGCCGCCGGGCTCGGGCACGCCTGCATCGGGCGCCTCGCCGCCAGGCGCGCGGTGGACTCGTCGCTGACCTGGCTGTCGCCCCGCGACTTGCTCAGCCCGCGCGAGATCGCCCTCTGCTACCCGCGGCAGCGGCAGATGACCGCCACCTCACGTGCGCTCGTCGCGGCCATCCGCCAGCAGTCGGCCCTGTGATACGCCGGCGCTCAGCCGCCGCGGCCGTTCAGGTAGGTCCCGCCCGCGCCTTGTGCTACATAACGGCCGTGCCGGACCAGCGCCCTGCCCCGGAGCAGGACGTCCCGCACCTGGCCGGACAGCCGCTCACCGGAGTAGACGCTGTCGCCCGTGCCGTCGTCGAAGGTGCCGGCGGCGATGGTCATCCCGGCGCCCGGATCCCAGATCAGCAGGTCGGCGTCGGACCCGGGGGCGATGGCTCCCTTGCGCGGGTAGTGGCCGAAGGCGCGCGCCGGGTTCGCGGCGGCGACCTCCGCGAGCCGCTCGATGGGCACGCCCCGCGCGAGGCCGTGCGACAGCAGCAGCGGAAGCCGGGCCCCGATGCCCGCGATCCCGTAGGAGTAACCGCGCCCGTCCGGGGCGAACTCCCAGATGGTGCGCGACCGCTCCTGGCAGTGGTCGGATCCCACCGTGTCGAGCGTCCCGTCCGCGAGTGCCCGCCACAGCGCCTCCTGATGCCCGGGCGGCCTGAGCGGCGGGCACACGAGATAGCGCTCAGCATCGTTGCGCTCGTAATGGCGGTCATCGAGGACGAGGTGGTGCAGGCAGACCTCCGCGTGCAGCGCCGGCGATCTGCGGCGGCGCGCGAGCCGGACCTGATCGAGCGCCTCGGCGCAGGACAGGTGCGCGAGGTAGCACGTTGCCCCGGTGATCGCCGCCGTCTCAAGGGCGAGGGCCACCGACGCCGCCTCGGTCCCCGGCGGGCGGGTCTCCGCGAAGAGCCTCACCCCGGTGCGGCCGGCCGCGACCGCCGCGGCGACCAGTCCGTCGATCACCTGGCCCTCTTCGCAATGGACCTGGACCACCTGCCCCTGCCGCGCGGCGAGGGTCATCAGCTCGAACAGCCCGCGCGCGGACCACATGATCCCCAGTTCGGGGTAGGCGAGGAAGACCTTGATCCCGGATACGCCGGCGTCCTGCAGGGCCCGCAGGTCGGCCGCCTCGGCCTGGTCTGGCAGGTAGAGCATCGCGTGCAGCCCCACGTCCACCGCGGGCTGGGCGGCCGCGAGCTCGGCGCGGCGGCGCTCCAGGCACCGAACGGCCCCCTCGCCCGGCTCGGGGTTGGTGAACGACAATACGGTGGTCGTGCCGCCGAGGGCGGCCGCCCTGGTCGCGGCGGCCACGTCCGGCATGATGTGGCAGTGCGGGTCCACCCCTCCCGGCAGCACGAGGCATCCCGCCGCGTCGAGCCGTTCGGCCCGTGCGGGTGCCGCACCCGGCTCTGCCAGCGCGACGATCGTGCCATCGCCGATCACCACGTCGGCGGGCAGCGTCCCGGCCGGCGTCACCACGGCGCCGCCGGTGACCGCGAGGGTGCCGGCGGACCGGGACGAGACCGCGCCGGAAGTCATGACCCGGGCCGGCCGCGGACGGCGCTCATGACCGCGATCCAACGGGAGGAACTGGCCCTGGAGTGACCGGATCCAGCCGGTGAGCCCGCCCGGCCCGGACCACGAGCCGGGGCACGATGAGCGTCTCCACGGCCTCGCTCTCGCCCGCCCCGTCGGGGAGCGCCCACTCGCCGGTGCGCAGCTCGAAGCCGGTCAGGTCGGCCTCGCTGCCGGGCGCCAGCGACCCCAGCTCGCCGGCGCGCCGGATGGCCGCCGCCGGCGCGGCGGTCGCCGCCTTGACCACCTCGGTCAGGCTCATCCCGCAATGGACCAGCTTCGATAGGGTGGTTGCCTGGTCGTACACGGGCCCTGCGACGTTGTGGGCGTGCAAGTCACTCGACACGGTGTCGGGCGGGAAATCCTGCGCGAGGGCGGCTCTCGCCACCCGGTACGCGAAGCTGCCGGCCCCGTGGCCGACGTCGAACAGGACGCCGCGTGCCCGGGCCCGGGCCGCGCTGGGGTCCAGGCGGCCGTCCGGATGCAGGATCCCGCCCCCGCTGGCGTGGAAGCAGTGGGTGACGATGTCGCCCTCGCCCAGATGCGGGAGCAGCCAGCCGATGGGCCTGCGCATGTCGATGATGTGCACCATCAGCGGAAGGCCGAGCTGCTCGGCGGCCTGCCGGGCGAGATCCAGCGCCGGTTCCGGGTCGTTGCCCACCATCTGGTACCCCAGCCGCACCTTCACGCCGACGATCACGTCCGGGTGCTCGCGCGCTCGCCCGATGGCCTGCGTGGGTGAAGCCCAGCGCAGGTCCTCCAGCTCGCCCACCAGGCTGGTGATCATCCCTTGCACCGCGACGTGGAGGAAGGCCAGTACCCGGGTCGCCGCGCGCTCGATGACGTAGCGGCGGAACCCGGGGAAGGTCTGAGCGCCCGAGGAGCCGGCGTCCACGGCGGTGGTGACGCCGCGGCGCAGGCAGTTCGTATCGGGATCGATACCGTAGTGCGAGACACCCTGATACAGGTGCGTGTGCAGGTCGACCAGGCCGGGCACGAGCACGAGGCCGCTGGCGTCCACCGTCTCGGCCGCCGGGGCCGCCTCACCAAGGGCGGCGACCCGGCCGTCGGCGATGGCAACGCGGAGCGGGCCGTCGATCCCCTGCCCGGGATCGACGACGCGGCCCCCAACGACGGCGAGGCTGGTCATGGCAGCAGCCCGGCGGGCAGGCGGGCCAGCGTCGCGGCGAACGCCGCCACGGTCTGCTCGACGTCGCGCTCGGTATGGGCCGCGCTCAGGAAACCGGACCCGTGGAAGAGGTGGACGCCTTCCAGCAGCATGCCGTTGTGCAGCTCGGCGGACAGTTCCGGGCTCATCCCGCCGGCCTTCAGTGCCTGCATGCTGGCCTCCGCCGGCTCCCCGGCGTGGCCGATGAGCAGGTGGAAGGTCGAGCTTTCGCCGTAGGCGCATCCCGGCACGCCGGCTTCGGCGAGTACCGAGGTCAGCCCGGCGCGCAGGGTGGCGGCGAGCCCGGCCGCGTGCTCCTGCGGCTCGCCCGAGCGGCTCACGCGCAGCGCGGCGACGCCGGCGGCGGCCGAGACCGGGTGGGCGTTGTGCGTGCCGGGATGGCCGACCCGGCGCGGGTCTGTGTCCGCGCCCGACAGGTGCTCCATCAGCTCCGCCCGGCCGGCCACGGCACCGCCCGGCATGCCGCCGGCGAGAATCTTCCCGAGCACGGTGAGGTCGGGCGTCACCCCGGCCGCGGCCTGCACGCCCCCCGGCGACCAGCGGAAGCCGGACACCACCTCGTCGAAGACGAGGACCGTCCCGGTCGCCCTGGTCAGCGTGCGCACCGTGGCGAGCAGCCCGTCGGGCAGCGGCACCGTTCCCCACGCCGCGCCGGACGGCTCGAGGATGACCGCCGCGACGTCGCCGCCCTGGAGGGCCTCCGCCAGCGCCCGTGCGTCCGGCGGCACCACGGCGACCACCTCGTCGAGCGCGCCGGGGATCCCGGCCGTGTCCGGCCCGCGGAACGGCGCGTCGGTGCCGAACGAGACCTGGTCGTGCCACCCGTGGAAGTGGCCGGCCAGCTTCACCACCCGCTGCCGGCCGGTGGCCGCCCGGGCCAGGCGCAGCGCCAGCAGCGAGGCCTCCGTGCCGCTGGCCGTGAAGCGGACAAGCTCGGCCGATGGCACGAGGTCAACGACCGCCTCGGCCCACTCGCTTTCCAGTTCGTGGCACGCGCCCGGGTGGAAGGCGAGCGTCGCCTGGCGGCGTACCGCCGCCACCACCCCGGGGTGGCTGTGCCCCAGGAGCAGGGCACCATGGCCCATCACGTAGCAGACGATCTCGTGCCCGTCGAGATCCCACTTGCGCGAGCCTTCGGCCCGGGCGACCGCAAGCGGAAACGGCGTCGCCCGCCGTACGTCGTGGGTGACGCCGCCCGGCAGCACGCGGCCCGCCCGCTGCGAGAGGGACTGTGAGCGCGGGTTCGCGGCGGCCCACGCCTCGCTGCGCCCGGCCGGCGGCGCGCCCCCGGTGACCTCTTTTTCCCTGGTAGCCATGGCGCCAGTCTGCCGCCGCGCCGCAGGTTGCCGCCAGTGCGGCCAGCTCGGGCGCGCTTGGCACCCGTGCTGTACGGTGGCAGGATCGTCGGCCGGATGCTCCGGACTCGCGCCCCGGCAAGGAGGACCGTATGCCTGATCTGTCCGCAATGCTCAAGCAGGGCCCCGTGGTCTGCGCGGAGGGCTACCTCTTCGAATGCGAGCGGCGTGGATATCTCCAGGCCGGGGCGTTTGTCCCCGAGGTTGTCCTGGACCACCCGGAGGTGGTCGAGGGACTGCACCGCGAGTTCGTGCACGCCGGCTCCGACGTCGTCGAGGCCTTCACGTACTACGGCCACCGGCAGAAGCTGCGGGTCATCGGCAAGGAGCAGATCCTCGAACCGCTCAACCGGCAGGCGCTCACGATCGCGGCCAGGGTGGCCAGCGAAACGGGGACGCTGCTGGCGGGCAACCTGTCCAACACCAACGTCTACGAGCCGGAGGCATCGGCCGAGCAGCAGGTCCGGGCCGCGTTCGAGGAACAGGTGGCCTGGGCCGCCGAGGCCGGCGCCGACATCGTTATCGCCGAGACCTTCAGCTGGGCCGGTGAAGCGCTCCTGGCCCTGGAGACGATCCGTGCCGCCGGCCTGCCGGCGGTGGTGACGTTCGCAGTGCACCGGGACGGCATGATGCGCGACGGGGTCACCCCGGAAGATGCCTGCCGCCAGGCGGAGCAGGCCGGAGCCACCGTGGTCGGTCTCAACTGCACCCGGGGGCCGCGGACGATGCTGCCGGTGCTGGCGCGGGTGCGCGACGCGGTGTCCTGCGAGGTGGCGGCTCTGCCGGTGCCCTACCGCACGACCGAGGCGGAACCGACGATGCAGGCCCTGCGCGATCCCGAGCGCGGCGGGGCACAGGCCTTCCCCACCTGGCTCGACCCCTTTACCTGCACCCGCGAGGAACTTGGCGAGTTCGCCGCCGCCGCGCTCGCGCTTGGCGTGCGCTACCTGGGCGTCTGCTGTGGCGCCGCGCCCCATCACGTACGGGCCGTGGCTGAGGCGGCCGGCAAGACGCCACCGGCGTCCCGCTACTCCCCGGACATGTCGAAGCATTCGTTCTTCGGCACGGACCGCGGTATCGCCAAGACCTACCAGGAATACGCTGCCAATTTGTAGGCGCGGCCGGACCCCGCCGGCCCGCGGCGCCGCCCAGAGGCCCAGGTCTGTCAGCCTGGCCCGGCGGCACCAGACTGGGCGAAGTCGAGTCGGCCTGTGACCGCGCCGGACCGGAAGGCCCCGGCGAGCCTTTCGGCCTGCGCTGCGAGGTCACGCCCATGCGGGTTCTCGATGGGGGGGAAGACCGACCGGATCCCAGCGGCCAGGTCTTGCAGGTGCGGGGCCGGTCTGCGGCCGGTGACGAACAGCGCCTGGATGGCGACGAGCGCGAGGATGGCCTCCACGGCGCCGAAGGCCTCGGCGGCGTGCAACTCTTTCTGGTGGGCGAGCGAGGTCGCCGTGGAGAGATCGTTCTGGGAGTCGACGACGACCGCGGGCATGAGCGCGGGGGCGGCCGCGGCGCGGGCCGCCTCCACGTAGCCGGTCACCGCCCACCCGAACAGGTTGGTCGGGCCGCCGATCGCCCCGCGGTACCCGGGCGGGCTGAGGAGATGGGGCAGCCCGTAGGCGGATCCCCGGTGGAAGCACTCGATCTGGCGCTCGGCGGCCAGGGCGAGTTCCGCCCAGCAGGACGACAGCGACTGCAGGACGGGCGGCGCGGTCGCGTTGTGGAACCCGCCGTTGGACGCCATCCGACCGAGGGGATGGTGCGGGCCGGGCGGGAAGTACACCGGGTTCAGCGAGACCGAGCGGAGCGCCGCAGCCGCCGCCCGCTCTGCCCCCGCGACGGCCCGCCGGGCCTCGCCGAGGAGCCTCGGCACGATCCGGAAACTCACCGGCGCCTGATGGCTGAGGCGGCCCGATACCTCGGCGTCGGCCAGGTGGGCGCGGAGGGCGCGCAGCGCCTCGACCTGGTACTCGTCGGCCCACAGATCTTCCAGCGCCTCGTCGTACGCCTCGAGCGGCGCCCGGAATGCGTCGGCCGAGAGCGCGAAGAGCGCCTCGGCCTGGGCCAGCCTGTTCCTGGCACGCACCGCGCTGTCGGCGAGGACGGCAGTGGAGTAGGGACTGCCGTTCACCAGCGCCATGCCCTCCCCTTCCTCGAATTCGAGGTCCCCCATCCAGCCCGCAAGCAGCAGCATCGGCAGGACCTCGCCCGGGCCGGCCTGGCCATCGAGGGGCACGCAGGGCAGGGGCGCGCGCAGCAGGGCCGCCACCCGCTCGGCGAGCTCGGGGCGGACCTTCCCGTGACCTTCGACGAAGTCCACCAGCCGGGCGAAGACCATGCCCCGGATGACCTGCTCGGAGTGGCATCCGCCGCCGAAGCCGTAGCCCGACTCGGCGCGGAACAGGCGCGCGTGCTCACGCTGCTGCTCCGGCGGCACCGCCGTCGCGACCTCCACCCCCGGGCGGCTGGTGATGCCGTAGATGAACGCGGTCCGGTCGGAGTCGAGCAGGGCCAGGAACCCGCGCCGGGCGGCGGCCATCGCGTCCCGTGCCGCCGGGCCGATGTCCACGTCCTCCCGCCCGAACGCAGCCCGGCGGAAGGTGTCCAGCGTGAAATCGGCCCGCCGGTTCACCACCAAGGTCACCGGTGCCTCCCCGGGGGCCGGACCGGGGAGGCCGGTGCGGTATCGGTCAGGCCTTCGCGGCGTTCCACAGGAAGAACTGCCCCTGCGCCGTCGGGTAGACGCCGGTGACGTTCTTCTGGGTGGCGGCCAGGTAGTTGTAGAAGTAGGCCCAAATGATCGGGGTCTCGTCGAGCAGGAGCTGCTGGATCTGCCCGGCCAGCTGCTTCTGTCCTTGCAGGTCCACCGTGGCGATGAATTGCTTCGAGAGCTTGTCGTAGGTGGGGTTGTTGAAACGGGCGGCATTCCATGCGCCCTGCCCGGTCTTGGCATTGATGGACTGCAGCGGCGCCGCCAGATACAGGTTCGGCACCGAGCGGGCGCCGTAGTCGACCAGGCTCATCTCGCCATCGAGCCAGTCGGACTTCCCGACCACGCCATCGCCGTAGTACTTCGTCTGCGCCTCTATCGTGAGGTTGAT
>DASYQM010000172.1:0-7521 GCA_036005525.1 Streptosporangiaceae bacterium
TCTTGGGGAATGCGAGGCCGCCGCGGCGGTGCTCGAATCCGAAGGCGACCTGGCAGGCCTGGCCGAAGCATGGGGCGCAATCGGATCGCTGCGCGTGAGCCTCGGCGACTCGTCGAGCGCCACCGAGGCCTTCGAGCGCGCCATCACCTGTGCCGAGGAAAGCGGTAACCACTACACAAAGCTCATCGTCGCAAGCTCGCTGGTATGGGCCTTCCAGGAGCTGCCCGTCCCCGCGGATGTGGCGATCGGCCGCGCGGAGCAATACCTTGAAGCGGCATCCGGCGACCCGTGGGCGCAGGCAGCCATCCTGCAGCCGCTCGCGTTGCTGTACGGTTACGCCGGCCGCTTCACCGATGCCCGCGCGGCGATCACGCGCGCCCAGTCCACGCAAACCAGCTGCGGGGCGGCGATCGACTCGGCCGTGAGCGCCGCACAAGCGGGTCTTATCGAGATGATCGCCGGGGATCTCGCTGCGGCCCAGGCCGAGCTGAAGAAGGGCTGCGACGCGCTGCGCGCGACGGGGGGACGCGGATACCTTTGCTCCCTTCTGCCCAGGCTGGCCGAGGTGGAGTACGCGCTGGGGCGTGCTGGCGAGGCGTACCGGCTGACCGAAGAATCCGAGGCGCTGGCCGGGGCCGACGACCTCGACGCGCAGGTCCGGTGGCGGGCTGCCAGGGCGAAGGTCCTCGCCCAGCGTGGCCAGTTCACCGCCGCCCGCCAGTTCGCCGGCCAGGCCGAGGCGCTCGTCGCGCCAACCACCTGGGCCGACGTCCAGGCCGAGATACTGGTCGCCAAGGCCGAGGTGGCCAAGCTCGCAGGCGCACCCGCCGAAGCCGCCGCCAGCCTGCGCGAAGCGCTGCGCATCTATCAGGACCGGCGCGCGGTGGCCCTGGCGGACCAGACCCGGGCCGCCCTGGCCAGCCTGCCTACCGAACCGGCGTAACCGCCCGCCCCGACCCGGTGCCAACCGGGCCGCAACCGTTCTGCAACCTCCCTCGCCGAGCGTTGGCCTCCAGCAACGACCACGAGGAGGTCACCATGAACCACATCCATCCCATCCGCCGCCTGGCCGGTCTCCTGACCGGGCTCGCCGCCACCCTGCTGGCACTCACCGCCGCGTCCCCGGCCGCGCTCGCCGTTAACGTGCCACCACCGGGTGGCGGCGCCGGGACCGTGCAGCCGCCACCGCAGGTGCACGCCATCGTCACCGGCGGCATGCCCGGCTGGCAGATCACCCTCATTGCCCTCGCGGCCGCGATCATCGCCGCCGCCGTGGCAGTGATCGTGGACCGGGCATGGGCAGCCCGGCGGCACCTGCCAGCGCGGACCGCCTGACCATGCCGCCATCGAGATCCAGGCCGCGCGGGCAATCACGGCCGCGCGGCCTGGGGGCGTCCGCTAACTCACGGCCAGGGCCAAATGCGGCCGATCAAATCGCGGCCGGAGACTCCCCGAACCGCATGATCTGCACGCGATCACCTGCTCGGTCGGCGTTATAGCCTGCCGCTCTTGGTCGGCCCTCTGTTTCCGGGTGGCTCAAGCCCGGCAGTCCCATTGCGTGAGCGGACACCTCCCGCTGGAGCGAGCCCGCCTGGGCCTGGGCGGCCTGGGACGGAACGCTGTGCTGTCACCAGCCGGCGTATTCGCCGAGCGCCTCATCGCTGACTTCACCGGCCTCGACCTCGCCGATCGCCTGGTCGAGGATAGCCACTCCCTCGTCAACCTCGGCAGGGGTAGTGATCAGCGGCGGAGTGATCTCCATGACATTGGAATAGATACCGCCGTAGAAAACTACCAGCCCCAGTTCGAAGGCCCGCATGACAATCTTCGCCATCTCGCGATCGGCAGGCTCCTTGGTCTCGCGGTCACGGACGGTTTCCAGGCCCAGCATCATCCCGAGACCGCGCACGTCGCCGATGAGGGTGTGGCGCTGCTGCAGGCCGCGGAGCCGATCGAGCAGATAACCGCCGGTGCGGCCGGCCTGAGCGACCAGTCCCAGCCGGTCGATCTCATCTAGGTTCGCCAGCGCGGCCGCGCACGCCACGGGGTTCCCGGCCATCGTGTACATGTTGATGGCGGGGGCGACGTCAAGCAGGTCGCGCCGCCCGACGACCGCGCTGATCGGCATGCCGCCGCCCATCGATTTGCCGAGCGACACCGCGTCGGGCACGACGCCGAAGTGCTCGAAGGCAAACATGTGCCCCGAACGGCCGAACCCGATTTTGACCTCGTCAATCAGCAGCATGATGCCGTGCTTGCGGCAGATCGTTTCAATGCCCTTGAGGAAGCGTGGCGGAGGCACGATGTCGCCTCCGTCGCTCTGTACTGGTTCGACGATGATGCCGGCCGTGTCCTCGGGCGGGCAGATGGTTCGCAGGATGTAGTTCTCGAGGTAGTCGAGCACCGCATCGCCGGGATCGCGGTCGTAACCGAGCACTGGCCGGTAGGGGTCCGGGTACGGGATCTTGATCACGTTCCCGCCGCCGCCGGCCTTCGCCTGGGCGGTGTGCCCGCTGAGAGCGGCCGCCCCCGCAGTCTGCCCGTGGTACCCGCCGATGAAGGAGATCATTCGCCTGCGGCCGGTAGCGAGCGGGACCAGCTTGGCCAGGCAGTCATTAGCGTCCGAGCCGTGCAGGCCGAACCAGACCTTCTTGTCGAACTCGCCGGGAAACAGCGCGGCTAGCCGCTCAGCAAGCTGAACGCTCTGCTCGCTCATCATCGCCGTGAGAGTGCCGAAAGATGTCCGCGCGAACTGGCCAGCGACGGCCTCACGTACCCGCGCGTTGTTGTAGCCCAAGTTCGCCACTGCCCAGCCGGCCGTGAAGTCCAGCCTTGTGACGCCGTCGGCATCGGTGATACGGCAGCCTTCGGCGCGCTCGATGATAAGCGGGAAGAACCGCACCTTCAGCACCGACGCCAGGTAGCGGGCATCCAGTTCCCGGATCTTCGCGCTGTCCACCCCTGCCTCCTCGATCCTCAGCTCCAGCCCGCGCTTGTGGGTTCGCGGCCAAGCCGGCCCGGCCGGGCAACCGGGCCCCGTGGCCAATGGAGACGAATCGGGCAGCGGGTCGCTGTGGCAGGGCCTGCGGCCGGGAAGCCGGCGGTCTCCGCCGCGACCGCGTTCTCCTGGCTGCGCCCCCTCATGCCATGGCTGAACGTGCGGTGCGCGTAGGCCAGATAACAGATTGACCATACGACGGCCAGATAACTCCCACAATGTCTGATGAGTGCGGGCCGTCCTCTTCCCACAGGAGCCGCTCGACTGCCACGCCAGCGGGAGACCGGGCCCGGCCCCGCTGCTGGCGGAGAAACCGCTGCCTTACCGTGGATGCATGACCGCATGGGGCAAGCTGCCGCCCGCGCCGCCGCCGCACGGCACGGTGCTGGCGTGGGCGCGCGGCTGCCGGTGCGGTGAGTGCGAGCCCGGGTACCAGCGTTTCGTGTCGGAACTGGCGCTGCGCGGGCCGGTGCGGCTTCCCGCTCAGCCCGAGCCCCGCAAGCTGGACGCCGACACCCGCGCCCGGCTGGAACCGGCGGTGCGCCGGTCGGCGTGCCCGGTGTGTGGCGCGTTGCGCCATCAGCGGTGCCGCAACCTGGCGTTTCCCCAGCATTTCGCGCCGACTCATCCTGAGCGCACAAGCGGCCGGTGACCGGGTCCAGCGATTCGCTGGCCACGGGCCGCCCGATGGCCGATGCTGTGCGGTGAGAAAAGAATTACCCAGCAGCCGGTACTCCGCTGGTGCTTCCCGGGCGTCATCGTCTCGGGCGCTCAGCAAGATGAGGCGGGTGGCCGCCATCAGAAGCCGGCTGGCCGGCTAGATGAGTCCAGCCGATCGGTTAGTCCCGTGAAAGGTCGGGACCTGATGAGGAAACCCTCCCGCGCCTGCGGCGTTGCCGCAGGCGCCCTGGCGGTCGCCCTGACGGCGGGCGCCCTCGCCTTTGCCCCAGCGTCTGCGGCGGTCACTACGGTCACCAGTTCGAAGGTGCCCGCGTCGATCCGGCCAAGTACCCCGCTGAAGGCCGTTGGCGCCCGGCCGGGCGCGGCCGCGTCGGCGGCCACCACGGTCACCAGCCTTGAGTCTGTCAACTGGGCCGGGTACGCCGCCAGCTTCGGGACCACCACCTTCCGCTTCGTGTCCGCGCACTTCACCGTGCCCCCCCTGGACTGCACCGGGGTCACCGCCAGCAACGGCGCGTGGTCGGGACACTGGGTCGGGCTGGACGGCTTCCGGTCCACGTCAACCACGGTCGAGCAGACCGGCCTGCTCGCGGGGTGCGACGGCACCACGCCGGTATATGCGCCGTTTTGGGAAATGTTCCCGAACGCGCCGGGCTACCCGAGCATCACCGTCAGTCCCGGCGACGCGATCAGCCTGTCCGTGTACTACAACCGGTCCACCCGCAAGTTCACGCTGACCTTCTCCGACACCACCAACGGCCAGCACTTCACCCGCACCAGGGCCTGCCCGGCCGGCGCCACCTGCCGACGCAACAGCGCCGAGGCGATCAGCGAGGCACCGTTCGATACCGCCACATCCACCATCCTGCCGCTGGCTGACTTCCAGACCGCACGTTTCGCCAATGCCTCCATCACCAACACCTCCGGCACGCACCGCGGCGGACTGCAGTCCTCGTTCTGGAACACCTTCCACATCACCCAGGCAGCCGGTAACGGCACCAACTTCACCATCACCGGAGACGCGATCGCCGAGGGAACCGTCCTCGACAGCGCGAGTCCCCTGGCCCAAAAGCGCAGCTTTACCGACCAGTGGGCGCCAGCCAACGGGTGAGCAGGTTCCCCACGGCACAAGCGGTGGCCGGGCCCACGGGCCCGGCCACCTTTGCGCCCCGATGAGGGCTGCCCGTAGACCCCAGGACCGGCCTCACCCCATGGGAGGCTGAAACCGGTCCGCCGTTCGGCAGCGGGCGCGTCACGGCGTCGGGACGCTGCTCGGGTGCATGCCGGGGATCATCCGGCCTTTGCCGCCAACCGTCCTGGTCAGCAGCGGCCCGAACCGGGCAGACCGCGACCACGATCGGGCCGGCCCAACTCCGGCGACAGCGCGGCAACCCGACAGCTGGATCCGGACCGGATGGAAGTTACGCCCTCCTGCCGCGAACACCAGCCGGAACATCCCACCGAAGTCAGCTGGGCACTGCAGCCCCGGCGGCATGGGCGGGAGCGCGCAAAGCGCGGCTGCCAGGGCACGAACCCGGGGCGCGTCCGTGATCGTGATGCCCCGCGGGAGAATCTCACGGAAGTGGCTCGCGGGCAGGCTGGCCACGACCCGGTCCACCCTACGGGCGGCCGCACAGAGCGGCACGCCCGCCGACGCACTCGCAGCGGCAGCCGGCCCCGTGGCGTGGTCGGCGTCCGCCGAGGCCGGGTGCCCGGCACCGCCGGCCGCTATGCTGCCGCACGCTGCCAGCACGATCACAGCGCTGACAGCGATCACGGCCAGCACCCACTGCACGGCCGCGTCCAGCGGCCCGCTCCGCCTGCCAGCCCTATCCGCCGGCTTGCCATGACCCACCATCGCAGCTTTCCTTTTCTGTCACCCTCCTGCCAAGGGTTCGTGCGCTCCGGCCACGCCCCGCGCTGCCGCCACGGCGGCAGTGGTCACACAGCAGCCCAGGCCCGATTGCGCGCCGTGGCCGCCGCGCTTGCCGATTCCGACCTCATCGTCGGTCCCGGCTCCAAGATTGGACGGGCCACAGCCCGCCACGGTTCCTTCGGCGCCGGTTAATCACACACCGGCGACCGTCGGGGCCAGAGACCATCTGGGCGGGGACCGGTTTGGGCGGTCCATGTGCCGCCGCCGACCGGTCTGTTCACGCGCGCTCGCAGCGCATAATGAGCCATGCCTGCCACCGAGGAGCTGTCCGATGCTGAGCAGGCCGCGCTGCGCGCCCGGTGTTCGGTGTTCTTGGCCGACCACGGGCAGGTCACGGCCGCCGACCTGCTGGCCGGCATCCCCGCCAGCACGGCCACCGACCGCTACGGCGATGGCGGCGTTGTCGCCGAGCTAGAGGCCGAGATCGCCGGGCTGCTTGGCAAGCCAGCGGCGGTGTTCTTGCCCAGCGGGACAATGGCCCAGCAGTGCGTGCTGCGGGTGCACGCCGACCGGCGGCACCGGAAGACGGTCATCTTTCACCCCATGTGTCACCTGGACCGGCACGAGGGCCAGGCATACCAGCGCCTGCACGGCCTGACCGGGCGCCCGGCGGGCGGCCCGGACCGCCTGATGACCATCGGCGACCTCGCCGCGATCGGCGAGCCGGCCGCGGCGCTGCTGATCGAACTTCCACAGCGTGATCTTGGCGGCCAGCAGCCGGCCTGGGACGACCTGCTGGCTCAGGCCGCCTGGGCCCACGGCCAGGGAGCCGCCGCCCACCTTGACGGCGCCCGGCTGTGGGAGTCAGCAGCCGGGTACGGCAAGCCGCCGGCCGAGATCGCGGCGCTGTTCGACACCGTGTACGTGTCGTTCTACAAAGGCATCGGCGCGCTGCCGGGCTGCTGCGCGGCCGGCCCGGCCGACATCCTCGCCGAGGTGCGGGAGTGGCGGCAGCCGCATGGGCGGCACATTGTTCGGCCTGTGGCCCAACGCCGCATCGGCGCTGACCTGCCTGCGGCGCCGGCTGCCGCTGATGCCCGCCTACCTCCGCCACGCCCGCGCCATCGCGGCCGCCCTCGCCGATGCCACCGGCGTGCGGGTCGTGCCCGACCCGCCCCAGGTGCCGATGATGCACCTGCTGCTGAACACGACACAGGACAGATTCACCGCGGCCGCCCGCCACCTGGCCGCCGGGCAGCGGATCTGGGCCTGGCCGAAGGCCATGCCCACCATCGATCCCGGTGTGCAGCGGGTGGAGCTGTCCGTCGGCGACGCCACCTGCGCACTAGAGCCGCACCGGGTGCGCGACATCATCGCCGCCCTGATCGCGACCTAAGTGCCGCCGGCGCGGCGGCTTTGAGCCGCTGTGGTAGGCGGGCTGGTGGGCAGGTAGGGGAACAGGTGCCCGGGCCGGGCGTAGCACAGCCGCAGCCAGTGGTGCTCCGGCTTCGCGCCCAGCAGCTCCTGCGCCACCGCCGAGCGGGGTGGAGAGGGCCGGCCATGGTGCCGCGGAGCCGCCATGGTGCCGCCGCCTCGGTGCCGTTGTCGGTGGCCAGGACCGGGCCGGCTAGTTCGATGTGCAGGTCGGGCAGCATCTGCCAGGTCGATTCGAGCCAGCTGCGGTAGGCGGCATGGCCGCGGACCCGGCCGGAGGGAGCAGTAGCGGGCGTCCTTCCATGCGGACGTCGCTGGCGGTGAGCGCGACTGCCGCGTCCAGATCGTGAGCGTTCCAAGCGCCGAAGTCGCGGGGCCACTTGCGCGCGCGATGGCTCGTTAGCGGCGGCTCAGGGGTGGACGGCCGGGCCGGGCCGCCGCGTTACAGTGCGTAGTGTGGCTGCGTTCTCCGCGGCGGCTGGTCTTGCCGCAGAGAACGGTAAAACGGCGGAGGTGAGGCTGACCGTGGCGC